>JAAZLT010000016.1 GCA_012799205.1 Clostridiales bacterium
CGTATGGGATTAAGGCATAATAGAGATATTTACTGGAGTGTAAATGACAATATATCCCCATGTGTTATAGGGTTTATAAAACCGAAGCTAATTATTTCTAAAAACATATATCAGTCACTTACTCCGGAGAATAGAGATCATACAATAATGCATGAACTGGTCCACATAAAGCGGAGGGATAATATTATAAATGCCGCTGCTATATTGTTAAATTGCATCCACTGGTTTAACCCACTTATATGGTATGCAATGCATAGGATGAGAATAGACTGTGAGATAGCTTGCGATTTTGAGGTCACTAAGACATGGGAGATAGAGAGGCGCCGTCAATATGGTAATACACTTATACATACTGCAAGTCTTATAGAAAATGATAGATATACATATATGCCTATAGGAATGTCTAGATCCAAGAAAGATATTAAAAGGAGGCTCGAGGTGATCATGGAGAAAAGGCATCAATCATTGGTATGGATTGCAATTGGCATACTTCTAATAGTTGGCTTGGCTTCAATAGGTTCAAAAAGCGGCATTTGGAAAAGGGACATTGTAGAAGATCGGGATGGATATATAGGGATATATAGTATGGATAGTGCTATAACTTATAGATTGGTAAAGAAAAAAGCGGCGATATACGAGGATGCTGATAAAAAATCTGATGTTTTGCCTGGTGATTACAAACATTTCTTGGTAGAAGTATTAGATGAAACTAAGGTGGGTAGAACCGAGTGGCTAAAAGTTAGATTCCCAGTTTATGACACTCCGGGAGACGATATTGGATGGATACAAAAGAGACATACAGCTGAATATACTAAAAAAAATAGACGTAAGGTAGTGGGGGATATATATATTGAGGAGGGGACCCCATATTATGAACTTAGGGAATTTCATAAAGATGATCGGGAGCCCAAAGTACTTGACTATGATCGAAGGGGGCGTATAGAAGAAAGATCGAAGGGCTATGTAAAAGTCTTCACCCCTGGAGCCTTTGAGCTTTGGGTTAAGGAAAAAGATGTGAAGTACCCACCGATAAATTAAAATTTTAATATGAAATTTGTGAGAAAATAGGATATAATAATGTCATGGGGGTGTGATAATTATGGAGATTAAATTACTTAAGCCACTGAACGATTTAGTTTTTAAAGCCCTATTTGGTAGAGATGAGAAAAACAGTAAAATAATTTTAATAGACTTTTTAAACGAGGTTTTGAAGCTAAAAGGGAAAAATAGAATAGAGGAAATAATATATCTAAGTCCTTTTAGCTTGCAAGAGTATTCAGATGATAAGGGATCTATTATGGACTTAAAGGTAAAGACAGAAACTGGAGAGAGAATAAACATAGAAGTACAATTAAACAATGTGGATGATTTTAGGAAACGTAGCTTATATTATTGGTCAAAAATGTATGCAGAGACAATAAACGAGGGAGAATCCTACACAAATTTAAGAAAATCCATAGTTATAAACCTACTAGATTTTAATCTAATAGACGAAACAGAAAACTATCATACAATATATAGGATAACAGAGGAAGAGGAAGGATTTAGGCTAACTGATGATCTAGAAATTCATTATATAGAACTTAAGAAGTTTGAAAGGCAAATGGAGAAAAAGCAAAATAGTAAAGAATTAGAGGGAATAGAGTTGTGGCTCACTTTCATTAAGTGCACAGGTCAGGAAGGTTCAGAATCTGTCATAGATGATCTGGTGGAAAGGAGTGAGAAAATTAAAATGGCAAAAGAGATGCTTGAAAAAGTAAGTGCAAATGAACTATTAAGGCAGAAATATTATGCTAGGGAAAAAGCGAGGCTAGATGAAAAATCTAGGATAGCCTTTGCAGAACAAAAGGGCATGCAAAGGGGCATGCAAAGGGGCATGCAAAAGGGCATGCAAAAGGGCATGCAAAAGGGCATGCAAAAGGGCATGCAAAAGGGCATGCAAAAAGGCATGCAAAAGGGCATGCAAAAGGGCATGCAAAAGGGTATAGAACGAGGGATAGAGCAAGGTATGACAGAAGCTAAAAAGAAAACAGCATTAAACTTTTTAAAGATGGGATTATCGATTCAGCAAGTGGCAGAGGGCGCAGAATTGTCAATAGAGGAAGTAGAGAGACTTAAAAAGGAGTTATCCGGCTAATATTTTTAACATGAATGCGAAGGGAGTATATGTAGAGATATATATTAGGGATTATTGAAAGGACTGCAAAAATATATAGTTGCAGTCCTTTCAATGTTAAAGGATTATGCTTTAGATCTATTACTATTTAATATTAAGTTTAATACTATACCAACAATTGCTGCAAGACTTAGACCTGATATTGCATCTGTCTCAGAAATAGGTATCCCAATTTTTATGTCAAATATGGATTCTAAAAGCCCTGTACCAAGGCCTAATATTATTATAGTCGCCATAACTATCACATTTCGCATGTCAAATTTAACTTTGCTATTTTGTAGAGTTTGGACACCTATTAGGGCTATCATACCAAAGAGCATTATACTTATCCCACCCATTACAGAAGAGGGAATGGTTCCAAGGAATGCTCCAATCTTTGAAATAAACCCAAGCAGTACTGCAAATATAGCGGCAAGCCTTAAAATAGCTGGATTGTAGTTTTTAGTGATAGCTAACACTCCTGTATTTTCGCCATAGGTGGTATTTGCAGGGCCACCTACCATAGCTGCAAACATTGTGGCAAGTCCATCTCCTAAGAGCGTTTTATGAAGACCCGGGTCTTCTATAAAGTTTTTACCGACAACTTGCCCATTTGTAGTGATATCGCCTACATGTTCCATAAACACAGCTAACACCACAGGTGCGATTACTAAGATTGCACTGATGCTGAATTTAGGTAGTGTAAAGTTTGGCATAGAAATTAATTTACTTTCAATAACTGGGGCCATATCTACAAGCCCTACTCGCCATGCAACTATATATCCCACAATAATAGCTACCAATATAGACAATTGCTTGAAAAAGCCTTTACCCATAAAATTTATAATAAGTGCTATGGCAAGCGTTAGAGCTGCAATTAGAAAATGTTCAGATGCCATGTCTACAGCCGTAGGAATTAGGCTAAGGCCTATTACAATTATCATAGGGCCTACGACTTGTGGCGGTAAAAACTTTTCGAGTTTTTCAGATCCTATTTTTTTAATGAGAAATGATACTAGTACATAGATAAGTCCGGCAATCAGTATACCTCCCTGTGCAAAGGCTAAATCGCCACCGTGAGAATCTCTAACTGCTACTATAGCAGCTATAAATGCAAAAGATGAGCCTAAGAATACGGGTACCTTGCCCCCAGTGCATAGATGAAAAATAAGGGTGCCGATACCTGCAGTAAAAAGAGCTATTGAAGGATCTAGCCCAGTGATCATTGGCACTAGTACTGTTGCACCAAACATGGCCATTAAATGCTGAAGGGCCAATACAACGTCCTTAGAAGTACTTAAAAGCTTAGAAGAATCATCATTCATAAAAAAACCTCCTTATATTTTGAGTACCAAGGAGAGTTTTGACGCTCCCCTTTTCAGTCTCGCTGGACTGAATTAAAGGTTATGCTCATTTACCGAGAAGATTATATCATCAATATGCATGAGGCGCAACAGAATAAGAATAAATAAATCTACAACTATAGATTACCTTGTAGAGATTCACAAAAAAGGACCAACGGTCCACACAAAAGTAGACCATTGGTCTTATTCTTATAGATACATTTTATAGATATACTTTCTTTTCTGTTTCAAAGGATTCTAGTACAGCCAGCGCAACCTCTAGAGCTTCTTGACCATGTTTGCCAGTTACCATTGGGTCTTCATCGTTTATAACACAGTCAATAAAATGTTCTAATTCATCGCCGAACATATCATTCCTTGGATATGTATAGACTTCTTCCTCATTTCCTGGTCTTGATATTGTAAGTTGGCCCATATCTTCATCCTCTTTTACTAAGGGATCCTTCCTAGGTGCTCTAAATAGTAGCGCCCCATCTTCACCTAATACATCATGAATGCTACCACCAAAAGAGCCTGCCTTAAGTCCCCAGGACCACATCATCTGCAATACATCACCAGATTCATATTCTATATGTGCAATGCCGGTATCTACTGCGGTTCTGTCAGGCTGTATAGATACGCCTTTGGCGGTTACAGCCTTTACTTTGCCAAACATAAAGTTTCCAAAATCATAGTTGTGAACAGCGCCGTCCATATATGGTCCGCCGCCTAACTCTCTTTGGAAGAACCAAGGATTGGGAGCGCCGGCGCCAGCAGATGCAGATCTCCATACTACAGGCCTTCCAAGCTCCCCACTGGTTACAATCTCTTTAAACTTTAGCCATTCATTATCAAATCGTCTTACAAATCCAAGTTGAAGCTTTACTCCAGCTTCTTTACATACCTTTTCCATCTCAAGTGCATCTTCCATGGTCATAGCCATTGGTTTTTCACAAAATACATGCTTTCCATGTTTTGCTGCCTTAAGTACCAACTCATGATGTTCAAATGTAGGTATGCATACATCTATTACATCTATGTCGTCCATTGTAAGTAGTTCTCTATAGTCTTTTAAAAGTCTCTCTATACCATATTGTTCTTTAGCTAGATCTAATCTTTCTTGATTTATATCTACAACGGCAACTACCTCTGCCTTATCTGGAATCTTTTTGTATCTATTAACATGAACCGGGCCAATTTGGCCATAGCCAACCACAGCTACTCTAATTCTTTCCATCGGTTATTGCCTCCTAATACTTTATATTTTCTATAGTTGTATTATTCGATCTAGATGCTGGGCAGTATCATAGATCATCTGGTCATTGCAATAATTATAGTTTGGGAGCTCTGCAGTCAAGTAACTGTCATAGCCAATATCTCTTAAGGCTTTGATCACCTTAGGCCAATTTACATCACCGTATAGAAGGTGTGTAAATGTATAGGTGGATCTTAGAAAGTTTTTCACATGTACTTTATGGATTCGCTCACCTAGGGTATATATCCATTGTTCAGGGAATCCATAGAGGATTATATTGCCCACATCAAAATACGCTTTTATATATTCACTATCTACCTTATCTAAAAAATCTCTAAACTCTAATGGACTCAAGAGAAATTTATTCCATACATTTTCTAGTCCAACAACTATTTTATATTCTTCTGCCAACGCTTTAACATCTTCCATAGATTCAAGGGCTTGATTATAGGCATCTTCATAGGACACATCCTCCGAAACCACACCAGGAACAAGAAGTATGGTATCTGCACCAACAATAGATGCGGTCTCTAAACTCTTTTTAAGGTTATCTAATCCTTGTTGACGAATGTTTGCATCGGGGCTAGATTGGGGGCATTTCCAGTGCATGGCATCCATAACACTTGGAAGTGCAATACCTATATCATCAGCTATTTTTTTGACCTTTTTACATTCATTTAGGTCGTCCATGGTTGTCAACTCTACACCATCATAACCGGCCTTTTTTGCAAGTTCAAGTCTTTCAGACCAAGGCAGATCCTGCGGTAATGAAGCAAAGTATATACCTTTTAGCATAAAACACCCTCCTATGTAAATTTTATAATTGATAAAGCTCAATATAAGTATAGCATATAGGGTGTAATTAGCAATGATTTTTAAAGATGATAATTTAAGATCCGATTGTAAGATATACCAATCTGTGAATCAGGGTAAAGCATTTATAGTCGACAATGAGGTGTTTTGGAAAGCTAATGGTCAGCCAATTGATGTGGAGTATAGGGTTCGACCACAGATATAAGATGGCAAAGTCGTAGGGGCAGTTGTAACATTTGTAGATATATCAGATCGCAGACAAAGGGAAAAGAAGATACAATACTTATATTATCATGATACATTGACGGGGCTTTACAATAGAGCATATTTAGAGGATAATAGAGATAGAATCAATACAGAGCAAAACCTTCCACTGTCTGTAATATTTGCTGATATAAATGGATTAAAGATGACAAATGATATTTTTGGACATAGTGCCGGTGATAAACTCATACAGGAGACAGCGCAGATACTAATGGGGGCATGTAGAGGAGATGATATAGTAGTCAGGGTAGGCGGAGATGAATGTGTAATATTAATGCCAAATACCGAAAGGGAGGGCGCAAAACAGGCAATATCAAGGATAAAGGGTGGATTCCTAGATGCCAAGGTAGAGGCAGTGAGATGTAGTGTTTCTCTAGGAAGTGATACAAAAATTAATGGGGAGGAGTCTTTTGAGCAGATAATGATTAATGCAGAGAATATCATGTATAGAGATAAGGCCATGAATAGAGGCTCCATAGATAGAGATATTATTAAAACAATAGTGGAAACACTGCATATAAAAAATCCAAGACAGAGAGAACACTCTATAAGAGTCAAAAGAATATCTAAACGATTAGTATTAGCCTTAGGCTTATCAGCACAGGAGCTTGATAAATTGGAAAGAGCTAGTTATCTTCATGACAAATGAAAAGGTCGCTATCGAGGCAATAGAAAAGGGAGCAGGGACACAACTTGATCCTGATATTGTTAAAGTGTTTGTTTAGATGATTATGAAAAACACATGAGATCGCAGGGAGGAGTATATTTATGGGATATTTGATAAGAGATTTAGGGCTTTCTAAAGAAGGGTATAGCAGAATAAACTGGGTAAAGAGATATATGCCCCTTTTAAATGCTTTAGAGGAAGAATTTGAGATAGAAAAACCCTTTAAAGGTATAAAAGTGGCCATTTCCATTCATCTAGAGGCGAAGACTGCCTACTTGGCCCAAGTTTTAGCAACGGGCGGGGCTGAGGTGTCTATTACAGGTAGCAACCCGCTTTCAACACAGGATCCTATTGCTGCTGCACTAGCAGATAAGGGGCTATCGGTTTATGCCTGGCATGGAGCTAGCGATGAAGAATATATAGAACATTTAAACAAGACACTAGATCTTGGACCGGATATAGTTATAGATGATGGTGGAGATCTAGTACATTTGCTACATACTGATAGGGAGGATCTATCTAAAAATATTTTAGGTGGATGCGAAGAGACCACAACAGGTGTGCTTAGGCTTCGCGCGAGAGAGAGAGAGGGAATATTGAAATTTCCTATGATTGCAGTAAATGATGCCTATTGTAAATATCTTTTTGACAATAGATATGGGACTGGTCAATCTGTATGGGACGGAATAATGCGGACTACAAATTTGATTGTAGCTGGAAAGAATGTGGTGGTGGCAGGGTATGGCTGGTGCGGCAAGGGGATCGCCCAAAAGGCAAAGGGACTTGGAGCAAAAGTAATAGTTACAGAAATTGATCCCATAAAGGCAATTGAGGCGGATATGGATGGCTTTCGGGTAATGTCTATGGAAGAGGCTTCTTCGTTAGGAGATATATTCATAACAGCCACGGGTTGCAATAAGGTTATCAGGAGAGAACATTTTAAGAAAATGAAGGATGGAGTTTTGCTTGCTAATGCGGGGCATTTTGATATTGAGGTATATAAACCAGATCTAGAAGAATTGGCGATAGATAGAAAAGATATGAGGCAAAATATAAAAGGATATATGATGGAGGATGGTAGGGTTTTAAACTTAATGGCTGAAGGGAGACTTGTAAACCTAGCCTCCGGCGATGGGCATCCTGCAGAGATTATGGACATGAGTTTTGCACTTCAGACACTATCTGCAAGATATATATTAGAAAACTATAAGGATATGGAAATTAGGGTGCATAAAGTCCCTGAGGAAATAGATAAAAAGGTAGCCTCGATGAAATTAAAATCCATGGGGATTAGCATTGACCGGCTATCTAGTGAACAGGAGGACTATCTTAGAGGTTGGGAGTGAGAATCCTTATTGCATTGTTTTGGCTATAGGATATACTATAGCTAGGGTATAATACTATATAATGTAAGATTTGAAGGTGTGAAGGATGCAAACAAGAAGAGATGAACTTTTAGATAGCATAGCCAAGACAATAGTAGATAGGCGGAATTTGTTTTTTCTCTTTTATATTATAATGACTATATTTAGCTTATTTTCCATGGGCTGGGTAAACGTGGAAGAAGATATTGTGAATTATCTTCCCAAGGAGAGCAGAACCCGACAAAGTATTGCTATTATGGAAAGGGAGTTTCAGACGTTTGGCATGGCTAATGTTATGATTTCAAACATCTCGTATTCACATGCCAAAGATTTGGCAGAGAAGATAGAAAAGATTCCAGGTGTTGACACTGTTATGTTTGATAATAGTGATAAGCATTACAAAAATGTATCTTCACTGTTTATTATCACCTTCATGGGGGAGGATACAGATGAAGTTACTCTAAACGCCTTAGAAGAGGTAGAATATGTAGTATCCCCCTACGATTACTCTATATCTACTACAATAGGGGAGGACATGGCAGCCCAACTTACAGAGGATATGACCCTTATAGGAATTTTAGCTAGTATAGTTATCATAATTGTACTTTTGATCACATCCCAGTCCTATGCAGAGGTGCCGGTTCTTCTTATTACATTTGGGGTGGCGGCTCTACTAAACATGGGAACAAATTTCCTCTTTGGAAAGGTGTCATTTATATCAAATTCGGTGGCAGCAGTCTTGCAGCTGGCCCTCGCTATAGACTACGCTATTATTTTATGTCATAGATTTACCGAGGAAAATGAAATGCTCCCAGCTAGGGAGGCAGCCATAATAGCGCTTAAAAAGGCTATCCCAGAGATATCTTCTAGCAGCCTAACCACCATAGCAGGGCTGGGTGCCTTGGCATTTATGAAGTTCGGAATAGGTAAGGATTTGGCAGCGGTTATGATAAAGGCCATTTTACTGAGTATGCTCTCTGTTTTTACTCTTATGCCGGGTCTTTTAGTGCTATTTAGTGGACTTATACACAAAACTAAGCATAAGAGATTTATTCCGTCCGTATCTATATTAGGCAGATTTTCAATAAAGACACGATATATAATTCCACCAATATTTATAGTGGTACTAGTCTTATCCCTTATACTCTCTACGCAATGCCCCTTTGCATTTAGTCTAAGCGATATTAGGGGTCATAGACTATCAGAATCACAAATAGCGGAGGATAGAATAAAAGAAAACTTTGGTTCAAGTAATATGGTGGCACTTATGGTGCCGGCGGGAGATTATGATGCAGAAAAGCGACTTTTAACCAAAATCTCTGAATATGAAGAGGTAGATAGTGCCATAGGCCTTGCTAATACAGAGGCAATGGGTGGATATATGTTAGCGGATGCATTAAACCCCAGACAATTTTCTGAACTTGTAGACCTAGATTATGAAATAGCACAACTTCTCTATTCTGCATATGCTATAGGGGATGAGGATTATGGCAAAATTATAAGTGGGCTTGGACAATATGAAGTGCCCTTAATAGATATGATACAATTTTCTTATGAACAAGTAAGCGAGGGGTTTGTAACCCTGGATGAGGAGCTAATAGATGAACTTGAGAGCTCTTATAGCCAGCTTGCAAATGCTAGAAGCCAGATGCAAAGCGAAGACTTTAGTAGAATGATGCTAGTTTTAAATCTTCCTATGGAGGGTGATCAGACCTATGATTTTTTGTCGACAATCTATAGAGAGGCTGGCAAATACTATGAGGAATCTTCAATATATCTGGCAGGGGATTCTACAAACTCTTGGGATTTATCATCTACATTTGATAAAGATAATTTAATTATAAGCATATTATCTGTATTATTTGTAGTCATAATATTGACATTTACTTTCCAATCGGCGGGTTTGCCTTTTTTGTTGATAGCTGTCATACAGGCGAGTATATGGATTAACTTCTCAGTTCCCTATCTAAAAAATCAACCAATATACTTTTTAGGATTCCTTTTAGTATCATCTATTCAAATGGGGGCCAATATAGATTACGCAATCGTTATGTCAAGTAGGTATTTTGCATTAAAGGAAGAGTTGCCAAGGCGTGAAGCGGTAATAGAGGCGTTAAATCAAGGATTCCCAACAATTATAACCTCCGGTACGATATTGGCGGTGGCAGGCATACTTATAGGGCGTATATCTACAGACGGTGCAACGGCAGTACTAGGTTCCTATTTAGGTTATGGAACGATTATATCCATGATATTGGTAATATTTGTATTACCACAACTATTGTATTTAGGTGATATAATTGTAGAGAAGACTTCTTTTAAATTGAACTTAATCACTTCTGAGCAGAAGGCGAAGCAAGGAAGGGTACAAATAAATGGTAGGTTAAAGGGATTTGTAGAAGGTGAGATAGACGCTTATGTAGAAGGAAGTGTCACAGGAAAGGTGCATGGAATAATTGAGATTGATACAGAATCAAGCGAAACTAGGAGAGAGTTGATGGAGGGCTTAAATGAAGAAAAGTAGCCTAGCTTTTATAATAGTAACAATTATCTTAGGTTTATTTCAGAATATTGCATATGCATTGCCTGAAATAGACTCCAAAATTATATATATTGGCAATGCTAGTGACCTATATAAGCTTGGCAAGGCTTGTTCATTTGATGCATATTCCCAGGGGCTAGAAGTAATATTAACTGCCGACATAGATCTAGCTGAGAAGGACTTTTTGCCAATACCTATATTTGTGGGTACATTTGATGGGAGAGGGCATACAATAAAAGGGCTATCTATAGGAGTGGAGGGCTCTAACCAAGGCTTATTTAGATATTTAGAGGAAGGTGGCAAAGTTAAGAATTTAAAGGTAGAGGGCACCATTACACCTGCAGGTGAAAAATTCAATATAGGTGGTATCGTAGGATATAATAAGGGAATTATTGAAAATTGTGAATTTAGCGGATATATAAATGGTGCGGATACAATAGGTGGATTAGCTGGTTGGAATGGGAATACAGGAACCATAATAGGTTCTTCGACAGAGGGTATAATATATGGAAAACGAAAAGTGGGGGGTATTGCAGGATATAATACGGGAACCATCATCAGATGTAATAACAATTTAAGTGTTAACACTACTCTAGAAGAAGACTCACTTGATCTACAAGACCTAGATTTTGATAACCTAGATATATCTAAGCTTTCAAAGCTATCTCCCAACATAACAGATATAGGTGGGGTAGTAGGGGTCAACACAGGGATCATAAAGAACTCACAGAACAATGGTAGCATAGGCTATCCTCAGGTGGGCTATAATGTAGGCGGAATTGCAGGCCGACAGACAGGCTATATTGCAAATTGCATAAATTATGGCCTTATACAAGGACGAAAAGAGGTAAGCGGAATAGTAGGGCAAATGGAGCCGAATATAGATATTATAATCCCGCCATCTAAGCTACACAGGCTTTACAAGGAATTAAATAATCTGCAATCTTTGATGAATGGCATGATTGAACATACCAAATATGCGTCTAGTGAAATGTCACAAAAACTATCACAAATTAAAGAGGATATAGATGCAGGGAAGGCCCATGCAAACAAACTCATGAATATGACGGTAGATCTTATCGATAGGGCAAATGTCACCGGAGCTGAAATATTAGATAATATAAAGCCAATTGTAGATGGGATAGACATTATGTCAAAGGATATAAAAACGGCTATATCTTTCATAGAGGAAACTCTTAAACAATTAGAAGGACTTATTGAGGACCTGTTAGAATCTGGTTGGGATAGTGACAAACTTTCTTCAGATTTGCAAGAACTTATTATGAGATTAAGAGATGCCCAGGTAAAGATAGATAAGGCTAGAGAAAATGTAGACAAAGCGTTTGCATTACTTCTAAGTGGCGAAATAGAAGGAGTGCTAGAACTTTTAAGATCTGCATCGAGTAACATAGGCTCAGCCATGGAAGATATATTTGGTGGGGTAGATAGTATAGACGAGATTAGAAATATAATAGAAGAGATAATATCGGCAGAAGGAGGAAGTATAGAAGATAATTTAAGGGATGTCTTAGATTCCGCTTTAGAGCATTTAGCATTTTATAGAGATATATTTGACAGTATAGAAGGTATATATAGTGATATAGAAAATTTACTCGATTTTTTTAAGGAAATATCAGCTTTAGACTTTGAAACAATTGGTGATGACTACCAAAGGACTAGGGAAGATCTATTTGATTCTATGGGTGATATATCAAAGACGCTTTCCGATTTTATGGATATAATATCTGTTCAAGGGGCGTTAATGATAGATGATATGCAGAAAATGAGCAAACAAATGTTTTTAGTTATGGACTTGACTTTTGAGCTAATTGGTGACCTAATGGATTCAGAACTTAACGTAGATAATATTTACAAAGATGTCTCTAGGGAAGAAATTGACAAGAAGACAGAGGGTAAGGTGGCATATTGCAAAAACTTTGGGGATGTTAAGGGAGATATAAACATAGGCGGAATAGCAGGTGCCATGGCAATTGAATTCAAGGTTGATCCTGAAGATGATCTTGATCTTATGAAAGGCGCATCCTTAAATGCAATATTTCAGACAAATGCCATATTGCAGGAATGCGAGAATAGTGGTGATATAATAGCTAAAAAGAACCATGTAGGTGGAATTGTAGGTAGCATGGATCTAGGGTATATAATAGACTGTATATCCTATAGCCTGGTTGAGAGTATTGATGGAAATTACGTAGGTGGCATTGCAGGAAGATCCCAAGGACCCATTGTATCCAGTCATACAAAGAGTCTAATAGGCGGTGGAAACTATGTAGGTGGAATCTCGGGTTATGCTAAAGAAATTATAGACTCCTCTACGCTTGTGAAAGTAAAGGCTGCCAAATCTTGCGTAGGTGCTATAGCAGGGGATGTAGATACAAATGCGAATATAGAGAATAATTATTTTGTAAGCGATACCCTATCTGGTATAGATGGCATAAGTTATGCCAAAAAGGCAGAGCCCATAGGATATAATGACTTTATTTCTAAAGGTGATTTGCCATCTGTATTTCAAGAATTTGAGTTGAAGTTTATAGCCGATGACGAGGTCATATCAACCAAAATATTAAACTATGGAGACTACTTTTCTACTGTTACTTTACCTGATATCCCAATTAAAGAGGGCCATTACGGGGAATGGGATGAATTTGAAGAGCCTAGAATAGTATTCGACACCGAAATTAGAGCAAAGTATACTCCTATTGTGAAAGTACTTGAAAGTGATGAAAAGCGAAATAATACCTTGCCCATAGTGTTAGTGGAGGGAGAGTTCACAGATGATGATATGCTAGTATTATCATATGAGGACGGGCTGAAGCTGCCTGATTTAGGGGGCGAAGAATTATTAGAGGTATTGATGGTTATGATTCCAAATGAGGGGGATGACCAATTTCAGTTGAGATACCTGCCTACTGAAAAAGCCAAAAAATATAGTCTATACATTATGAAGGATGGGGATTGGATTAAAAAGAACAGTGAATTAGAGGGAGAATACCTAGTCTTTGAAGGTGAAGGGAAGGATATAACATTTTGTATAAGTTATAAAAAGTCGCTATTTAGGGGATATATTACCTATGTTGGCATACTGGCATTTGCCATTACCTTGATTTTGATAATAAGGCGATTCTCTAGGTCTAAAGATCGCGAAGCGCCACCGTCTTCTATATAAAAAAAAGAACATATTTAACTGAAAGGTATGATTATATGGAAAGGGTAAAACTCATTGTAAATCCTTCCTCAGGTAGACAAATCTTGGAGCCAAAGGTAGATCACCTTTGTAAACTTCTATTAGATAATGGCTATATTGTGGGTAAATATTTCACTGAAAGTGATGGGGGTACGTCAGACAGGGTTAGGCAGGTCTGTAATAGCGGCGATTGGGATATGATAATTGCATGCGGTGGTGATGGCACTGTAAATGAAGTGGTGACGGGGATAGTAGGCAGCCAAACTAAGTTACCAGTTGCAATTTATGCCGGCGGAACGGTCAATGATTTTGCTAATTATATTAACATGCCAACTAAAATAACTGATTTTTTCAATGTTATAAAGGAAGGGCTGACTATAGATATTGATCTAGGAAAGGTCAATGATAGATATTTTATAAATGTGGCAGCAGGGGGTCTGCTAACCGATGTTGGATTTCAGGCACCTGTGGAGGCAAAGGCCATATTAGGACGTATGGCCTATTATTTTGAAGGTTTAAGGGGTCTTTTGTTGCAAGGAATTGAGCCCATTCATATTGAGTTTGAAAGTGATGAATATACCAAAAAGGAGGATGTGCTACTATTTCTTGTATCTAATAGCTCTTCTATTGGCGGATTTAAAAAATTGGCTCCGAATGCAGATATCCTTGATGGTCTACTAGATGTGCTAATTATAAAGGATTCAGATATTGTAGAACTTGCCAATATATTCTTTAATGTCCTGAAGGGGGAGCATATAAAGCATCCCAATGTGGTGTATTTTAAGACAAAAGAAATATATATAAGATCAGATCCAGATAAAAGGATTCTAATAGACACTGACGGTGAGATGGGAGAGAAACTACCTGCAAATTTTAAGGTAGTACCTAGGGGCGTAAAGATAATAGTTAGCAAGGAATCGTACAATTATATTAAAGATATTAGTGGAAAAGCCACTTCGTAGAAGGGGTGAATATTGTGAAAGTGCATATGCTCAAAAGTCGAACATTTAGGAAAACAGTACTCTATTTTGTAATTATAATTATGATACCTATATTAATATTTTCATATATTTCGATACAGGATATTATAGAGGAGAACTATAATAGAGCTGTTCGTATATATAATGCAGATGCAGATCGCGTCTCTACAGCTATAGATGCCAAATTAATGGAGCTTATGCATATAGGCAATAGACTCTATTTTTCCAAATGGGTAACTCGCCTTAGGATGAATATAGATCATCCAGGAAGAGAGTTGACATTTATGAGAAAACAGGAGATCAGCCAAGAGCTTACTAATAATATTGTCTTTACTGGTATATTATCTAATATAGTAATTATCTTTCCCGAAAAGGATCTCATTGTATCACCGGAAGGCTGGCATGATATAGACTATTACTTCACATATATAGCATCTATGGACCAAGAAGAAGTAGAGAAGATCTATCCAAAAATTCAGGAATTTGGATATTTTAGACCCATAGGGACTATCTATAATAGTGCAAGAGGAGGAAGTAAAGGTGAGTTTGTATTATATCAGAGCCTAGAGGTGAAGAAGACTCCGCGAGCTACTGTACTATTTTTTATCGATAGACAAAGCTTTCAATCTTATATAAATAAAATTACACTTCCTAATCTAAAGAGTTTTATAATTGAAGATGGGGGAGTGGAAATATATAGAGGGGATTTTGCAAGGCATAATGATGCTGCCGAAGAAGACATGATGAGTTTTGTAGGTTCCTCTAACCCAACACATTGGAAATATATATGCACATATGTAAATAGTGTGTCTCCTTTAAATGTTGGGCGATTATTTTATCTCATTGTAGCTATAATACTATCCTTCATAATTGGCTTGATCATGGCTGTTATTCTTGCCATAATTAGCTATAGACCGCTCCAAACCTTACTTAATAGAGTATTCAGACATGGAGAAATATATGAAGGTGCCTTTAGTGAACCCTTTTGGGAATACAGTGCAATAGAGAGCTCTTATGTAGGGTTAATTGATGAAAGAAAAAAGATAGAAGAAAGAATGGCTGATTATGAACAAATTGTAAGAAATAGTCTGCTGCTGAGGATGCTAAAGGGGTATTTTGATGACTCCAGACTTGTAGATAGACTAGGTGAGGTCAATGTAACATTTGCTGATACAGATTATTTTTGCGTTATATTAATAAATATTCCAGAAAATGAAACAAAGGCCTCGGAAGATTTGTATCTCAGGAAGCAAAGAATTATAAAATCCTTGATGTTAGTTGAAAGGATAATCAAAGACTATTGCAAGGATTATGAGATTGTAGATGTATTAGATGATACATTCGCATTAATAGTTTATTTTAGTACAGAAGAAGGTGTCGTTGAAATTTTAGACGGGCTATTCGCGGAGCTTAATAAGAATATAAAGAATATATTTGATATGGAACTGTCTATGACAAAAGGAGGGGTAGAGAGGGGTTTTGTAGGAATAAGTAGATCATACCAAACTGCCAAGCAAAGTATGGAATATTTAATATTCGATGGCGCCGAGCAGGTCGGCGATATTGCTGATGAACTATATTATTATCCAACGGATTGGGAGATACAGCTAATAAATAACCTAAAGATCGGAAAATTAGATACAGTTAGGCGAATTTTGGATGAACTAAGGATGGAAAATAAAAAGAGAAACCTACCTAGTGAATCTATTTTGCGGCTATTGACCGTCATTATGGAAACACAGATGAGAGTCTTAGACGAATTAAATACTGATGTAGAGCCATATTATGAAGAATTTGAGGGCATAATAAATCTAGGTAGTATAGATGCAATATGGAGATTTATCTATCGTACAGGCGAGCGTATATGCCATAGAAACCAATATGTTAATACTAATTTAGATGTTGATCTAGCAAAGCGGGTTGTTAAATATATTGATTTGAATTATTTTGATCCGAGCCTATCGCTGGCTAAACTGGGTGAAATTTTCGATATGCCCATATCATCTTTATCAAAGCTTTTTAAAGATGTTACAGGTATTAATTACTCAGAGTACCTTAGCAAGATCAGAATGGAGGAGGCAAAGCGCTTACTAGGGAATGAAAATGATAGTATAATGAATATAGCAAGAAGAGTAGGTTATGAGAATGAATATTCATTCAGGAGGGCCTTTAAAAGATATGAAGGTATTACCCCTAGTGAGTACATTGAGGCAAATAGACCAGTTTAGGAAAATGCAAAGCCAATATTTTATTATTTTAACTATTTCATATATGAACTTATGATACTTTAAAAATATGTATGCTCAGAAATAAATGTTTATATGCCTAAAACCCTTGAGGAATCAAGGGTTTTAGTTTTTATGGAAAAGTGTAATCGGTAGAAAATAGTGTTCCTTGTACAGAGTCTATCTAGATGATATCATGCCGAATGCAAAGATATACTGTTCGATCATATATAAAATTTGGGCAATATTTATGGTATAGAGTATTTTATAGTATGTTTTTGAGCACATTAAATATAGGGAGGGAGTGAAAATATGGATAACACAAAGGACAAAACTACATTAGCGAATAGAAAATTATTAAGGGGTGATGTTAGAGAAAATATAGAACTCTACATTATAATGCTACCCTCGTTGCTTTTGATATTTATATTTAGCTATATCCCAATATATGGACTATTTATAGCGTTCCAGGACTATTCGCCTGGTAAGCCATTTTTCTCATTTACTGAAAATATCAACTGGGTTGGACTTAAACATTTTCAAAGGTTTGTTACAGGACCATTTTTTAACCGCATAATGAAAAACACAATCATACTTAGCATATATAATATATTATTTGGGTTCTGGGTGCCTATTATATTTGCACTATTGTTAAATGAAGTGCGAAAAGAAAGATTTAAAAAGATTATTCAAACTTCGAGCTATCTTCCATATTTTATATCATCAGTGGTAGTAGCTGGGATGGTGCTGTCATTTATAGAACCTAATGGATTGGTAAACAATATTATTGCAGCATTTGGTGGTTCACGCAAAGCTTTAAGCACGGAGCCTGCATATTTTAGATCCATCTACACAATAACTAATGTATGGAAATCTTTTGGCTTTAATTCAATACTTTATTTATCGGCAATGACCGCTATAGATCCAGAGCTGTATGAGGCTGCATATCTCGATGGCGCCACAAGGGTGCAAAGAATATGGTATATTACACTTCCGGGTATAAGAGCTACCATTGCTATAATGCTTATAATGGCGGTGGGATCGCTACTTGGTACAAATACAGATTTAATACTACTGCTGTACTCACCTGCCACTTATCCAACAGCAGATGTCCTAGGTACTTATATATTCAGACTTGGGATAGAGGGGGGACAATTTAGCTACACTACAGCAATTGGTCTATTTTCAGCGATAATTAACTTTATGATGGTATTTGTTGCAAATAAAATAAGTGATAGAGTTGCCGGTCATAGCTTATGGTAATTTGGTCAATAACTAGTATATAAGTTTAATTTAAAACGGAGGATGCCAAATATGGACAAAAATTCAAATACAATTAAACATGGCAGCGCTCTAGGGGATGCGATGATATATGTACTCATGATATTTGCTGGCTTTATCACTTTATATCCGATGTATTATGTATTTATCCTCTCAATTAGTGACCCTATTGAAGCGGCCACCATGAAGGTATATTTATATCCCAAGGGATTATATCTAAGGGCATATAACATTTTGATACATGATGCTAAAATGTGGCGTGCCTTTGGCAATACTGTATTATATGTAATATCAACGACTGTACTCGTCCTTTTTACATCGATAACATGTGCTTATCCGCTTACTTCTAGTAAGCTCAAAGGGCGCAAATTTTTAACAATATTTCTTATAATTCCTATGTATTTTAGTGGAGGACTCATTCCTTCTTTTTTACTGGTATCAAGGCTTGGACTTTATAATACTATATGGGCCTTAATAATACCTGCAAGTTTTAATATATGGTATATCATACTAACTAGGACATTTTTTGCAGGTATACCTGAATCTTTAAGGGAGTCAGCACGTATAGACGGGGCTAATAATTTCACAATACTGTCTCGAATATATGTTCCATTAAGCAAACCAATATTAGCTGTTGTAAGTATATATACCATTGTAAATGTATGGAATAGCTGGCTTTCATCTATGGTATATCAACC
>JAAZLT010000147.1 GCA_012799205.1 Clostridiales bacterium
ATTTAAAAACTGAGAAAAATCTAATACATCGTCTATCAGCCCCGGATATTGCGGCTCTATTATATGAGGTGCGGTTCCGTCTGCTAAAGCTAATTTGATGCTTGGGATAAACATACCATCTAGAGAGTTATTATCAGATGAACAATGGTAATATTCTATGTCTAAATTTAGCTCCTGAGCTGCCTTGCCAATTTTTTTCATAAATACAGATTTACCTGTACCGGGGCCACCCTTTATGATAAAATACCGATCTAAATCCTCAGAAAAAATCTCATCAAACCTGGAGAAGAAACCTAAACTGCTGTTACTGCCTAGAAACATTCTTTTGATCCTAGCCATTTAAATCCTCCTTGCAATTATGATTTTAAGAGCTTATTATATATTGTATGTATTTTAATTATGAATGTGAGGTATACTATGGAAAAGTCTAACTACAGAATCACCCTTTTTTGTATAGTAACAAGCCTATTTTGGTTTTCCATGTATGCGTTTGTTCCAAACCTGCCTACATATGCTGAAACTCTTGGCTCATCCCATAGACTTATAGGTCTTATACTGGGCTCATATGGATTTGTGCAAATGCTCGCTAGAATTCCCCTGGGTATATATTCAGATAGAATAGGAAAGCGGAAGATCTTCATAATATTAGGAATAGTCATATCATCCCTTAGCGCATTAGGCATGGCAATATTCCCCAATCCGAAAGCTTTGCTAATTTTCAGAGGTATGACAGGGTTGGCTGCAGCATCCTGGGTTACATTTACGGTCTTATTTTCTAGCTATTTCAATGCAGAAGATGCGTCCAAATCTTTAGGCTATTTGAATGCATTTAATGCACTAGGTCAGATGCTAGCAATGCTATTGGGTGGCATAGTGGCTAAGTCGTTTGGTCTAAGGGCGCCCTTTTTTCTATCTGTTACTATAGGACTCTTAGGCATCGTATTAAGTTTTGGTATAAAAGAAAAGATACAAAGTCAAAGCCCATTGAAAATATCTAGTCTATTGGCGATAGGCAAAGAAAAGAATGTATTAATTTCATCGGGACTGGCAGTGCTGATACAGATTATAACATTTGCTACAGTCTACGGTTTTACTCCAGTAGCCGCTGCAAGGCTCGGTGCTGATGAGTTTCAAAGGGGGCTGCTTACAACGTTATCAACCATACCTACCATATTTGCATCTGCACTTAGTGGGTCGGTGTTTGCCAAAAAGGCCGGGGCAAAGAGGACAATTATATTAAGTTTTGTTCTGTTTTCAATTTCATGTGCACTAATTCCAATTATTAAGGATCTTAGAGTGCTGTATTTCACTGAGGTAATAGGTGGATTTGCAAGGGGACTTGTATTTCCTATTCTTATGGGTATTAGTATAGGATCAGTGGATGTGAAGATGCGCGGAACTGCTATGGGCTTCTTTCAATCTATATATGGGCTGGGTATGTTTTTAGGGCCAGTATTAGTAGGTATTATAAGTGATATGGCTAGTTTATCATGGGGATTTTGGATTATTTCGCTCTTAGGTATAATCGGATCTATTATATCAAAAATAATAGTAGAGGATACATTTTAAATACATCAATAGGATAATTTCTTATTAACTATTTATTTAGGAAGGATTGTTCAACATGAAGAATGTACGTAATGATATAAGAAATGTTGCCATAATCGCTCATGTAGACCATGGCAAAACCAGCTTAGTAGATCAGCTTCTAAAACAAAGTGGGGTGTTTAGAGCTAATCAAGAGATAGTAGATCGGGTGATGGATTCTACTGATCTAGAGAGGGAGCGGGGTATTACAATACTTTCAAAAAACACCGCTATTTTATATGATGATATAAAGATCAATGTTGTAGACACTCCAGGTCATGCGGATTTCGGGGGTGAGGTGGAGCGTGTCTTAAAGATGGTAGACGGCGTATTACTGCTTGTGGATGCCTTTGAGGGGCCAATGCCCCAAACCAAATTTGTATTAAAGAGGGCATTAGAATTGGATTTAAAAGTGGTAGTTGTTATAAATAAGATGGATAGGCCTGGAGCCAGGCCCCTAGAGGTGATGGATGAAGTAATAGATCTTTTAATAGATCTAGGTGCAAATGATGAACAATTAGATTGCCCCTATGTATACGCATCAGCTAGGGAGGGGTGGTCATCAGATGATTTTGATGTAATTGGCGATTCTATGGTGCCACTTTTCAAAGCTATAGTAGAACATATACCTGCGCCAGCAGGAAATTATGATATGCCACTTCAAATGCTTATATCTACAATTGACTATAATGACTATGTAGGTAGAATAGGAATTGGTAAGATTCATCAGGGGATAATAGATATTAATCAGGATGTAATTCTATGTAATATGGATGGTAAAAAACAAATAGCCTCCATAACCAATCTGTATGAATTTGATGGGTTAAATAGAAAGTCCGTAGATAGGGCTCAGGCGGGCGATATAGTGGCCATATCTGGCGTGGATGGAATAAGTATAGGAGACACAGTTTGCCATAGAGATAATCCAAATCCACTCCCCTTTGTAAATATTACAGAACCCACTGTATCGGTAGTGTTTATGGTAAATGATAGTCCCTTTGCTGGGCTAGAGGGAGAGTATGTGGCATCTAGAAACTTGGGTGATAGATTATTTAAAGAGCTAAAGACTGATGTTAGCCTTAGAGTAGAGCGAACAGATTCACCAGATAAGTTCAAAGTTTCAGGTAGGGGGGAGCTGCATATTTCTATATTGATCGAAAGGATGAGGCGGGAAGGGTTTGAATTCCAAATTTCCAAGCCGACTGCCATATATAGAGAGATTGAGGGGAAACTATATGAGCCTATGGAACTTGTATTAATTGATGTCCCAGAAAGGTATTCAGGGGTAGTTATTGAAAAGCTATCTAAGCGCAGGGGGGAACTTTTAAATATGCAGCCCGATAGTGGGGATAATGTACGAATGGAGTTTTCTATACCCTCTCGAGGGTTATTTGGATATCAATCGGATTTTTTAACAGATACAAAGGGGGAGGGCATATTAAACACATTATTTGACAGTTATATGCCCTATAAAGGCGATATACCATCTCGTAAGCAAGGTGCACTGGTCGCATTTGAAGATGGCGAAGCTGTTACCTATGGGCTCCATAACGCTCAGGAAAGAGGAACCCTACTTATAGGCCCCGGTACTAGAGTTTACAGAGGTATGATAGTTGGTATAAGCTCCCGGCAGGAAGATATAGATGTAAATGTATGCAGAAAGAAACATGTCACCAATATAAGAGCGGCTGGTTCGGATGATGCGCTTAGGTTAATTGCACCTAAAAAGCTATCGCTAGAAGAGGCATTAGAACTTATAGACAAAGACGAATTGGTAGAGGTTACTCCTAAGAGCATAAGACTGAGAAAGGCAATCCTAGATCCAACTAAGAGAAGGCGGGCGTCCGGTGATAGGTCTGATAAATAATATATAGCAATAGACTCCCTACTGTGCTATAATTAAATTAAGCTATAAAGCAAATCATAACTGGGAGGCGGTCGATTTGATAAATGTAATCTTTGGAGATAAAGGCAGTGGCAAGACAAAAGAAATAACAAAAATGGCTAATGAGGCTGCAGCTAAGGACTATGGAGATGTTGTATTTATAGACAAGAATAACCGGTATACATTGGCTCTTGACAGAAAGATAAGATATGTGGATGTAAACGATTATGAGCTACGGGATTTGCGAGAACTCTATGGATTTTTGTCCGGTGTTATAGCCCAAAATTATGATATAGA
Source organism: Clostridiales bacterium (assembly GCA_012799205.1). Lineage (GTDB taxonomy): Bacteria > Bacillota > Clostridia > Caldicoprobacterales > Xylanivirgaceae > JAAZLT01. Next base: position 3,770 of record JAAZLT010000147.1, read on the forward strand.
TAAAATCTACATTGACGGCATTTTAGATATGTACATACAAGAGGAGGGCAGTGTAGAGAAGTTTTTTGCCAACCTTCAAAGATTGTCTAAAGATTTTAATGTAAAGTTTTATATTACTATAAGTGGTAATCCGAATATGGCGCCTAAATTCCTTAAGGAGTACGCTCTTTGAGAGAAAGCCAGGGGGATATACCCTTGGCTTTTATATTGAATATTAGACCCCCAGTTTATATAAATACATCCTTTGAAATGGAGTAGATTAATATATGATTTATGAAAGTACACGTGGTATAAGCGAACAGACCCATTCTGCGGATATCATATTGCAGGGAATTGCCGATGATGGAGGACTCTTTGTACCAAAGTCCTTACCCAAACTAGATCGTCATGATTTAGAGGATATGTTAGATATGGATTATAGCCAAAGGGCTAAAAAAATACTTGCTCTATTTTTGACGGATTATGCCGCTGAAGAAATTGAACTATGCGTAGCTAGGGCGTATGACTCAAATAAGTTTTCATCAAGGCATGTTGCGCCTATCTATTCACTATCTGATAATATAAAACTGTTGGAGCTTTGGCACGGGCCCACCTGTGCTTTTAAAGATATGGCATTGCAAATTCTACCGCATTTGATGAGTATCGCCATACAAAAAAAGGCTATAAAAGAGGATATAGTAATACTTGTAGCAACCTCAGGAGATACAGGGAAGGCCGCCTTAGAGGGCTTTAAAGATGTGAAAGGCACGCATATATTAGTATTCTACCCAAAAGAAGGCGTTAGCCTTATACAGGAGCGCCAGATGAATACTCAAGAGGGCGAAAATGTCTATGTGGTAGGCATAGAGGGAAATTTTGACGATGCTCAGGCCGGTGTCAAGGCTATATTTGCAGATGCTGATTTTAATCGTATTATGAAAAATTCAGGTTACAGGCTCTCATCAGCCAATTCGATAAATTGGGGTAGACTTGTACCACAACTAATATATTATATCTCTTCCTATCTGGATATGATAGAACATGGCGATCTAAATTGGGAAGAATCCTTTGATGTAGTAGTGCCAACCGGTAATTTTGGTAATATTTTGGCAGCATATTACACTAAAAAAATGGGGATTCCTATAGATAGGCTTATATGCGCATCCAATAGAAATAATATACTCACAGACTTTATATCAACTGGCACGTATGATAGTAATAGAGAGTTTTTTAAAACAGCTTCCCCCTCTATGGATATATTGATATCTAGCAATCTAGAGAGACTATTATATGAGCTCGTAGACAGAAACCCGGCAAAACTATCTAAGCTGATGTTGGATCTTAAAGAACGGGGAGTATTTAAACTTACAAAAGATCAACTTAAAGTACTTAAGAAAGACTTTTGGAGCGGCTATGCTGATGATAATGAGACATTAAACACAATCAGGGCAATATATGATGAATATAACTATGTACTAGATCCTCACACTGCCGTGGCCATGAAAGTATTATTGGACTACAGAAAGCAGATAGACGACAACAAAAAGACATTAGTCATCTCTACGGCCAGTCCCTATAAATTTATAGAGGATGTACTAAAAGCAATAGGAGATGAGGATAGTCTAGATAGTTTGGATGATTTTGAAATGTTATATAAACTATCTTCTATAGCAGGAACGGATATTCCTGATCCGCTCAGGGATTTAAAAGATAAGAAAATATTACATACCACAGATGTATCAAAAAAAGATATGGATAATGTATTGGTTAATATATTTAACCTGGATGGTGTAAATTTATGCAGATTGCAAGTGCACAGATAAATACAAAAATAGGTGATATATTATATAATAGGGATATTATCTTGGGTTATATAGCACGGGCAAAGGAGCAAGGCTGTGATATTATATGCTTTCCTGAATTGGCTCTGACGGGATATCCACCTGGCGATCTATTATATAATCCAAAGTTTATTAGACAATGCAAAGATGTACTAGAATATATAGCAGAGCATGCAAACGGCATTGCCGTGTTTTTAGGTGCACCATATATGGATGAAAAATCAAATCGACTTACAAACTCTTGTATATTCTTAAAGGATAAACAAGTACATAGGGTATTACACAAGGGAAGACTTACAAACACCTCATATTTTAATGAATATAGGTATTTTAGAGAGGGTGGGAGCTCACTATATAAATTGAAATTTGGGGATATACGGCTTGGTATATATATAGGTAATATGGAATATACTGATGTTGCAAAGAGCATATTTGACGATATTGATATAATGCTCAATATGGCAGCTACCCCATATTTTTATGGAAGGCAGACTGAAAATATAGACATATTAGCCCAGATATGTATAACAGCTGGTACTCCTATTATATATACAAATATGGTGGGGGGCAATAATGATCTAGTATTTAATGGAGGATCATTAGCCATGGATTCTAAAGGGCATATATGTGCTCAATCTACTAATTTTAGGGAAGATCTCCTAGTATGGGAAATGTCAAATACTAATCAGCTTGCCACTGCAATTGATTTCAATGAAGATATATCCTTTTTATATAAGGGCTTGGTCTTGGGACTAAGGGATTATTGTAGGAAGTTGGGTGTTGAGAAGATATTACTCGGATTAAGTGGTGGCATCGATTCGGCATTGGTGGCTTGCTTGGCAACTGAGGCTGTTGGTAAAGAGAATATACTAGCAGTTGAAAACCATTCTAAATACACCTCACCTGAAAGCAGAAAAGATGCACGAGATTTGATTAATAATTTGGGTATAGCTAGCATAGATATACCCATAGATAGACTCTTTAATGCTTTCTTGCAGGAATTTAGCCGAGACGGCAAACCCATATATGATATAGCTGAAGAAAATATTCAGGCTCGCATAAGAGGCGATATATGGATGTTTATATCTAATAGGGAAGGCTATCTGGTAATATCCGGGAGTAATAAATCTGAGCTGAGTATAGGTTATACAACCCTCTATGGTGATATGTGTAGTGGGCTGGCGCCTATAGGCGATATATATAAAACACAGGTCTATAGCCTTTGTGAGTTTATAAATAAGGATGAGGATATAATACCCAGTTCTATTCTCATTAAAGCACCATCTGCGGAGCTTAGGCCTGATCAAAAAGACGAGGAAAGCCTACCGCCTTATGAAATACTAGATGATATATTATATATGTATTTTGAAGAGGGTCTCTTTGAGGAGGAAATAATAGGTAGAGGATATGATAAATCTTTAGTATATAATATTATAGATATGATAGGGAAAAGTGAATATAAAAGATACCAGGCTGCACCTACTATCAAAGTATCTAGAGGGTGGTTAACGCTTGGAAGACAGATGCCCATTGTACATGGATATAGTTCCCATCAATAACAAGACTATCATTAAGCTGATAGACAGCTCAATGGAATTTTCATGGGGGTATGTTGTATGAATACAAAGAGAGGCAATGGTGATATTAGGATTGAGCTTATGGATGATATTACCTTTGCCAATGCATCTAGATTAAAAAAGGAGATGCTTAGGCAAATAGATGAGGACGTAGAAAGAGTTATAATAAATATCTCCCAGGTAGAATTTATGGACAGCTCAGGTATAGGTGTGCTCATATCGCTTTATAAAATAGTTGAAAGTATGGGCGGTCAACTTATTATAGAACATCCAAATCTTGGGGTGCAGAAGCTGTTTGAAATGACGAAGTTAGATGAGATTTTAGACGTGCGAAAGGTAAAAGAGCAGACAACAGGCAGTTGGGAAGACTTTGATGATTAGTTTTCAGTCAACTAAATGACTGGAAGCTAATTTTTTTATATCACTATTTGACGTATTTAGATTATAATCATATAATGAAAAAAAGAAATCTAAAAAGAACATATATTCTAAATTTGGAGGAGTTTTAATGGCAAGAGCATATGGAGCAAGGGATATACACGTCTTAGAGGGACTAGAAGCTGTGCGAATGCGTCCAGGTATGTATGTAGGCTCCACAGGGTCTAGAGGGCTACACCATCTACTGTGGGAGATTATAGATAATGCCATAGATGAGGCATTTAGTGGATACGCATCTAAAGTAGAGGTTACCCTTTGTGAAGACGGCAGTGTGAGGGTAGCAGATGACGGGAGAGGGATTCCTGTAGATATCCATGATACTATGGATATGCCAGGGGTACAGGTGGTATTTACACATTTGCATGCAGGTGGAAAATTTAATAATGACAATTATAGCTATTCAGGGGGCCTACACGGTGTTGGGGCTGCAGTAGTAAACGCATTATCGAGATGGCTAGAGGTAGAGGTAATGAGAGATGGCAAGCTATATTATCAGCGCTACGAAAGCCGATACGATAATACTCATAAAAAATTCTTACCGGGCATACCCATGACAAAACTTAAGGCCATCTCTAATACCCGAAAGACTGGAACCGTAGTTAGATTTCTACCGGATGATAGAGTTTTTGATGATATCGAATTTGATATGGAGATAATATCCAAGCGGCTTAGAGAGCTAGCTTTTTTAAATAAGGGACTTAAGATTTACTTAAAGGATGAAAGAACTGAAGACGTTAAGAAAATAGAATACTGCTATGATGGTGGCATAGTAGATTTTGTCACGTTTCTCAATGAGGAGAAAAATCCTATACATGATGAGATATTGTATATAGAGGGAGAACAAGATAAGATACATGCAAAAATAGCAATTCAATATACAGACTCCTATACTGAAAGCATATTTTCTTACGTGAATAATATTCCTACCACTGAAGGGGGAGCCCACGAGACGGGTTTTAAAAGCGGCCTTACGAGAGTATTTAATGAGTATGCAAGGCGGCTTAGTTTTTTGAAAGAAAGAGAGAATAATTTATTAGGAGAAGATATACGAGAAGGTCTTACTGTAATAATTTCTATAAATATGACAGATGTACAATTTGAAGGGCAGACCAAGACCAGGCTTGGGAATATGGAGGCACGAGCTGCAATTGAGACCCTTGTAGTGGACAATCTATCCCATGCAATAGAGAGCGGTAGATATAGAAAGGACTTTGAGGCTATTATAAAAAAATCTATAAAGGCAGCTAAAGTACGAGAGGCGGCCAGACGCGCACGAGATATTACCCGGAAAAAGAGTAATTTAGAGGGGGCCTCATTAGTAGGTAAGCTATCTAGCTGTACTGGACGTAGGGCAGAATTCAACGAACTTTTTATAGTAGAAGGCGACTCTGCCGGCGGCTCTGCTAAACAGGGTAGAGACAGAAGGTTTCAGGCAATATTGCCCCTTAGAGGAAAGCCGCTTAATTCAGAGAAAAAGCGCATAGATCAGGTATTGGCAAATGAAGAGATAAGGACGATAATAGCAGCTTTAGGAACGGGTATAGGAGAGGACTTTGATATATCAAAATTGAACTACAACAGAATAATAATACTATCAGATGCTGATCAGGATGGTGCTCATATAAGAGCCATACTCCTTACATTTTTCTTTAGATATATGAAGGATTTGGTAACAAATGGACATGTATACATAGGGATGCCACCACTTTATAAGATAGATACTGGCAAGAAAACACATTATCTATATAGCGACAATGAGCTTAGAGCTATGACAAATAAATTGGGTAAAGGCTATACAGTGCAAAGATATAAGGGACTTGGTGAGATGAATCCTGAACAGCTTTGGGAGACGACAATGGATCCGCAAAAACGAAATATAATACAGGTCACCATAGATGATGCGGCCAGTGCGGACAAGCTTATAACCACATTAATGGGTGATAAAGTTAGTCCAAGAAGGCAATATATTAGCACTCACGCAAACTTTAACAAAAGTGATACTTTCCAAGATATGGGGGTATAGGACATGGGAAGAATAAAAAATATAGAAAAGGATTTTATGCAGGATGAGGACAATGTAATTAGGGCATCTTTAGAGGAGGTAATGCATAACTCTATAATGCCATATGCTGAATATGTAATAATGGAACGGGCTTTGCCTAGGGTGGAGGACGGATTAAAACCTGTCCAACGAAGGATACTCTATACTATGTATGAACTTGGGACCATGCCTGATAGGGCCTATAGAAAATCCGCTAGGATTGTTGGAGATACTATGGGTAAATATCACCCTCATGGAGATACGTCCATATATGATGCAATGGTAAGAATGGCACAGAAGTTTAATATGAGCAAAGTGCTAGTAGACGGACATGGTAACTTTGGATCTATAGACGGGGATTCCGCTGCAGCTATGCGATATACAGAGGCAAGGCTGACCCCTCTTACAATGGAGCTTCTAAGAGATATTGAAAAAGATACGGTAAGGTATCAACTGAACTTTGATGATAGTATGATGGAACCACAGGTGCTTCCTGCTAGATTTCCAAACCTCCTAGTAAATGGCAGCTCCGGCATTGCAGTGGGGCTTGCGACGAATATTCCACCGCATAATATAGGCGAAGTAGTGGAAGCTGTAATTGCAAGGATGAAGGATCCTAATATGGAAATTGAAAAACTCTTTGATATAATATCAGGTCCCGATTTCCCCACAGGTGGGCTTATTATAGGCAGAGATGAGATAGAAAATGCCTACAAGACTGGAAGAGGACGTATAACGATTAGGGCAAAGGTGGATATAGAAAAATTAGGCGGAGGAAAAAAGGCTCTTGTCATTTCGGAGCTTCCCTACCAGGTAAATAAGGCTAGCATGTTAGAGAAAATATTGAAGCTTAGGGACCGAGATAAGGGAGTATTAAATGGCATAGCGGATATAAGAGATGAATCCGATAGAAACGGCATAAGAGCTGTTATAGAGCTCAAAAAAGATGCAGAACATGATAAAATTCTAAACTATCTCTATAAATATAGTGATCTGCAACAGACATTTGGTATCAACATGGTAGCTATAGCAGATGGAAAACCAATGCAAATGGGACTTATGGAGATAATAGATTATTATATAGAGCATCAGAAGGATGTGCTTACTAGAAGAACAAAATATGATTTAAAAAGAGCCGAAGACAGAATACACATAGTGGAGGGACTTATAAGGGCCTTAGATAAGATAGATGAAATAATAGCACTTATACGCACCTCTAAGACTCCCAAAGAGGCAAGGGAGCGGCTGATAAAGGAGCTAGAGTTTTCGCAAAGGCAAGCACAAGCCATATTGGATATGAGGTTACAGAGGCTTACAAACTTAGAATCAGATGCACTTTTGAAAGAACATGGTCAACTTAAAAGGCTTATAGAAGAACTAAATGAAATATTAAGCTCAGAGTCTAAGTTAATCTCCGTAATAGAAGATGATCTTATGACAATATATAAGGATTATCATGAACCTAGAAGGACTAGAATAATAGAGGACAGTAGCAAAGCAGAGATCCTTGAAGAGGATTTAATAGCAATAGAAGAAATTGTAGTTACGCTAACTAGGCATAAGTTTATTAAGAGCATACCAATAGCATCCTATAATAGATCCAATATAGATGCTGATGCCGTGGACCTATTGGAAGAGGATTATATGGAATATATTATGCATACAACCACAGATAGTAGATTGCTATTATTTACCAACCATGGAAACTGCTATGGGATAAACTGCCATGATATACCTGAGGGAAGATGGCGAGACAGGGGAGAGCATATCTCTACCATCATAGGAAACCTAGATGCTGAGGAGATTATAATAGCTGGCTTTACAATAAAGAATTTTGAAGAAGAAAAATTAGTACAATTCTATACTCGCAATGGAATGGTAAAAAGGACAAAGCTATCTGAATTTAATAGTAAAGTGACTAAGATCCAAGCTAGTAGATTGAGGGATGGAGATAGCATTGTAGGAGTAGAGCTGGTGTCAGGGGATGGGGATATAATCCTTATAACGCAAAATGGGGTAGCCATAAAATTTGATGGCAAAGATATAAACCCAACCGGCAGGGCCACCATAGGAGTAAAAGGTGTGACTTTAAAGGATGGGGATTATGTAGTAGGTGGGTTTGAATTGCCTGATGACGGGGATCATCTATTGTTTTTAAGTGACAATGGTTATATGATAAAGGTGGATGCAAATGAACATAATAGGCAAGGTAGGGCTGGTGTAGGATATGCTATCTTTAGGTTTACGAAGAATAAATCACGGGGGAATAAGTTAGTAGATGTGGCACTTTTGAAAGATGCCAAATTTATGAAAATATATGCAAAGGACGGTACTCATCATACTATTGAACCAACAGCTGTTACAAAGGGTGGGAAATGCTATCTACCCGATGATAAGATAGCAGATCATATGTATGTGGACAATATAGGGAAAGATTAAAGAATTTAATAAAACTAGTAATAAGCCCCGTTTATATGAAATACATTAATAGCGGGGTGTTTTATATATGAAAATCTTCTATATATCTAAGGATAAATTATATAGAATAACAGCAGTATTCTTAATAGCATTGATATCTATAGTGTATGTGCAGAGTGTGGAGTCGCCAGGTATAATGGTATTTCTAACCAATAAAAGGGAGCTACCTATTTACTCAGTTGATACGGATAAAAAGATTATAGCCATATCCTTTGATGCAGCATGGGGGTCGGAGCGAACGGACGAGCTGCTGGCTATACTTAGGGAAAGAGATATAAAGGCCACTTTTTTTCTGGTGGGTATCTGGATAGACAAATATCCAGACAAGGTAAGACAGATTGCATCAGAGGGGCATGAAATAGGTAATCACTCTACTAGCCATCCTCACATGTCTAAGTTATCTTCAGAGGAGATAAAAAAGGAACTGGAGATAACGCAGCAAAAACTCATTGATCTAGCTGGAGATAGGGCAGTAAAGCTCTTTCGGCCGCCCTTTGGTGACTATAATGATACCTTGATACTGACGTGCAGGGAATTGGGATACTATCCTATACAATGGGATGTGGATTCTTTAGATTGGAAGGATCTGGGGGCCGAGAATATAAAAAGGCAAGTTCTAAGCAAGGCAAGAGAGGGCTCTATAATCTTGTTTCACAATGATGCTAAGTATACACCTGCTGCCCTGCCAGAGATTTTGGACACTCTTTTAAATGATGGCTACGAGATAGTCCCCATATCTAAACTCATATACAAAAGCGGCTATGAGATAGATCATACAGGAAGACAGATGAAGGTCATAAATTAGTAGAATACTTTAATCTTTTTGCGAATATGTATAACTCTAGAGATAACTTTACTACTAATGAGTAAAGTGGAGGGGGATGTACATATATGACTAATAAGGCCATGGACAATAACGAGGTTGTTATAGCGGGGTTTATAAATGCATCATTGGAATTAGACCATCAACTCTATGGGGAAAAATTTTATAAGTTTTATATGGGGATACCAAGGCTCAGTGGCTATATAGATCTATTGCCGGTTACGATCTCAGACAGACTGATAGGACTAAATGGTTTAAAAAGAGGTGACGAGATAGTGGTGAAGGGGCAGTTGAGATCTTATAATAAGCTTATAGAGGGGAAAAATAGGCTTATACTGACAGTATTCGCTAGAGATATAGTCAGTGGCGAGAATGAAAAAGTGAAAAACCCAAACCACATATTCTTAAATGGATTCCTATGCAAAACCCCTATATATAGAGTGACTCCTTTTAAGCGCGAGATTGCAGACATCCTTCTAGCTGTGAATCGGTCCTATAATAAATCGGATTACATACCGGCCATTGCCTGGGGTAGAAATGCTAGATTCTGTGAAACATTAGATGTAGGAGACCAGCTCATGATTTGGGGGAGAATTCAAAGTAGAATCTATCAAAAAAGATTAGAAGATGGAGATATGGAGGAACGAACAGCTTATGAAGTTTCTATAACAAAGATGGAGATTGCAGTAAAAAAGTGAATGGTATTCCATTTGCCAAAGCAATATGTTAATATAGATATGATAGAGAAAATCCATCTAAATCAGATGGATTTTCCTATAGCTGGTGGATTCAATTGCTATTTAGAACTGGGTATCAAAAGTTTTTGCCCTGGATAGATAAGTTCTGGATTAGTCAGGTTGTTTAGTTTTACTATATCATCAACGGTAACATTAAAGGTCTGAGCAATACTAAATAATGTGTCGCCTTTTTTAACAGTGTAAATTTTAGTACCAGCCGGTGGTTCAGGTGGTGTAGCCTTTGGTATTAAAATTTCCTGGCCAGGATAAATTGTATATGGCTCAGCTATATTATTGACCCTTATAAGTTCTCTGAGGGGGACATCAAATTGTTGGGAAATCTTATACAGGGTATCTCCCGGAAGCACAATATAATGAAAACCATTTTGCATAAGTTCAGACATTCAAACACTCCTTCCTTGGACTTTTAGCATTGACTATCACTAATTCAGTATATGTTTGGGGATACTTTGAAGTTACATAAAATATGCATCAAGAGGTGATGGCTATGAAAAATGAAAAAGATAACAGGTATCAATCTAGATTACAGGACGAGTCCACTGACATTTTATTCCGGGCTATTTTATCTTTGGAGAATATGGAGGAGTGTTATAGATTCTTTGAAGATATATGTACGGTGAACGAGATAAAATCATTAGCGCAGCGTCTGGAAGTGGCAAAGATGCTCAAAGAGGGTAGAACATACAATGAAATATCTGAAAAGACTAAGGCAAGCACTGCAACTATAAGCAGGGTAGGTCGCTTTCTAAACTATGGGGCAGATGGGTATAAAATCATTTTGGACAGGCTATATTCTAAAGAGATGGAGAGGTAGTTATGGTTGATGTAGACAAATTTATAGAGTTGAGGGATTATATAATAGAGAAGCATTATGCGCATTTAAATTCTAAGCAGCGGGAGGCAGTGCTACACGGCAAGGGACCTCTTTTGATACTTGCCGGCGCCGGCTCTGGCAAGACCACAGTAATGGTAAATAGGATAGCCTATTTAATAAAATTTGGAGATATATACAGTACAGATTATATACCAGAAAATTTGACCAAAGAGCAATTTCAAGAGATAGAGGACTTAGCAAAATTATATAGAGGCGGCGATTCTAGCCAGATAGACATTCCCGATGGACTTCTTAGTGATCGTGGGGTAAACCCATTAAATATACTTGCAATTACATTTACAAATAAAGCTGCCAATGAGATGCTAGAGAGGGTGTCTAACCTTATAGGACATACAGCCCAGAATATGTGGATTAGGACATTTCATTCTGCATGTGTACTAATATTGAGAAGGTTTGCCGGTGAGTTAGGTTATAGATCCAACTTTGTAATATATGATACCTCTGATCAGCAGGAGCTGATAAAAGAGTGTTTGAAAGAGCTCAATATAAATGAAAAAAACTTTCCTCCTAGAGATGTATTAAGCTATATAGGTAGAATAAAGGACAGGCTACTAAGCCCTAAGGAATTCGAAATAGAGGCTAATGGCAACTATAGAGATGAACAGATTGCCAAGATATATACTAAATATCAGGACAAGCTAAAGTCAAATAATGCATTTGATTTTGACGACCTTATAGGCAAGACTGTGGAGCTATTTAGGTTAAAACCGCAGATATTGGAATATTATCAAAGAAGGTTTCATCATGTTCTAGTAGATGAATACCAGGACACAAACTATGCTCAATATACATTAATTAAGCTTCTATCTGGGCATCATAAAAATATATGTGTAGTAGGGGATGATGACCAGTCTATTTATGGTTGGCGAGGTGCCGATATAAAAAACATATTGGATTTTGAAAGGGAGTTTAAAGATACTAAGGTAGTAAAACTAGAGGAGAACTATCGCTCTACCCAAACCATCTTAGAGGCAGCTAATCAAGTTATATGCCATAATACATATAGAAAATCAAAGGAGCTTTGGACTAGGGGGCAAAAAGGAGATAAGATCTGCCTCTATGAGGCTAGTAGTGAATGGGAGGAGGCAGAATTTATATGCAGTCAAATCCAGTCATCCATTATAGATGATAATCTAAGACCAGGTGATTTTGCAGTATTATACAGGCTAAATACCCAGTCTAGAGTAATAGAGGAGACACTTATAAAGTACGCCATACCCTATAGAATATATGGGGGCTATAGGTTTTATGATCGTAAAGAGATAAAGGATATAATTTCCTATCTGAGGGTTATAGCAAATCCTGCAGATGATATTAGCCTTAGAAGGATAATCAACACTCCCCGCAGAGGTATAGGTGCAGTTACGCTAGAGAGGTTAGAGGCCTTAGCAGAGGATGAGGGAGAGAGCATATTTGGTCTATTGATAGATATGGAAGAAAGACATTACGATATTGGCAGGGGCCAGAAGAATGTATCGGCTTCTTCACAACTTATAACTCAGCTACTTGCTATAAAGGAAGTTATGCCCCTATCAGAATTTATAAGATCACTAATTGAAATGTCCGGCTACAGAGGGGCCTTAGACTCAAATAATGCTGAAGATAGAGAGCGAATAGAAAACTTAGACGAGTTTATAAACGCATCTTTTGAGTTTGAAAAGGCAAACCCAGATGCTGGGCTCACAGATTTTCTGGAAAATATAGCACTTATAACGGATCTAGATAGACTTGACGATGACCAGTCTGCCATTACTCTAATGACGCTTCATAGTGCAAAGGGCTTAGAATTTCCAGTGGTCTTTATGGCTGGTATGGAGGAAGGGTTATTTCCCAGCTCTAGGTCCTCTGAAGATGAAGACAGACTAGAGGAAGAGCGCAGACTCTGCTATGTGGGGATCACAAGAGCTAAAAGTCAACTTTTTATCAGTTATGCTAAGATGCGAAATTTATACGGGAATACTTTCTTTAATAGCCCCTCCCGGTTTTTAGGCGAGATAGATGACAGATACCTGGATAAGATGAGCTTTGGGGACAGTATAAGAAAAAAGAGAGATTCGGCCCATATATCAAAAGCCCCTACAGGAAAGAGATTTAATTTAGGGGATAAGGTAATGCACACTAGATTTGGCAGAGGTACTGTAGTTGCTATAGAAGACGTTAAAGGTGATAGCAAATTATCTATAGCCTTTGAGCAGGGCGGAATTAGAAAATTTTTAGAATCCCTTGTACCCCTTAAGAAGTTGTAATACGAGCGGAGGTAATAATATTGGATAGAGATAATATAAGTAATGATATAGCGAAAAGAGTAGAGGAATTGCGAGATGAGATTAGGCGACATGACTATAATTACTATGTCTTAGATAGCCCCATCATTGAAGATTTTGAATATGATAAACTGCTACGCCAGCTCCAGCAATTAGAAGAGGCATATCCTAAACTGGTCACTTCTGACTCACCAACTCAACGTGTAGGCGGGGGTGTTATGAATGAATTTTCACCTATAGCGCATGCTACCCCTATGCTCAGCCTATCTAATGCCTTTAATGGCGGCGAATTGAAGGCATTTGACAGGCGCATTGCTCAGAGCCTGAATGATGAGTACGAATATATAGTAGAGCCAAAGATTGATGGCCTCTCAGTATCTTTAGAATATATTGATGGAATTTTCAGTAGGGGGGCCACTAGAGGGGATGGGACTGTGGGGGAGGATATAACACTAAACCTTAAAACCATTAGATCAATTCCATTAAGACTTAGAGAGCCCCATACTTTAATAGTTCGAGGAGAGGTATATCTGCCTAAAGATGCATTTTTAGAGCTAAACAAAAGACGCAAAGATGAAGGGCAAGCCCTATTTGCTAACCCTAGAAATGCAGCAGCAGGGTCTTTAAGGCAGTTAGACCCTAATATAACGGCAGCACGTCCTTTGGACATATTTATATTTAGTATAGAATCTATAGAAGGAAAAGATTTTAAAACCCATAGTCAGACGCTGAAGTTTCTCGCTAGCCAAAATTTCAAGGTGGTGCCTATAGTTGCTATCACTAAAACTATGGATGAGATTATATCTATATGTGAGACCTGGATAGAAAAGAGACTTGAGCTGGATTATGACATTGACGGTATGGTGATAAAAGTGGACAGCTTTGCCCAGCGCAATATATTAGGTAGCACCACAAGGAGTCCAAGATGGTCTATAGCTTTTAAATTTCCTGCAGAGCAAAAAGAGACTAAAATAGAGGATATAGTTATACAGGTGGGAAGGACAGGTGTCTTGACACCTACAGCAGTGCTTACTCCAATATTTGTAGCCGGCTCTACAGTTGGCCGCGCAACTCTCCACAATGAAGATTATATAAAAGAGAAGGATATTAGAGTTGGAGATACTGTAATAATCCAAAAAGCTGGGGATATAATTCCAGAAGTGGTAAAGGCGCTGAAGGATAAGAGAACGGGCGATGAAAGGATTTTTACAATGCCAACCCACTGCCCGGAATGTGGTGCAGATGTGGTAAGGCTAGAGGGTGAAGCAGCTTCTAGATGTACAGGAAATGCATGCCCTGCTCAGATAAGACGCCTGCTAATTCATTTTGCATCACGAGATGCTATGGATATAGATGGCATGGGACCTGCTATTATAGATCAGCTCTTGGCCAATAATTTAATATCTGATGCTGCAGATATATATTCGCTAAAATATGACGAACTTATAGGGCTAGAGCGCATGGGAGAAAAATCAGTGAACAATTTACTAGATGCTATAGAGGCTAGCAAAGATAGAGGCCTTGACAGGCTTCTATTTGCCCTTGGCATACCCTTAGTAGGAGTGAGAGTTGCAGGGATATTGGCGGATCATTTTCAGGATATTGATAAAATAATAGATGCCAAGGAGGCAGAACTTCTTAAGATAGATGAGATAGGTGAAAAGATAGCCTATGGAGTCATCAGCTACTTTAGGGAAGAACAAAATCTAGAACTTATTGAAAGGTTTAAAAACGCAGGACTAAGGCTTAGTGTTAAGGAAGATAAAGTAGTGGGGGAAAGCCTTGCAGGTTTGAGATTTGTTATAACAGGTAGGCTCTCAAGATTTACTAGAAAAGAGATAAAATCAGAGATAGAAAACAGGGGTGGGAGGATACTGTCGAATGTAAGTGGAAATGTAGACTATATTATAGTAGGTGAGAGCCCCGGTAGCAAGTTGACTAGAGCAGAGGAGCTGGGCTTGAAGATATTAGACGAGGATGCTCTAGAGGGGATGTTGACAAGGACGTAAGGATTATATATTAGTCGATTAGTACCAAATAGCCAATAAAACTTACATTATACTTCATCTTAACTTGCATTTTGCGACAATAAATGATTTAATATATATGCATACATGTAGGAGGGGGTGATCGATTGAGATATAAATTACTTAGCATCATAATTGTAATAGCAATTATTTTGACAGTTTTTGCACCTCCGGCAGTAGAGGCATCCTCATTGCTTCGAGTAGGAAGTAGGGGCGGAAATGTCAAAGAAGTACAAAAACGTTTAAACGAACTGGGGTTTAACTGTGGCAAAGTGGATGGAATATTTGGACCTGCCACCAGAAATGCCGTGCTATCTTTCCAAAGAGCGAATAAGCTTGCAGTAGATGGCATAGTAGGGCCAGCTACAAGGGGTGCACTCTTTAAAGGAGGACAAGCCAGTAGCGGATCTGGTAGTGGTAAACCATCAGATTCAGCTCCATCTAGGGGAGATAGGGCACCAATCACATCTACTCTTAGGGTGGGTAGCCGAGGTAGCCAAGTTAAGACTTTGCAAACTGAGCTAAATAGACGAGGCTATAATGCTGGATCTGCTGATGGAATATTTGGTCCTAAGACCAGAAATGCTGTAATGTCATTTCAAAGGGCAAACAAACTTTCAGTAGACGGCATAGTTGGGCCGCAGACCATATCAGCCCTATTTAAGGGAAATGGCTCGTCTTCTACGCCAAAACCGGATCCTAAGCCAGAAGACCCAAAGCCATCTAAACCGGATCCTAAACCTGCTATTACCTCAACACTGCGTTCAGGCAGCCGGGGTAGCCAAGTTAAGACTTTGCAGGAAATATTAAATGAGCTAGGTTATAATGCTGGATCTGCTGATGGAATATTTGGTCCTAAGACCAGAAATGCTGTAATGTCATTTCAAAGGGCAAACAAACTTTCAGTAGACGGTATAGTAGGCCCCAAAACTATTGCGGTTTTGGCAGAGCTTACAAAGCCAGGGAAACCAGAAAAGCCCAAAGATCCAGAAAAGCCTAAAGATCCAGAAAAGCCCAAAGATCCAGAGGGTTCGGGAAGGCCTCTAATAATTCCTAACGATAAGTTTAAGGAATTTAAACCTAGGGCGAACTCTCTAACGGGTAAGATAATAGTTTTAGACCCAGGTCATGGCGGCAAAGACTCAGGAGCTGCTAGGAAAGTGGATATAGGTGAAAAGGGTAGCGATAAGATTAAGGAAAAAAATGTATATATCAAAGAAAGTGATATAGCACTAGATATTTCACTTAAACTTAGACGCATACTAGAAGATGCTGGCGCTACAGTGATAATGACCAGGGATGAAGATGTATTTGAAGAGCTCTATTATCGTCCAGCCCTGGCAAATATCGAGATGCTCAAAACAGAGATAGCAAAGCTAGATGAAGAGATTAAATCCCTAGAAGCCGAGCTCAATACACTAGAGGGTATGGCTAAAGAGCAAGAGAGCAAGCTAGATGATATAGAAGAGAGAGAAGCAGAAGCTAAAAGGATAAGATCTCAAATAGATGAACTAGAGAAAGAGTTATCTCAATTGAAATCAAGTGAGGTAGAATCTATATCTATTGAAGAGAATGCGGGACTGTTAGGTCAGTCTATTCAGGAGATCGGTCTAAATCTATCGAACGCAAATTTTGGCGATATGAAAACCGAGATTATAACCATTATAAGCAATTTCCAAGATGAGGCCGGGGAAACCCCTGATGATGGAAATACATCTGAAGATGATGTAGAGACTGATGATGAAGAAGACATACAAGATATAGAAAAACTTCAAGAAATACTACAGATCCTAGAAGATGTAATTGAGATCATCGGCGAAAAGGGTACACTAGCTAATATGCAAGATAATGCGATAGCCCAGAATAAAGAGCCTATAGCAGAGTTAATTAGACAAATTGAAGAACTAGAATCTCAGCTCAATGATCTTGAAATTGACGATAGTGAAGATATTGAAGCTAAAAATAGGAAAGTTCAAGGAGAAATCTCTTCTATAAACGATGAAATAAAAGAGATTGAAGATCTCAAGAGGACTTATGAAGGCTATGTTAAACAGCTAGAGACAAACCCTAATAAGGCTTTAGATGATCTAAAGGATGAACTCTTTAAACTTGCAGGTACAGATTATAAAGACCATATGGTATACATATCTGTACATATAAATGCGACAACTGATGAGATGCAAACTGGTGCATCAGGTGTGAGAGTATACTATACTGCAAGTACAGGACATGATAAGAAGGCACGACGTGAGTTTTCACAGACCCTACTGGATGAGATGAAAAAGAGTACTGATTTTTCCGGTACATCCAGTACACCATTTGAATCTAGCTTGGCTGTATTAAGGCGTCAAAACTTCATATCAGCTTTGGTGGAGGCAGGATTTATAAATAATCCTAATGATCTTCAAAAGTTGGTAGAAGCCCAGACAAGAGAAGATATAGCAACCGGGATTTATAATGGAGTAGTTTCACATTTTAAGAAAATTAAGTAATAGCTATCAAAAATAGAAAGGGCATGCCCTTTCTATTTTTTTGGGCTCTTTCATTTGAACATTAGATTAAAAAGTGATAAAATATCAAGTGTATGAAAGAATGTGGGCAAGGTGGAAAGGATGAGAGATTATGAATATAAGCAAAGATGATATTAAGATCATTGCAGAGCAATCCCAGCTCATATTATCAGAAAGCGAGCTAGAGGATGCAATAGAAGATTTAGAAGATATGTTAGAGGGCATGAGCAAACTATCCAAATTGGATGTAGACAACGTGGAACCTACCATACAGGTATTGCCAATAATGGATATGTTTAGAGAAGATGAGATAGATTCATCATTGGATAGAGAAACAATACTTAGAAATGCCCCCCAAGCAACAGACGATTCATTTATTGTACCCAAAGTGGTAGAGTAAAACTATACAGGATGGAGGAAGAGTTTGTGAAACTATATGATTTGACTATTCATGAAATAAATGCGCTGCTTTGTAAGGGCGAAATAAGCGTAAAAGATATAGTACAATCGGTTATAGATCGCATTGAGGATGTGGAAGATAGGGTAGATGCATTTATAACCATTACTAAAGATGAGGCTTTAAAAGAGGCCGATGTAATAGATAATAAAATTGCCAATGGGGAGAAGTTATCTAAACTAATGGGAATACCCGTGGCAATTAAAGATAATATATGTACAAAGAACGTGAAAACCACATGTTCTTCCAAAATGCTTGAAGATTTCATTCCACCATATGATGCCACTGTAGTGGATAAACTTAAAAGGCAAGGTACGATTTTTCTAGGCAAATTGAATATGGATGAATTTGCAATGGGCTCGTCCACTGAAAATTCGGCATTTAAAGACACGAAGAATCCCTGGAATTTAGATAGGGTACCGGGTGGTTCAAGTGGTGGAGGTGCTGCCTCAGTGATATCAGGAGAGGCAATATTTAGTATAGGTTCAGATACAGGCGGATCTGTACGTCAGCCTGCTTCTTTTTCTGGTTTGGTAGGATTAAAACCTACATATGGGCGAGTTTCTCGCTATGGCCTTATAGCCCTTGCCCCTTCCCTTGATACATTAGGTCCTATTACAAAAGATGTAACAGATTCTGCAATAGTTTTAAACGCAATTGCTGGGGCGGATCGTAGAGATTTTACATCTTCTAATACGCCAGTAGAAGATTATGTCCAGGCTTTAAAAAAGGATATCAGAGGACTCAAGATAGGGGTTCCCAAGGAGTTATTAGATAATATCAATTCCGATGTAAAAAATGCCATAGAAAAAGCCATTGGACTGTATAGAGACCTAGGAGCAAAGGTTTTAGAAATAGAGCTACCCCATCTGGAATATGCGCTAATTGTCTATAGAATAATATCGTCTGCCGAAGCCAGTTCGAGCCTAGCTAGATATGATGGTATAAGATATGGGTTTAGATCTGACGATTATAAAGATCTAGAGGAGCTATATAAAAATACTAGAACGCAAGGATTTGGGCCTGAGGTTAAACGCCGTATTATGATGGGGAACCTTGTAATCGGAGCAGATCGGTATGAGGATTACTACCTAAAGGCTCTTAAGGCTCGTACACTTATAAAAGAAGATTTTATCCGTGCTTTTAATGAAGTTGATGTAATCCTTACTCCCACTAGCCCTGACACTGCTTTTAGGTTTGGGGAAGTGCGTAGCTCCAAAGAGATGTCTCTATCAGATATATATACAGTACCTGCAAACCTTGCAGGATTACCCGCAATATCTATACCATGTGGGTTCGATGCAAATGGCTTACCCATAGGCATGCAGCTGATGGGAGATCTGTTTGATGAAAAGATGATTTTACAGACTGCATATGCCTTTGAACAAAATACAGATTATCATAGACAAAAACCAAATCTTTGAATAGAGGTGTTATAGTTGGATTATGAAATAGTAATTGGGCTTGAAATCCATGCTGAATTGAGTACAAATACAAAACTACTTTGTGGCTGTTCAGCTGAGTTTACGCAAGAACCTAATATACAAGTTTGTCAGGACTGTCTTGCCATGCCGGGCACATTGCCAAGACTCAATAAAAGGGCAGTTGAATATGCCATTAGGGCTGGGATTGCACTTAATTGTGATATTTCAGAATATAGTAGAATGGATAGAAAACACTATTTTTATCCCGATTCTACCAAGGCGTATCAGACTACACAACAGTTTATGGCCTTATCAAAAAATGGATATCTAGATATAGATACAGACGATGGCATTAAAAGGATAGGCATAACACAAATTCATCTCGAGGAGGATGCAGGAAAGCTTATCCATGATCAGTATGAGTCTGAATCTTTAGTAGATTATAATAGATCAGGCGTGCCTTTAATAGAAATAGTATCTGAACCAGATATTCGCTCCCCAGAAGAGGGAAGGATATTTCTAGAGACCGTAAAATCTATATTAGAATATATTGATGTATCCGATTGTAAGATGCAGGAAGGTTCACTTCGCTGTGATGTGAATGTATCTGTAAGGCCAAAAGGGCAGAAAGAGCTAGGCATACGAAGCGAAATGAAAAATCTTAACTCGTTCAGAGCCGCCTACAGGGCCATGGTATACGAGTCTAAACGACATATAGACATGATTGAAAGAGGCGAGCCAATTATAAGAGAGACCAGGCGTTGGGATGATGCCATGGGCAAAAGTTTTCCCATGCGAACGAAGGAAGAGGCAAATGACTATAGGTATTTTCCTGATCCAGAGGTTGTACCCATGTATATAGATAGGGAGATGGTTTTACGGCTGAAAGAGGAGATGCCGGAGCTACCAAAAGAGAAGATACAACGCTATATACGCGATTATGGCCTGCCCGAATATGACGCAGGGGTGCTTACATCCACAAAGGATCTAGCAGAATACTTTGAAAAGTGTATAGATCTTTATGACAACCCAAAAAACATAAGCAATTGGGTGATGGGCGATATACTGCGCATAGTCAATGATAGGGCTATAGAGCATTCTGATATTCCAGTTACACCAGAGCGATTAATTGAGCTATTAAACATGGTAGATGATGGAGTTATTAGTGGCTCTATTGGGAAGAAAGTATTGGAGGAGATGTTTGACTCTGAAAAAGATGCAAATCAAATAGTAGAAGAAAAGGGACTTAAGCAGATCTCTGACGAGGGTGAACTTGTAAACATTATTAAAAAGGTTTTGGATGACAACCCTCAATCAGTAGAGGACTATCTAGCGGGCAAGAAGAAAGCCATGGGGTATCTAATAGGTCAAACTATGCGCGCAACTAGAGGAAAGGCAAATCCGCAGATGGTAAATAGTATTTTAAATAAAGAATTAGGTAGTAGGAGTAATAAATAAATATAGAGATGTAAAATGTAGACATGGAGGAGAAAAGCGATGGAAGTGGGGAAGCTACCTAATCCTATATTGGATGAGTATATAATATCTGAGTTTAAGCAAAGTAGGAAAGAGGTATTGATAGGGCCAAAGGTGGGGGCCGATTGTGGAATAATGAGCCTAGATGGGGATTTATGTGTAATATCTACCGACCCCATAACTGCAGCTGCAGATAATGCGGGATATATTGGCGTTCATATTGCATGCAATGATATTGCAACCACGGGCGCAGAGTGTATAGGGGTGACTGTGACTATACTTTTGCCACCTTCGTCAAATCTAGATGAAATAAAGGAGATAGTCAAAGATATAAACAGGGCTACCACTGAACTAGATATAGACGTAGTTGGGGGGCATACAGAGATTACAGATTCTGTTGTGCAGACGGTTTTATCTATAACGGCAATTGGCAGGGTTTCTAAAAAAAGGCTTATAGATTCAAGTCAGGCTAGAACAGGGGATAGTATAGTTATGACAAAAAAGGCCGGCATGGAGGGCACTGCAATACTTGCATATGATAGATATGAAAGTCTAAAGGCGCATATATCAGAAGATGTTTTGAATGAAGCGCGGAGTTTTCTAGATCATATTTCTGTGGTAAAAGAGGGTAGAATTGCAGCAGATGTGGGCGTAAACGGTATGCATGATGTTACGGAGGGGGGAATCCTTGGCGCTCTTTGGGAATTGTCAGAGATTATGGGTAAAGGGATAGAAATTCATACCGATGACATTCCCATTGCATTTGCTACAAGAAAAATATGCAATTTTTATGATATAGACCCGCTTAAGCTTATATCTAGTGGCACAATGTTAATGGTGACATCTAATGCACAAGAATTAGTGGAGGCACTGGATAAGGAGGACATAGAAGCCAGTATAATAGGTGAGGTTATAGAAGAAAACCAAAAATATATTATTAGAGATGGTGAAAGACGTATACTGGAGACACCTGGTGCTGACCATTTAATGAAGGTATATGTAAATTAGAACAGTTGCTTTAAAATCTATGATATTGTGATATAATATCAGAAAATGACTAACTGATAATGATTTCCACTATGGAAGGAAGATATTCGATGATAATGAGTATGACTGGCTATGGTAGCGGGCAGGCAAAGGATAACGAGCGGGAAATTACCATAGAGATAAAGACATTGAATCATAGATATTTAGATCCGCATATAAGACTGCCAAAAAATATAGCATTTATAGAGCAAGAAATGAGGAATATTATAAAAGAGAGGCTATATAGAGGTAGAGTGGATGTATATATAGAGTATGTTAATTTTGATGATTCTATGTACAGGGTAGAGTTAAATAGACCCCTATTAAAGAATTATATGAGAAAGTTTGATATACTTAAAAATGATTTTAATATTGAGAACGATATAACTGCCACTGCGCTTTTAGCTATTCCAGATATGTTTATTCTACATAGAAATGCAGAAGATGAGGAGCTTATAATGGAATTAGCTCGTTATGCCATGGATAAGGCTATATCATCGGTTAGATCCATGCGGGCTAAAGAGGGCAAAAAGCTAAAGGAAGACATATTAAAGAGGGCATACTATATTAGAGAGATGGTAGATGGATTAAGGCTTAAGACAGCGGTGGTAGTAGAGGAATATAAAGAAAGGCTCAAATTACGTTTAGAGGAGATAATACCTGCAGGTTCTGAGCTTGATATAAACAGGCTCAACATGGAGGTCGTATACTTTGCCGATCGTTCTAATATCACAGAGGAGATAATAAGGTTAGATAGTCATATAGATCAATTAGAAGATACACTTAATATGGATGGGAGTATTGGCAGGAAGTTGGATTTTCTGATGCAGGAGATGGGTAGGGAATCCAATACCATAGGAGCTAAATCTAGTGATACAGAGATAACAAGTATAGTTGTAGAGCTCAAAAGTGAAATAGAGAAGATAAGAGAGCAAGTACAAAACATTGAATAAATTAGAACTTTAGGAAGGCGGAAGGATATGAGCATAAAATTAATAAATATAGGATTTGGGAATATAGTTTCTGCAAATAGGCTTATTTCTATTGTAAGTCCAGAATCGGCTCCAATAAAGCGAATGATACAAGATGCTAGGGATAGGGGTATGCTTATAGATGCCACATATGGCAGAAGAACTAGGGCAGTTATAATTATGGATAGTGATCATATTGTCCTATCAGCAGTCCAGCCAGAGACGGTAGGTAATAGATTAACTTCAAAAGATGGGCATGTAATATCCGATGAAGAGCAATAATAGGGATGGGTTATTAATAGTCATCTCTGGACCTTCAGGAGCTGGAAAAGGGACAGTTTGCAAGGCATATCTTAAGGATAATAGGGACACTATACTATCAATTTCTGCTACTACCAGAAATCCACGGGGGAGCGAAAAAGAGGGGGTCAGTTATTTCTTTAAAGACAGACCTACCTTTGAAGCCATGATCAAAAACGGCGAATTCTTAGAATACGCAAAGGTATACGATAATTATTATGGGACTCCAAAGGAGTATGTGTTTAGACATCTCAAAAAAGGTTTAGATGTTATACTAGAGATAGATATACAAGGCGCTTTGCAAGTAAAAAAGAGATTTCCGGAGGGTGTGTTTATATTTATAATGCCACCGTCAATGGAAGAGCTAAAAAGGCGTATAGTATCTAGGGGAACGGATACCCCCGATGCCATAATTAAACGATTTAAATCTGCATATGATGAAATTAACTACATAGATCAGTATAACTATGTAGTGATTAACGATACTATTGATAATGCGAAAAGCACTATAGAGTCTATAATAACAGCGGAGAAATCAAGGGTCGATAGAAATAAGCATATATGCAACGATATTCAAGGAGGTAATACTTATGATTGATCCACCATTAGGCGAAGTTACAAAGAAGATAGACAATAGATATGCACTAGTAGTAGGGGTTTCGAAAAGGGCAAGACAGTTAGTAGATGGTATGGATGCTCTAGTAGAAGTAGATTCTACCAATCCAGTTACCGTAGCCATATATGAGCTATTGGATGAAAAATTTAGGGCTGAACAAATATAGAGAGGTTAATTAGATATGGTAAAATATAAAGAGCTTGAAGGTAAAAATATAGTTCTAGGGGTCACTGGCGGGATTGCGGCTTTTAAGGCTGCAGATATAATAAGTAGGTTAAAAAAGCAAGGGGCCAGTGTAAAGGCTGTAATGACAAAAAATGCTCTCAACTTTATTCACCCTCTAACACTGGAGACATTATCCGGCAATCCTGTATATCATGATACATTTGAACATAGGGCTAATGCATGGGAGATAGACCATATTTCATTGGCAAAATGGGCG
Organism: Clostridiales bacterium; assembly: GCA_012799205.1. Lineage (GTDB taxonomy): Bacteria > Bacillota > Clostridia > Caldicoprobacterales > Xylanivirgaceae > JAAZLT01. The sequence continues at coordinate 28,113 of JAAZLT010000147.1, forward strand.
GATGTAATGCTTATTGCTCCAGCTACAGCTAATATAATATCTAAGGTTAGGTGTGGAATTGCAGATGACCTACTTTCAACTGTTATTATGGCCACTATAAAGGATGTATTATTTGCCCCAGCTATGAATACAAATATGCTCTATAATCCAATAGTCCAAGAAAACATATCATACCTTAGTCAAAAAGGATATGGCTTTATATCATCCAAATCGGGTATGTTGGCATGTGGAGATTTTGGTGATGGGAAACTTGCGGATGTAGATGATATAGTAGGGCATCTTGCTAGGCATTTTGAAAATAGAGAAGGTATGAATGGTATCAATGTAATGGTTACTGCAGGTCCAACAAGAGAATACTTAGATCCGGTACGATTTATAAGTAACCCTTCCTCAGGTAAGATGGGATATGCCATTGCTAAAGAATGTGCAGATAGGGGTGCTAAGGTAGATCTAATAACAGGACCAACAAATATAGAGCCGCCGGAGAATGTAAATATATATAAGGTAAATACCGCAAAGGAAATGTATGAGAGAGCCTTAGAGCTCTACCCTAATTGCGATATAGTATTTAAATCTGCTGCAGTAGGGGATTATGGTGTAGAAAGGGTAGAAGAAAATAAGATAAAAAAATCCGATGAGACACTAGAGTTAGTGCTTGTGAGAAACCCTGATATATTAAAAGAACTAGGAAGACAAAAGAGGAAACAAATTCTAGTGGGATTTGCTGCAGAGACGGAGAATATAGAGCAAAATGCCCTGAAGAAGCTTAAGGATAAAAACTTAGACTTTATATTCGTAAATGATATTAAAAGGGCAGGGGCAGGGTTTGAGGGCGATACAAATGCTGGCATACTCTTTACAAAAGAAGGGGACAAAATGGAATTTGCCATACAGGAAAAATCGGGCCTAGCTGGCAGCATTGTCGATGTGGTATTGAAGCAAATATAATACAATTGCATAAAATAAAGATATACAGGCCTGTCAGTGCAATAGGTGCATTTACAGGCCTTTGATTTATAAATCGGCTTATAAAAGGGGGGATAAACTTGGATAAATATGCCGGTATTATTATAGATCAGGCACATCCATCGATTGATAGGGTGTTTCACTATTCAATACCTGAGGATATGAAAGATATATTGACTATAGGCCATAGAGTATCAGTTCCATTTGGCCGCTATAATAGACATATTGACGGGTATGTAGTCAGGATAGATGATACAGTAGATATTCCCCTAAGCAAGATTAAAAGTATCAAAGAAATATTAGATAATAGGCCGGCCCTATTACCTAAGCATATATCACTTATACAATGGATGGTAGATAGATATCATTGTATGACTATTGAAGCCATAAAATGTTTCGTACCCATTGGGCTTAGGATAAATATGCGCAAACAAAAAGAAAGATATGTGCATCTAGCTAGCCGGGCTAATGTAGACGAGCAAATAGAGAGAATTGAGAGACGATCTAAATATATGGCAGATATATTGAGGTTTTTGAAGCGAAAGGATGGTACAAATATTGATATAATCCAAGAGGCAACCTCAGCGCCGGCTTCTAGCTTTAAAAATCTGGAAAGGCGTGGCTGGATAAAGATTGACTCCATCGAGAAGTATCGTAAACCAGAAGGTTCAAATAATGCATCTGATAGGCCTATACCCAAACTGACAGGGGAACAACAAAGGGTTGTAGGTACAATCATAGAAGATATGAAAAAGAATGTGTATTCTCCCTTTATATTGCATGGGGTAACGGGCAGCGGTAAGACTGAGGTATATATAAGAATCGTAGAAGAATCTATAAAAAGGGGCCAGGAGGCCATTGTGCTCGTCCCAGAGATATCTTTGACCCCGCAAACTGTAAGGCGATTTATAAGGCGGTTTGGAAACCTAGTAGCTATTATGCACAGTAGGCTGTCAGATGGTGAGCGCTATGATCAATGGCGGAGGATCAAAAATGGAGATGCAAGCATAGTAGTCGGGGCCAGATCCGCAATATTCGCACCCTTTCAAAATATAGGCGTAATAATAATAGATGAATCCCATGATGATTCTTATAAATCAGATATAAGCCCAAGATACCACACGATAGAAATTGCTAAAAGACGCTGTGAAATGGATAATAGTGCATTGATACTAGGGACTGCTACTCCGCCCATAGATGAATACTATAGAGCCTTACAAGGCGAATATACCCTATTAGAGTTAACACGGCGGGTAGATGGCAGTACTCCGCCAAATGTGGAGATTGTCGACATGAGAGATGAGCTTATAAGGGGAAACAGGAGTATGTTTAGCAAGGCACTATATGAGGGAGTACATGAGACCTTGGGTCAAAATAAGCAGGCTATACTATTTTTAAATAGAAGAGGATACGCAAACTTTATATCCTGTAGAGAATGTGGCTGGGTGGCAGAATGTAATAGGTGTGCGGTATCTTTGACATTTCATGCTAGCGATAGAACACTTAAATGTCATTATTGCGGACTTCAATACCCCTATCCAAGGGTATGCCCTAAATGCCATAGCCAATATATAAAGCAGTTTGGAGTGGGAACTCAGCGCCTAGAAAAGGAGCTGGCTAGATTTTTTCCTAATGCACGAATTGCCCGAATGGATATGGATACTACATCTAGGAAAGGCTCTCATGAGAGAATACTCACAATGTTTGGTGATGGAGAATATGATATATTGCTTGGAACGCAGATGATCTCAAAGGGGTTAGACTTTCCTAATGTAACCCTCGTTGGAGTTATTACGGCAGATTCATCTTTAAACTTACCTGAATACACTAGTCCTGAGCGTACGTTTCAACTGATAACCCAAGTAGGCGGAAGAGCAGGCAGGGGGGTAGAACCGGGTAGGGTAATAGTTCAAACATATCAGCCTGAACACTATGCCATAGAATATGCTGCTAAAAATGATTATAGAGCATTTTTTGATCATGAGATAAATATTAGAAGACAATTTCATTACCCTCCATTTACTGCTATAGTAAAGCTATCTATGTCTGGTGAAGACGAAAAAAGGCTTGTGACCGGTGCAAAGGATTTGGAGACTTGGCTCAATCATAAAATAGATAAAGATCCAGTTTTAAAAAGGGGCCTTGTGCATATAGGTGCATATCCGGCTCCTATAGCTAGGATTAATAAAAGATATAGATGGCAAATTATAATGAGGATAATAGATAAAAAGGATTACCTAAATGCATATCATGCATTGATTGATATGCTATTAAAGTGTTATAATACCCATAATGAAAATATATCTATAGATTTTAGACCTACAAGTCTTTTATAGTTGGTTTATAAAACTCAATAGAGGGGAAGATAAGAAAAAAATGGCATTGAGAGATATAAAGCATTATCAAAGGGATAGTATCCTAAGAAAACGATCTAGACGTATAGATAATATAGATGATAGGGTTCATACCCTATTGGATGATATGATAGAGACCATGTATGCAGCTGAAGGCGTTGGCCTTGCAGCACCACAGGTGGGTGTATTAAAACGTGTGATTGTAATAGATATAGGTGAAGGCCTTATAGAGATTATAAATCCTGAAATAGTTAAAAAAAGTGGTAAACAGTTAGAATCAGAGGGGTGTCTCAGTGTGCCAGGAATAGTTGCAAAGGTAAGTAGGCCTATGCAGGTAACAGTCAAAGGTTTAGATAGAGATGCAAAAGAGATAACTGTAGAGGGTACTGGGCTAATGGCTGCGGCATTATGTCATGAGATAGATCACTTAGACGGTATATTATTTATTGATAGAGCAGATATAGTCTATGAGGAGGATTAAAATTGATAGATATCTTATTTATGGGAACACCAGAGTTTTCCATTGCCTCTCTTGAGGCAATAGCCGATAGTGGAAATAATCTGATTGGGGTTGTTACTCAGCCTGATAGGCCAAGGGGAAGGGGAAAGCGGCTGAGCCCATCTCCTGTGAAAAGATGGGCCCTAAAAGAGGATATATTTGTCTTTCAGCCGCAGAATATAAATACTAAAGATTCAGTTAGGCTTCTTAGTTCATTAGAGCCAGACCTAATAGTGACCGCGGCTTATGGGCAAATCCTCTCAAAGGCAGTGCTTGAAATACCGCCTCTGGGCTGTATTAATGTCCATGCCTCACTCCTGCCTAAATATAGGGGTGCTGCTCCTATACAGCAGGCTATTATAGATGGAGAGAAGGAGACGGGAATTACTATTATGTATATGGAAGAGGGCATGGACACAGGGGGTATAATACTGCAAAGGGCCATTTCAATAGGGCCAGATGAGAATGCTGGAAGTCTACATGATAGACTGGCCATACTAGGTAAAGAAGTATTAAGAGAATCCCTTGACCTATTTAAACATGGAAGAGCAGATGCAACAAAGCAGGATGACTGTCTTGCAACCTACTGCAAAAAGATAGATAAATCCCTAGGTGAAATTGATTGGCAAATGTCCAATCATAATATACACAACTTGGTGCGAGGGCTCAGCCCTTGGCCGGGGTGTTTTACATTCTATGAAGGCGAGAGGCTAAAGATATTGGAGACACGAATAGTGGAGAGACAGGCCTCTAAGATCAAAGCCCCGGGAGAGATTGTACAATCGGATACTTCAGCGGGGCTAATAGTAGCATGTGGGCATGGACTTATTAGATTAAAAAATATTCAGGGGGAAGGCAAAAGAGCTATGAAAGATACGACATATTTAATGGGCAACCCCCTTACTGAGGGAACTATACTAGGTAGATAAAAAGAAAGAGGAGATCTTAGCTTGAAAAACCCAATAGATATTTTAGAATTGACCTTATCACAACTTGAATCAAAGCTTAAGGACATGGATATTGCAGGATATAGGGCCAAGCAGATCTATAGCTGGCTCTACAGAGGCACACTCGACTTTACAGAGATGACAAATATATCAAAGGATATGCAAAATAGGCTTAGCAATAGATTTAATATAGCCAACTTAAAGATGTTAGAATCCATAGAATCTGACGATGGATCTACTATCAAATTTTTATTTCTTCTAAAGGATGAAAACATAATAGAATGTGTTGTCATGGAATACTCCTACGGAAACACTATTTGCATATCTACCCAGGTAGGATGTAAGATGGGTTGTAGCTTTTGTGCATCTAGCAAGGGAGGCTTTGTACGAGACTTATCGACAGGTGAGATGATCTCTCAGATACTTACTGCAAAATCCGAGCTCTCTAAGGATACAAAAGAGTATAATATAAAAAACATAGTGCTAATGGGCAGTGGAGAGCCCTTAGATAACTATGATAATACCATAAAGTTTTTAAAGATGATCCATGATCCTGATGGATTGAATTTGAGCTATAGAAATATGACTCTTTCTACCTGTGGCATAGTAGATAAGATATACAAGCTCTCTGAAGAAAATATGCCCATAACCTTGGCAATATCACTGCATGCACCAAATGATAGTATTAGAAGAAAAATAATGCCCATCTCTAGCAGATATAGCATAGATGATATATTTAAGGCATCTGACCATTACTTTCAAGAAACAGGTAGGCGCATTACGCTAGAGTATGCGCTTATAGACGGAATAAATGATAGATATGAAGATGCTTTAGAATTAGGCAAAAGGATAGGGGATTATGGATTTCATGTCAATATAATACCCATTAATGAAATAAGTGACTCTGTCCATAGACGAAGTAGCGAGGATACTATTTCGCAATTTATTAATGTGTTAAGGGATCAAAATATAAATGTCAGTCGGAGGCGAGAGCTGGGCACTAGTATTCAAGGGGCATGTGGGCAACTTAGGTATGATTATTTAGGAAGGTATGTAAAACGTCTTAAGGGGGAATAGATGCAATGGTAGTAGAGTTTGGAGCATATAGTCATGTAGGGAAAGTTAGAAAAAACAATGAGGATTCCTATTATATACCTTCCAATAAATATGGTATAGAGAATCTGTTTATGGTGGCTGATGGCATGGGTGGCCATAATGCTGGCGATGTCGCAAGTAAAATGCTTGTAAGAGAGATTGCAGATTATTTTAAACTAAATATAGATAAAGTCAATAAATCTAGAGAAATAAAGGAACTTATGCTAGATGCAGTTCATCATGCTAATAAAATTGTATACGACTGCTCATTATCAGACGAGAGATATGAGGGAATGGGCACAACTCTAACTATGGCCTATTTTTTTGGGCCAAAGCTATGTATTGCCCATGTAGGTGATAGCAGAGCATATGTAATATATAAGGACTCTATAGAGCAGATAACGAAAGATCATTCTCTAGTACAAGACTTATTAGAAAACGGCAGTATAACCGAAGAAGAAATAGACAATCATCCACAGCGCAACGTCATAACTAGAGCGTTAGGCACTGATGAAGAGGTAAAGATAGACTACTATGAAAGAAAGATAGATGAGAAATATATAATCCTATTATGCACAGATGGTCTAATAAACCATGTCACCTCTCAAGAGATTATCGATATATCTAAAGAGAGCAAGGATCTATCGGAGCTTGCTAGAAGGCTTACTATAGAGGCATTAGATGATGGAGGCACAGATAATATAACGGTTATTGTCGCAAAATATAATGATAGGGCAAAGGAGAGGTGATGTCTTTGCTTGGACGGTTAATCGGAGGTAGATATGAACTACTGAAAAAGATAGGCGGTGGAGGGATGGCCATTGTCTACAAAGCAAGATGCCATCTATTAAATCGTGATGTAGCGGTAAAGATATTAAGACTTGAACTTGTAGAGGATGAGGAATTTGTAGCTAGATTCAGGCGTGAATCCCAATCTGCTGCCAGCCTATCACATCCGAATATAGTGGAGATATATGATGTAGGAGAAGAGGAAGACATCCATTATATAGTTATGGAATATGTAAGTGGAGGCACCCTTAAAGATTATATAAAAAGTAGTAATTACCTACACTACGAACAGATTATAAAAATTGCAATAGATATAAGCTCGGCAATAGAGCATGCACATAAAAATAAGATAGTCCATCGTGATATAAAACCACAAAATATTTTGATGGGGCAAGATGGAAACATAAAGGTAGCCGATTTTGGAATCGCTAGGGCCGTAACATCTGCCACAGTAACTGCTGTAGGGAGTGATGTGATGGGATCTGTGCATTACTTTTCACCGGAGCAGGCCAGGGGTGGCTATGTGGATGAAAAATCGGATATATATTCCTTAGGTGTTGTAATGTATGAAATGTGTACGGGGGAAGTACCCTTTAATGGAGATAGTGCTATATCTATAGCGCTAAAACATATACAAAATGACATTATATGGCCTGAAAAAATGGATAATGAGATACCAAGTGCCCTAAAAGCCATTGTAAATAAAGCATTGGAAAAGGAATTATGTCTTAGATATCAGTCTATAAATGAATTAATAGCCGATCTTAAACGGGCTATTTCAGAGCCTGAGGGCGATTTTGTTACCAGAAACTTAAGCAGTGATATGCCTACTCAGGCTATTGGGCCGATTGGAGAAACAGATGAAATAGGTAGGACACATAAAGGTTCGGGAAAAAGCAAGAGAGCAATTAATCTCCTTAGGTTTATTCCCTTTATATTTCTTATAGCGTTTTTGACATTTTTAGGTATAAAAATCTATAGGGCAAATTTTGTTACTAAAGAAGAAATCGTTCCAGATATTAGAGATGTCTCATATGATGAGGCATCTGAACTAACCAATGATATGGATATTGAGCTAAATATAATAGCTAGGAAGAATAATAGAGATATTGAGGAAGGAAATATAATCTCTCAAGACCCAAAACCTGGTGATCCGATAGAGATTCCAGGGACAATAGATGTTGTTATAAGTCTTGGGCCTAAGACTATTGTGGTGCCAGATGTTATGGGAAAACCTGAGAAAGAGGCTATAAAAGAATTGGAAAACAAGGGCTTAGAAGTGGCAAGTATAGAATATAAAAATGATGATGAATATCCTAAAGGAGTGGTAATAAGGCAAAGTATCCAACATGGAGTAGAAGTTTTAGATAGCACTACTATAGAATTAGCTGTAAGCGATGGTCCTACATTTAATACAGTTAAGGTGTCTGGCTATACAGGAATGCTTCTAGAATTGGCCATCCAAAGCTTTGAACGTGACGGACTACAAAAGGGTGAGATATATAAAGAATATAGTGAAGATGTGCCCCAAGGAGTTGTCATAAGGCAAAGGCCAGTAGAGGGGGTGTATGTAGAAAAAGATAGAAAGGTAGATCTATGGATAAGTGATGGGAAAGAGCCAAACTACCCCAAGAAATTAGAGATCACACTTTGGGCAGATGAATATGATAGTGAGAAAGTTCCTATTAGAGTAGAGAGAGTAGATGATGGAAGTATAGTATATGAAAAGGAGCATTTAGTAGAAGAACAAGTTATTGTCATACCTATGGAGCAAGAAGGGGTTGTAGATTATAATATATATGTAGATAATAGGCTAAAGCGCAGAGTAACTATAGATTATACAAAAAAGGAAGGGGGCTAATATGGACAGAGTCGGTACTATAATAAAAGGGATAGGTGGTTTTTACTATGTAAAGATTGGAACTAATGTATTAGAATGCAAGGCAAGGGGAATATTTCGTAAGGATGGGATAAGACCTACGGTAGGGGATCGGGTTAAGCTATCTGAGGATATGGATTTGATAGAAGAAATTTTCCCGAGAAAGAATCTGCTTTCAAGGCCAGCAATTGCAAATGTTGATCATATAGGCATAGTATTGGCAACTAAAAATCCGAACCCGGACTACCTCTTAGTAGATAAAATGCTGGTTTATAGTTGCATACAAGATATTGAACCCATAATAATTATAAATAAAATAGATAAGGGAAATAGGACAGATATAGATAGAATTATAGAAATGTATGAAAATACAGGCTGGAATATATTTTTAGTATCATCTTTGACAGGAGAGGGAATAAAAGAGTTATCTCATGGACTCACCGATGGCATTACTACATTAGCGGGACAATCAGGTGTGGGCAAATCATCTTTATTAAATGCACTATATCCCAAGTTCAATTTAGAGGTGGGGAGTATAAGCCAAAGACTTGGTAGAGGCAGACATACTACCCGATATGTGGAGCTTCTTCCACTTCCAGATGGAGGAATGATTGCAGATACACCAGGATTTAGTTCGGTGGCAGTACAGAATATAGAGGACAGAGTAGTGGCGAATTGCTATCCTGAATTTGTAAAATATAGTTGCGGATGCCGATTTGGATCTAAATGCATACATGTAAAAGAGCCTGGCTGTAGCGTCAAAGAAAACGTGGAAACAGGCAAAATCTCTAGACATAGATATGAACGATATATAAAGATATTAGAAGAAATTGAAGAAAGAGGAGTTGATTATAGATGATAAAAATTGCACCATCAATATTGTCTGCCGATTTTTCAAAACTTGGTGAGGAAATAGGTTCTATAGAAAGAGCGGGGGCCGATTGGGTACATATTGACGTTATGGATGGGCATTATGTGCCTAATTTGACATTGGGGCCTGTAGTCGTAGAGTCTATACGTAAGGTCACCCAATTGCCCTTTGATGTGCACCTTATGATGGATAATCCTATGGACTTCGTGGATGATTTTATAGATGCCGGCGCTGATATTATTAGTTTGCACGCAGAGGTATTGCCACATCTACATAGAGCTGTAATGCATGTTAAGGATAGAGGATGTAAGGTGGCAGTGGCTCTAAATCCATCGACTCCTATAGAAATTCTAAAACATATATTGGAAGAGCTTGATATGGTACTGATAATGACTGTAAATCCAGGGTTTGGGGGGCAAAGTTTCATAAATTCCATGTTAGATAAAGTAAAACATCTAAGACGTATCATAGATGATAGGGGTCTGGATATAGATATACAGGTAGATGGAGGCATAGCACCTAAAAATATAAAAGAAGTTTCAGCCGCGGGAGCCAATATATTTGTAGCAGGCTCATCTATATTTAATGAAGATGATAGAAAGCTTGCCCTAGAGACATTAAGGAGCAGAGCAAGTCTATGAAAATAGTAATATTCTCTAATGGTAGAGTTAAGGATTATGCATATATTAGAAATTTAATAGGCAATTTTGATTATATAATATGTGCCGATGGCGGTGTACGCCATTGTAACGAAATGGGCCTTATACCTAATTTCATAATAGGAGATATGGATTCAGCCCCCAGAGAGATCTTGGATGGATATAAAGAAGCCGGAGCCCGTATAAAAATTGTACCTACAGAAAAGGACGATACTGATACCCAGCTTGCAGTGGATAAAGCCATTGAGATGCAACCCAAAGAGATAATTTTGGTAGGCGCATTAGGCGATAGATGGGATCATTCCTATGCGAATATAATGCTTCTTTATAGAATTCTAAAAAGTGGAATAAGAGGTCACCTGCTAGATGACAAAAATATAATTACTCTTTCAAATACTATATTGCATTTAAAAGGCCAAAAGGGTCAGGTGCTCTCCTTGCTGCCCTTTGGTGGAGATGTACATATACTAAATTCTTCAGGACTCAAGTATCCGCTTAATAAAAAGACCTTATATACAGATTATCCTTTGGGTATGAGCAATGTATTTATAGACGAAAATGTAATAATTGAAATAGATAAAGGGGTGGTTCTAGCTATAATGGCCCAGGATTGAATCACCTATTATAGCCAGTATGCATACTATATAATAATAAGAATATATAGGATGTGGCTATATTGAGAAGGCGATATATAAACAGGTGTAGGGGGAAAAATATAATAGCCTATTTATTGGTAATATTGGGTATAGTCATAATACTTTCTAATATCCCAGTGTGGATATGGCTATTAATATTTGGAATTGGATTGATTGCCTTAGGGTGTTTTATTTATAGAGGATGGAGATAGAGCATGAGGATTATATACTTTTATATAAAATAAAAAACGTGCTATTGTGTAAGCAAGCACGTTTTTTATTTTATATAGATTTTTCCACCTTGCCAGATCGTAGACATCTGGTGCATACATTTACAGTTTTATGTGAGCCATCCACAATAGCCCTAACACGTTTGATATTCGGAGCCCAAGAGCGCCTCGCCTTACGGTTGGAATGACTCTTAGTATTACCAAATTGTAAACCCTTATTACATACATCGCAAACTCGTGCCATGGAAGCACACCTCCTTGTCAGGCTTTATTCTACCATTTAGCAACTTAATTGGCAAGCAAAAAAAATTCATGGGATAATATGTTCATATTGAAACAGTTTTATTTATAGTATACAATAGGACATAAGCAAATTGCTATGAGATTTCCAATGCAATGTAACAGGGAGGCAATAATATGGAAGCAAGAACAAAGAATGCTTTAGGGGAAATAACGATTTCGAATGAAGTGATAGCTACCCTAGCAGGAATATCGGCAATAGAAAGCTACGGGATTGTGGGTATGGCTGCTAAACGGGCAGTAGATGGTCTGACAGAGCTGTTAGGTTGGGATAATCTAACGCGTGGTGTAAGAGTGTCAACCAAGGGAAATAGCGTTATAATAGATCTATTTATAATCGTTAAATATGGAGTATCCATAAACACAGTCGCAAAAAATGTGATAGAGAGAGCCAAATACAGCGTAGAAAATCTAACAGGGATGAAAGTGGAAAGAGTTAATATCACGGTTCATGGTGTTAGAGTATGATGCTAACTGCTCTTTAGACGAAGGAGGTACATGTTTTGAAGTTAGATAATATTGATGGAACGAAGTTAAGGGAGATGCTAACATCTTCTGTACAGTTCCTTGACGAAAATAAAGATATAGTAGATGCCCTGAATGTATTTCCAGTACCCGACGGGGATACTGGTACTAATATGTCAGCAACCCTAACATCTGCAGCCAAAGAAATGGGCACTGCTAACGGAGCTAGTATATCAGAGGTGGCAAACGCCATATCGAGGGGTGCGCTTAAGGGGGCTAGGGGAAATTCTGGCGTTATACTTTCGCAGCTCTTTAGGGGCTTTGCAAAGGGCCTAGAGGGAAAACAAAATGTCAATACCTTAGAATATGCGGAGGCTTTAAAGACCGGAGCAGATACAGCCTATAAGGCCGTTATGAAACCCATAGAGGGAACTATGCTGACTGTAGCTAGGGTTACAGCAGAAGAAGCGATAAAGATAGCTAAGACAGATGGGAATTTTATATCCTTTTATGAAAAGATAGTAGCTGTGGCGAAGGATACACTTGATAAGACCCCCGATATGTTATATGCATTAAAAGAAGCAGGTGTTGTAGATTCGGGCGGTATGGGAGTACTTTATATCCTTATGGGGTCTAGTAAGGCATTAAATGGTGACTTTGACTATGAGAGGTTTATGATTGAATCAAAGCCTGAAGATGTTGAAACTCAGCATGCTGAAGTTTTGGATGGTGATATAAAGTATCAGTATTGTACGGAATTCTTGATAAATGATATATATGATCATATAAAGCAAGGAGATATAGAAAGGTTAAGATCAGATATTGCCTCATATGGGGATTCTATGGTGTTTGCGTCAGATGACGATTTCATAAAGGTGCATGTACATACCAATGACCCGGGGGATGTATTACAGCTTGGGCTAAAGTATGGTGAGCTGTCCACAATTAAAATTGACAATATGAAGGAACAACACAGAGAGCTTGGCCATATACCACATAGTGATACAGCTATGCCCGAGAAAAGAATATACAAAAACAAAATGGGTGTAGTATCAGTAGCTATAGGCCAAGGCATAGTTTCCATATTTGAGGATCTAATGGCAGACTATGTAGTAGAGGGCGGGCAGACCATGAACCCTAGCATAGATGATTTACTCAATGCTATAGATAATGTAGACGCAGAGGAAGTATTTATATTACCTAATAATAGCAATATTATACTATCTGCAAAGCAAGCCAGTGAGATGAGTGATAGAAGCATACACGTCATTCCTAGCAAGACTATACCACAAGGACTTGCAGCTATGATAGCCTATAACCCAGATATGGATGTTGAGGTAAATATTGAAAGAATGACTAAGGCCTTAGATACCGTCACGACAGGCCAAGTGACGTATGCAATTAGAGACACTAGCATAGAGGATACCATTATAAAAAAGGATAATATAATAGGCATATGTAATGGGCAGATAGTAGCAGTAGATACAGATATATCAGATGCGGCCGAAGAGTTGATAGAAAAGATGATTGATATCAGTGGTGGTGATTTTATAACTATCTACTATGGTGAAGATATACCCGAGGAGGATGCAGAGGCGATTGGGGAGACCATAGAAGAGAGATATCCCGATGTGGATGTGGAAATATATGATGGAAAACAGCCTATATACTATTATATTATTTCTATTGAATAAAAATAGGGAGAGTAACCTCTCTTTTTGCAACTAAATTGATGGGAGGTAATTATGGAGGCCTTAAAAGAGAGTGTACAATACATTAAGGGCATTGGCCCTAAAAGGTATGCTCTTTTAAACAGATTAGGTATTTATACAATCGAAGATGCAATAAGCTATTATCCTAGGGATTATGAGGTTTGGGGAGCTGTGGAGCCCATCGAAGCACTTGAAAAGGGAAAAGAAAGTTCAATAGTTGCTAGATTCAAGGGAAGGGCTCATGGTATTAGGTCCGGAAGATTAAATATTTTAAAATGGACAGCATATGATAAAACGGGTGAGGTTCAGTGCATATGGTATAATCAGCCGTATCGTATGAATCAGTATAAAGAAGGAAAAGAATACTTTATAAGGGGAAAAGTAGAAATACGATATGGTGAGATACAGATAATAATGCCAGAGGTAGAAGAGTATAGACCCAAAAAACATGATAATCCAAAGATACTGCCTATATATCCCCTGACTAAGGGATTGACGCAAAAGATTATGCAGCAGCTTATATATAAAGCGTTAAAGAGAATAGATACCAACCTCTATGACTTTCTACCAAGCAGCATAAGGAGAGACTATGGGCTCGCAGAAAAGAATTTCGCACTCTATAATATACATTTTCCAAAAAACCGCCATTCATTCAAAGAGGCCAGAAGAAGATTAATATTTGAAGAACTCTTCTTTGTGAATATGGGACTTAGGTTGATAAAAAAAGAATCGCAAGAACAGGTAGAGGGAATAATGTTTGACTGGGATCAAGGGATTATAGAGTCCTTTATAGCAGATTTGCCATTCGAATTGACAAGAGCGCAGGCACGGGTGGTAGATGAAATACTTTTAGATATTCGCAGCGGAAAGGTTGCAAATAGACTAATCCAGGGAGATGTAGGATCGGGAAAGACTATATTGGCTGCAATAGCATTATATGCGTCCGTATTAAGTGGATATCAAGGTGCATTTATGGTTCCAACCGAGATACTTGCCAATCAACATTTCCAATCCCTTACTAGATTATTTTCTAATACAACATTGAAGATAGAATGTATCACAGGGGGTATGGGCAAGAGGCAAAAATCTAGCTTAAGGCAGAGCTTAAAAAATGGCGAAATTGACATAATAATAGGGACTCATTCACTTTTGCAAGACGATATCACATTTGATAGACTCGGCATTGTTGTGACTGATGAGCAGCATAGATTTGGGGTAAGACAAAGGGCTGTGATCTTATCTAAGGGACAGAATCCACATATACTAGTGATGTCTGCTACACCAATACCACGTACACTCTCTCTTATATTATATGGAGACCTGGATATATCTATAATAGATGAATTGCCCCCCGGGAGAAGACCCATAGAAACTTACCATGTACCACCTGCTCTAAGTGAAAGAGTTTATAAATTTGTAAAAAGGCAAGTTTTAGAAGGCAGGCAAGCATATATTGTGTGTCCCTTAATAGAAGAATCGGATATCATGGATTTAACGGCCGCAACACGTCTTTATG
>JAAZLT010000148.1 GCA_012799205.1 Clostridiales bacterium
TAATAATGAATATAGTAAATTTAGAGAGGAGTTTGGGGATGTCTTATTGTCCTAAATGTGGATCTAAGGTATCAGAGGAAGATAACTATTGTGCCAACTGTGCAAATCCTCTTAAATATGCAGCAAAACATAGTATATTTAGATATGGAGGATTTTGGAGAAGGCTCTTTTCCATGTTTATTGATGGAATAATAATGTCAGGGGCCTGGGGAATTATTGCCGGAATATTTAATGCACCTTCTATCATAGAGCCACTAGATATTGGAGCAGGAGGTTTTATGTCTAGTAGTCAAGAAACAATGGCGCTAATCTGGGATACAATACGCCTAATGATGATTTGGTTATATCATGCCAGCTTTGAAAGCTCCAAATATCAGGCAACACCAGGTAAAATGGCTTTGGGGATTGTGGTTACTGATTATCAAGGTGAAAGAATATCATTCGGCAAGGCTACAGGTAGATACTTTGCTAAGATTGTGTCTACTATTATTTTATTAATCGGCTATATAATGGCAGCCTTCACAGAACAAAAGCAAGCACTTCACGATATTCTAGCGGGTACTTTAGTTATTAAAGGCAGAGGTGGGCAAATGGAAAAAGGCTAAGGGGTGATAATAGTGTTGGCCTTGTGGATAATATTATCCATATTTACACTCGTGTTGGACGTGATCACCAGCAGCTTTTTCTTTGCCGGATTTTCAATAGGGGGACTTTTCGCCATGGGTATGTATTTTTTAGATAAAAGCCCTATGGTACAAATTATAATATTTTTCATAATTAGTATATTATCTATTCTAATCATTATCCCCTTTGGTAAGAAGATGCGAAGGAAAACTGATCACAAAACTGTATCAATAAAGGGACGGTTAGTGGATAGAGAGTTGGTATTAGATAAAGATGTGGACGATGAAATGCTTATGAAGGTAGATGGCATATATTGGACGGTCAAGGTAGTAGACGGCCCCCTATATAGGGGAGATAGGGTGATTGTGTCAGATGTAGTTGGCAATAAGCTCATGATAAAAAGAGCGGATAAGGGGGAGTAATGTATGTTTTGGATAATACTCGGGATATTGGTAATTGTAACTCTTTTATTATCGGTAAAAGTAGTTAATACTGGTTTTGTGTTTGTGGTTGAAAGATTTGGACAGTTTTATAAAGTGTTAGAACCCGGTTGGCACTTCATATTTCCATACATAGACTATGTACGCGCTAGAGTATCTACCAAGCAGCAGATAATAGATATAGAACCCCAAAATGTTATAACTAAGGACAATGTAAATATAAGTATAGATAATGTTATATTCTATAGGGTTATGAATGCTCGGGATGCTGTATATAATATAGAAAACTACAAATCTGGTATTATATATAGCGCTATTACAAATGTTAGAAATGTTGTAGGGTCTATGACATTAGACGATGTATTAACAGGTAGAGATAGAATAAATAAAGAATTATTAGACATTGTAGACCAGATAACAGATTCTTATGGTATTAAGATCCTCTCAGTAGAAATAAAGGATATAACACCTCCAAAAGAGATTCAAGAGGCTATGGAAAAGCAGATGAGGGCAGAAAGAGATAAAAGAGCTGCTATCCTTCAGTCAGAGGGGCAAAGACAAAGTGCTATTTCTATAGCAGAGGGCGAGAAACAAGCCAAGATACTTCAGGCAGAGGCGGAAAAGGAATCTAACATAAGAAGAGCAGAGGGGCAAAGGGAAGCAGAACTTTTAGAGGCAGAGGGTAGAGCAAAGGCCATGATGGAGCTGGCAAATGCAGAGGCTGAGGCCATAAATCTTGTCAATAGAGCTATTATAGAATCGGGCACAGATGAGAGGGTCATAGCCCTTAAACAAGTGGAGGCTCTTATAAAAATGGCAGATAGCCCATCTAGTAAACTTATATTACCAAATGAGAGTGTAACATCCTTAGGCAGTATCGCTGCTATATCTGAGATGTTAAAGTTAAATAGCGAAGCGGACGGCAAAAAAACTAGCTAAGAGGGTCTTAGCTAGTTTTTTTGCCATATTGCCAGATACTCTTCTGTACAAAACTCTTCTTTAAGATGGTTCTTTGCGGGACCTGCGTTACAGATTTCTTTCAATATACCTTGAACTTCAGGAGAGGGTTTAGAAGTGAACCCAGCTAGATATACAAGTTCAAGATGGCTGACCTTATTTGACGACATTATCTCGGGCTTTGATAGACAGTAAAAAGGATATTTCAAATTAGGATCAAAATGAGATATAGTAAAGTTTCCCCTGAAAATCTCATAAACTCTATCGATATATAGTGAGTTATGAATATTAATAAATAATAATCCCTTAGGCATCAATATGGACTTAGCCTGATCGAGCAAGCTAAACAGGGTTTGTTCATGGGTTATATTATCAAAGATTATTATTGCATTATATCTTTGGTTATCCTTCATTAAAGGAGAGTAGCCATGCGACCGACTTATAGAGCGGACTATATATCCTCGCCTTTCTAATGTATTGGGAATGATGGGATCATCGCCCAGATATAAGATATGCTCTTCTTCTATTAAAACTGTATTGAGAAGAACCTCAGAAATTATATCGTTTTTTATGGGTAAAAATCTCCTCCATTTCTCTACAAATCGATTTCGATTATCTAAATAAGTATCTAAGTAATCTATATTATCCCCTATTTCAGCACTAAAACTGCGTCTGAAGAGATCTTCTTTACAATAGGAAAGTTCGAACCCACTTTGTCTTGCCCTTAGAAAGTAATCATCGAACATAAAGCTAGTAGAAGAGAACTTCTCATCAAAATCTCCAATTATATCTACTACAAACCTTTTTATAAGAAGACAACTGTCATCTAGAGCCTCTGTAATATAAAAGTCGGAAGTCTCCATAATTGTAGAGCTAATAGGTTTTTTAAGTTTACCTACAAATCCAATATTAGATCGGATTTTAGCATATTTCATAATGTGCACATCCCAATTATGCTTTACCATAATTTCTGGTGATATTATTACTATATTATCACTTTTGCTATACAAAAATCCTTTATTATATGCCTTATTAATGCTAAGATTAGAACATGTTATAAATTGAATATCTGCTGGCTTTTCAGATTTATCTAGATTTACGTTTAAAGGTCTAGGGGATAAAAGCATTATTTCATAAGATAATGTAGTAGTTTCAGCTATTTTTTCCAAGCATCGTTGTAGCAAATTAGAATATTCAGGTGCGAAAATCAAAATGCTAATATTAGGGGCCATCACATCGTCTCCTATCAAAGAAAATAAATTATTGGCCTATATGCATATTCTATGAATAGGCTCTGATTTAGTATATGAAAGGAGCTTATAAGTGTTAAAGTATATTGAGCTTTGTATATCTGAGCTTTATATGTAGAAAAGATTATATTAAAAAAATAGTTTGGAGGATATAAGTATGATGCGTTCAAAAGATGATATAAGAAAAGCTATATATAAAAGACGATCGGAATTAGATGATAAAGAGAAGAGTTTTATGGATGATAAAGTCTTTAAAAGACTGATAGAGCATAAATTATTTAAAAGTTCAGAAGCTATATTTATATATGTAAGCTTTGATGGGGAAGTTGATACCCATAGAATTATAGATTATGCACTAGATGAAGGCAAGATAGTTTGTGTACCTAAAATTCATACTAAAGAGGAAGGAATAATGGTTACAAAAATAGATAACCTATCATCACTCATAGAAGGGTATTTTGGTATACTAGAGCCACCAGCAGGATCTAAGCAGATGGACATTGAGGATATGGACTTAATTATTATGCCAGGGCTGGCTTTTGATGAAGATGGTAATCGAGTAGGATATGGCGGGGGCTTTTATGATAGGCTTCTAGCTAAGAGCCAAGTACGGGTCCCAAGGATAGCATTATCTTATACATTTCAGTTGTTTAATAGCCTGCCCTCTAACAGATGGGATGAGAAGATAGATATAATTATAACGGATAAAAAAATGTTTAGGGCTTGAAAAAAGTTTTGTTTATGCTATAATGATATCCGGCCTCATTGAGGAAAAGTTTTTGTCAGTAAAAAAGGAAATTAAAAAATTTAAAAATACTCCTTGACAAGGCCAATAAAATTTGTTAAGATATAAAAGTCGCCTCAAACGGGGCACGGAAGTTTGAACCTTGAAAATTAAACAGTGTATGAAGAATTAAACCCGAAAGTTTCAATGAGTTTAAAACGTTTAGTTTTTTAATAAGTAAGAGCCAAGTAAAACTTAGCCTAATA
>JAAZLT010000149.1 GCA_012799205.1 Clostridiales bacterium
AGGAACAAGCCATAGAAGAAATATAATTGTGATAATTCCGCCTATAGTAGTCAGCAGTAATATAGGTATTAGATATTCTCTTAAAGCATATATGGATATAGCCGATATGGAAGCTGCTATCATATAATCGAATGAAAAGCCCGATATTCTTTGAAGTAAATAATTATTAGTGCTATGCTCTAATTTCAGGCCCGCTCTCTCTAACCTATTTAATACATATCTAAATAGCATTGCATAGAGGCTCCCTATGAGAAAGTGAAAACCTATAAGTAGCTTTGCCAAAGTTTCGCCGTATGTGCCAAGGGGCATAAGTAGCCTCTCTAGCCCAAAGAGCGTAAAATATGTAATAAGATATATAAATCCTATAACCGCACCCTGATAGGTAAGCCTATCTATGGCATCGCTTAGCGGGATCTCATCTGGTGCAGACTCTTCTACTATATTGCTATGCTCTTTTTGAGTTTTTAGATGTTCCTTTTTAAACCTTTTGCTTCTCACTAAATAATTTATAAATATAACCCCTACAAATGTAGCCCAGATAAATCCAAACCCTGCCACTGTAAGGCCAAGGTTCCCCCCGCCTTTAACTCCAAGCTGCTCCCATTGATTGCCTATGGAATAGGCCTGTCCTGGCCCTTGCCCATATCCTAGGGGAAGCAGTAGCCCTATGCCAGGGAACATATTAGGGTATGCAGCCTTCACTAAAATTAATAAAAGCCCAAAACCCACTATGCCCTGTATGAGATAGGTAGATACTATTAGCATACCAGAGTTTACAAGGTCTGGACTCTTTTTTACATCCCTTTCCTTTAGAGATAGTGCAATAAAACCTATGCCCATAAGATGATATACAAAATCGCCTAATATATCCATGTCTATAGGCAGCCATCCTAAAACTTCCGGCCCTAAAAGCAGGCCCAAAAAGCCTGCCACCATAGACGTTGGAAGTATTAATTTTCTAAGTACTGATATTCTAGCCTTTAGTATAGAGCCAATAAAAAGCAGAAACGATAGAATGGTAAAGTCAACTATCATATCCCATGAATTGTTCATAATTCCCTCCATTTCCCTTGCACCAAATCAAAACATTTTAGAAGTATTTTTCTAAGGAGCCAATATCTCGATGAGATTTAGCCATTTATAGGCTGAGGTGCGAGGTTTATAGAATTTAAACCTATAGAATTTATCTCCATAGTAAAAGTTTAAGTTAGCACTCATATGAATATTAGGGGATTTAATGTCCTCAAACAAAAATCTATACTCCATATCCTTATGACCTTTAAACACTATACCTGCATCCTCAAGCTCTATTTGCCCTACAGATATTAGCTTAAAAGGCGTATCCCCAGATGACACATAGAGCTTTACAGGGTCTTTGAATGCCTCTAAGCTGAGATTATTATCTTTGAGCCTGAGTGTAAGCTCACTTAGCTGCCAATCGTTCCACTGCCCCGGCCAGCTAAAATAGGGCTCTCTATTATGATTTTTAAACTTCCCATAGACTGTATATTCCAATGAATATCCGCAATGTGTACAAAAAAAACTACTTCCCCTAGAGTGCATACTAGAGATATCTTTGCAGCTTGGGCATATAAATAATAGTCTCTCTAGGTACTGCGCCAGCCTTCGCCCCTTATATATGTTTTGCCGCCTTTCTTGCCATGTAATTTCGTCATGGTTTAGCGCTTTATTTAGCTTTTCATGTATGTATTCGATAGGGCGCCTTTTTATATCTTCTTCACTAAAGAGCTTTTTAAATGATATATCAATTTTACCCCTTCTATGGGATTTGGCCCATCTAGGCCGGCTCAAATGAGCACCGGATATTATAGCTACTATAACAGGAATTTTAAGTAGTTTTATAAGCTTTGCAGTAGAATCATCTATTTTTTCATAGCTTCCATCCCAAGTGACATTGCCCTCCGGAAATATTCCGATAATCCTCTCATGCCTCTTTGCCCTTAAGATTTGACGAATAGTCCTGATATCGCTTTTCTCCTTAGATTTTGGAATAATGCCTATATAATTTAATAAAGTCCTTAAAATTGGATTGAAAAAGAGCGAGTTAGCCGCAATAAAGCTTATTGGCTCGTCTACAAATTCATTTACAAAAAAGGGATCCCAATTATTTACGTGGTTCCCAAGTATTATATAGGGCGGCTTTATATTAG
>JAAZLT010000017.1 GCA_012799205.1 Clostridiales bacterium
GGCAGATAGTTCACTAGAGCCAAGTGTCTGAGTCTTTTGTATTAGTCTTTTATCTACTTTTTCAAATATAGAACTATCTCTATTGCCTCTCAAGACAAAATCCCCCCTTTAACACAAAACATCTATTGATAGACATAATATATACTATGCCTTTGTGTTAAAAGGTGTTAACAAATAGCTCTATCTGATCATCTTCAAAAGCTTTGCTAGAGTCCTTTTCTGACTACTGTTTAGCATGGGCTCTATAGTCCTTATCATTTCAAACACTCTTTCCTTTGACATACCCAACTCCCCTGAATTTACTAGGGCTGCTAGGGTTTCGACTACCTCATCTTCACTTTTGCCCCGCATTATCCTTGCCATCTCTTCCATCTTTTCAAGATCTTGACCACTTATATTCAAAATGCTCACCTCTTTTTTCTATCTTCATACCATTATATTCATATATGCCCTATCATGATAACAAAATAGCCATATATTTATATATTACAAATGTAACGGTTAGATAGCTGTAGCATATATTAGAATAAGAACCAGTATGATTTGAGATTTTGAGGAGGTATTCTATGGAAGTTCATAGCTTTACACCTATGAAACAGGTCAAGGCCCATATAGAGCCAAAAATAGAAGGAGTTAGCCAAAGGCGTCTATCATCTATTGACCTTCGCCCAGTTTTAGTAATCGTTCTATTATTATTTTTAGGGAAAAATTTTAAAAGGGATAAATATACTTTAACTGTAAATTTAGAAGGGTTTATAAAGGGGTTTAAGACATTTAAAGCTAAAGAGGCCCTAGCGGCTATAACTCCATATCTGGACGAATACGAGCAGAGAAATATATATGCCATATTAGGTCTATTGGAATCAATTAGCACCATATACGGTGTAGCAGATGGTACATATCAGGAAACTAAGATATCTAGCACCCCAATACTCTTTCGAAGCGAAAAGGAGAGAATGGTTGGCATATTAAATGCCATAAAACCCTATATTTCAGAGCCGTCTAGAGAGCTTGTAGAGAGCATTACAATGGCCCAATCTATGTCATCTAAGCTAGCTCAAAATATGAGAGTATATAAAAGTAAAAGACTCTCGGGTGAAAGCCTTTTGGAAAACTTAGATACTATATTTGAAACTGTGAGTATACTCGAGCCTATAATACCAAGCGATATAGGTAAGCAGCTTACCAAAACTATGTCGGTTGTAAGGCTTCTAGATGCCGGAGCGCAAGGAAGGGAAAGTAGTATAGCTGCCAAGGACGAAAGTAGCGACAAGGATGAAAAAGAGAACAATACAGAGGATATTGCAAGGCTAATAGAGCTCTTTAGCCAAGTAACAAATGATGGGTAAGACATTCTATGTATCTTGGGGGAGTCTGGTTTTAAAGGTATATATCTCTATCTACTATACCTTCTACTTTGCCTAGCCCATAGCCCAGGGAAAAGCTTTGCATCATGCTCCCTGCTATTATGACAACTAAGCGCTCCCTCTCTTCTTCTCCAAGCCCGACATCCGCTGTACCCATGAATGTCTTCATCTTTTCCCCGGCAATTTGCTTTATAGCCTCTTTTGTCCCCTCATATTGCTTTTCGAGTCTATTATTGCCCTCTAGAGTAAACCTTTTTATCATATCATTTACAGGTAGTTTATTTTGAACTTCTCTACTATTCATATCTAGCTCCTTTTGCAAAGTATTTTGCTAGCAAGTCTTTTTAAATACTACCCTTTTTATATATATATTATACATTCTAGATGATATCTTGAAATGTTATCTGTATAGGTTCGTTAGGATATATAAGGTTAGACACTTGCATTCCGATTAATCGTACCGGCTTATGTAAATATATCCTATTTTGTAATATATCCTTACCGGTTAGGTATAAATCCCTCTGTGAATATAGGGGATCTTTGTATGTCTTACTTCTAGTTATAATCTTAAAATCCTCATACCTTATCTTAACTGTTACAGTCCTGAACTTTAAATCTTGGGCTAATAGATCGCTGGAAATGGATTTAGAGAACATCTTTAAATAACCTATAAGCTCATTTTTATCCTGGGTGTTCTCTCTAAGGGTTGTCTCCTCTCCTATGCTTTTTGCTTCACGACTTGTCTCTATCTTGCTATGATCTATGCCCTGAGCATATTTAAGAAGATCTAGAGCCTTATTACCCCAACGCTCTATTAGAAACTTCCTATCATATTTTAAAAGATCATCTATTGTAAATATGCCAAGCTGATGAAATTTATGCTCCGTCTTTTTGCCAACCCCCCAAAGCTTTCTTATAGGAAGCCCTGGCAGTATGTTTTTAACATCTTCCGGTCTAATTATGGTAAATCCATCGGGTTTTTGCATATCCGAGGCCAATTTTGCTAAAAATTTATTATAGGATATGCCTACAGATGCAGTTAGATCTAGCTCCTTTTTTATCTGTTTCTTAATTAGCCTCCCTATCTCAATAGAATCTCTATCCTCTATTCCTAAAAAAGCCTCATCTATGGATATGGGCTCAATAATATCTGTATATCTTTCGAATATGGCTCGCACCTTTTTGGATACAGCCTTATATTTTTCCATATTAGATGGCATAAATATGGCATGGGGACATAGATTCTTAGCTTTTGCAGCCGGCATGGCTGAATGGATGCCAAATTCTCTAGCTTCGTAAGATGCAGTGCTTACTACCCCTCTACCATCTGGAGAGCCTCCAACAACCACAGGTCTTCCTCTATAGTCTGGATTATCTCGCTGCTCTACAGCTGCATAGAATGCGTCCATATCTATATGTATTACGCTGAGAGCACTCTTACATAATGGACTTTTTTTCATTTAAATCCCCTTCAATGAGCCTTCTAATTGCGCACATGGCCTCAATCTCATCTTCCCCAATTATCCTAATAGTAAATTTGGCGCCTCGAAATATACCCAAAACCAAAATAGATAAAAGGCTTTTACCATTTCCTATCTTGCCGTCTTTTAAAATGAGCACCTCTGATTTATATTTACTAGCTATTTGGGTAAGCTTAGCCGCGGGCCTTGCATGAAGCCCCATATCATTGTTTACAATAAACTCCCTTTCTATCATGAATGTCCCCTTCTCACATCATTATTCCCAATCCTTTAGATTATTTTATCGTAATTTGTCAATAAACTCAACCATTATTGCTCGAAATTAAAATTATACTTGACAAAGATCCCCATCTTGATGATAATGGTATTGTGCATTGATAGAGAATATTAGCTATACCCACTGCCTACAGCGACCTAGGGATGGTGCGAGCCTAGGGGAAAAGATATAGTGAAGGCGCTCTGGAGCACATTTACAAGAAAGAGGGCCCATATGGGCCAAAAAGGGTGGAACCGCGAAGTTAAGTCTTTCGTCCCTTTATGGGATTGAAGGCTTTTTTTATTTTATAACCTTAGGAGGATTTAATATGGCAAAGACATTTACAATGGAAGATGTAGTCAATTTGAGCAAAAATAGAGGCTTTGTATTTCCAGGGTCTGAGATATATGGAGGGCTAGCAAATACATGGGATTATGGCCCAGTTGGGGTGGAGCTTAAGAAAAATATTAAAGATGCCTGGTGGAAAAAATTCGTTCAAGAGAACGCCTATAATGTAGGGCTAGATGCAGCCATACTTATGAACCCAAAGACATGGGAGGCCTCAGGTCATATAGGAGGATTTAACGATCCTTTAATGGATTGTCGCTCATGCAAATCTAGATTTAGGGCAGATCATCTAATAGAGGAGTATCTAAAAGATAAGGGCGAACCTGCTGTAGTAGATGGCTGGAATAATGAAAAAATGGAAGAGTTTATTAAAGAACATAATATCCCCTGCCCAGATTGTAAAAAACACGATTTTACAGAGATAAGAGAGTTTAACCTTATGTTTAAGACATATCAAGGTGTGACGGATGAATCCCAGCAAGAGATATATATGCGCCCAGAAACAGCCCAGGGTATATTTGTAAACTTCAAAAATGTACAACGTACATCTAGAAAAAAACTTCCCTTTGGAATAGGTCAAATTGGAAAGGCCTTTAGAAATGAAATAACCCCTGGTAATTTCATATTCAGAACAAGGGAGTTTGAACAGATGGAGCTTCAGTTTTTCTGCACCAAGGATGATAGTCCTAAGTGGTTTGATTATTGGAGAGCCTTCTGTAAAGATTGGGTAGTCAAACTGGGAGTAGCAAAAAACAGCCTTAGAATGCGAGACCATGAAAAGGACGAGCTCTCACACTATAGCAATGCCACCACAGATATAGAATATAAATTCCCCTTTGGTTGGGGCGAGATCTGGGGCATAGCCGATCGCAGCAACTATGACTTAACCCAGCATATAGAGCATTCAGGCGAAAACCTATACTATAGGGATCCTCAGACAGGTGAGCAGTTCATACCCTATGTGGTGGAGCCCTCTGTAGGTGTAGATAGGCTATTTTTAATGTTCCTATGTGAAGCCATGGATGAAGAAGAGCTAAATAACGGTGATACCCGCACAGTGCTTAGATTTCATCCAGCTTTAGCCCCCTTTAAAGCTGCCATACTTCCCTTGAGTAAAAAGCTAAGTGATAAGGCCAATGATGTATATGAAAGGCTAAGGGCAGATTTCATGGTAGATTACGATGAATCTGGCAGCATAGGCAGGCGCTATAGAAGACAAGACGAAATAGGTACACCATTTTGCATAACCGTAGATTTTGACACATTAGACGATAACGAAGTCACCGTAAGATATAGAGATTCTATGGAACAAATCAGAATCCCCATAGAAGACGTGAAGGGCTTTCTAGCAGAAAATATAAAATTCTAAAAAAATAACGGGGCCTATTTATTATATAGGTCCCGCCTTTTTTAGATCTCTTCTATTGCATCAGTTGGGCAGCTATCTATAGCCTCTTGAACATCCTCATGAAGTTCCTCTGGGATATCCTCATCTATAGCCTCTGCAATATCATCATCATTCCAGAAAAAAACCTCATCGCATATATCTATGCAAAGCCCACAGCTGATACACAGATCCTGGTCTACACGTACCCTCATTATAAACTCCTCCTTACAAGTATATTTTTTTATATATTGCCCCTTTTAAGGACAAATAATTAGCTTTTAGAATTATCCCTATATTCTTCATAGCGCATATACATCTTTTTATCTACCTCTGCCTCTACCTCTATATAATCTTCGCCATATTTTTCATCTATTACAATTGCATCATCGTGCAAAGTAGAGACTATATTCATCTTTTCATAGGGTATTAAAAACTTCACCTTAAACACATCCATAGGCAGATTTTCCTCAATACATGTCAGTAGATCTGATATGCCCTCATTATCTCTAGCGGATATAAATGTATATGGCTCGATTCTTGGAAGTAGGTTAGTGTCTTCTATTAAATCTATCTTATTATATACGGTAATCATAGGCTTTTTTACATCCATAGACTCTAATACATTATCCACCGTCTTCATCTGCTCATAAAGATGGGGGGAGTTTGCATCTACTACATGTAGCAGCATATCAGCATAAGCCGCCTCCTCTAGGGTGGATTTAAATGCCTGCACCAGATCATGTGGCAATTTATCTATAAATCCTACAGTATCTATAAGAAGTAGCTCCCTTCCACTTTCTAAAACTAGCTCCCTGGACGTAGGATCTAGCGTAGCAAATAGCTTGTCCTCTACCAATATATCGCTTCCTGTTAAAAGGTTCATAAGGGTGCTCTTGCCTGCATTTGTATAGCCAACTAGAGCCACCACATAATAGCCAAGCTTTTTTCGCCTCTCCCTTAGAGTATCTCTATGCCTTTTAACATTTTCTAATTCCTTTTCTATTTCAAATATTCTCTGGCGGATATGCCTTCTATCAGTCTCAAGTTTCATCTCGCCAGGCCCCCTGGTGCCTATGCCTCCACCTAGCCTTGAGAGTGTAAGCCCCATACCTATAAGCCTAGGAAGTCTGTAGTTTAATTGCGCCAGCTCTACCTGAAGCTTTCCCTCTTTAGAGTTGGCACGAGCAGCGAATATGTCCAGTATAAGGGCTGTCCTATCTATAACCCTAGTGCCAGTTATATCCTCTAAATTTCTAATCTGGGCAGATGTTAGCTCATCATCTATTATGACTAGATCTGCATCCAAACTCTTTGCAGCCTCTCCAATTTCCTTGGCCTTTCCCCTGCCTACATATGTAGCACTATCAAAGGAGTTTCGCCTTTGGATGACGCGATGCACACTATCAGCGCCGGCAGTATCCGCAAGCCTCTCTAGCTCATCTAGCGCCATCTCGCCAGTGCCGTCTATATCCACTGCTACCAAAATGGCCCTTTCCCTTCCAGTATCGACTTTATATAAGTTCAAATCAATTTCCTCCCCTATCTAGCTTCCATACATCACTACAGTTTAATACATCTTCTCTACTAAGCCAACCCTTTCTAGCTATTTTAACTCCTAGATCAATATAGTCAAAGTTTTCAAGATCATGTGCATCTGGACAAATAACAAGCTTTGTGCCTCTATCCTTTGCCAGCTTGCACCAACGCCAATCTAGATCCAATCTATAGGGATTAGCATTTATTTCAATAGCTACATTTTCCCTAGCAGCCTTTTCTATAATCTTTTCAATATCTACATCATACCCCTCTCTAGATAGCAGTAATCTACCGGTAAGATGCCCTAATATACTCACATAGGGGCTATCCATAGCTCGAAGAATTCTCTCTGTCATATCATCCCTTGACATGGTAAAGCCAGAGTGCACAGATGCTATTATAAAGTCAAATAGAGATAAAATATCCTCATCATAGTCTAAAGAGCCATCAGGCAGTATGTCTGATTCTATACCCTTTAGAATTTTAAAATCTGTATATTCTTCATTTAGCCTATCTATCTCCTCTATCTGCGCCTTTACATCGTCCTCTTTGAGCCCATTTGCATAATAGGCAGATTTACTATGATCCGATATGCCAATATAGCTATATCCAAGTTCTCTTGCATGATCTGCAAGCTCTTTTATGGTATTTAAGCCGTCGCTATATACGCTATGTACATGCATTACACCTTTTATATCCTTTGTAGCTATAAGCTTTGGGAGATTACCTTTTTTAGCCGCCTCTATCTCCCCCATATCCTCCCTAAGCTCTGGCGGGATATAGTCCATATTAAATATATTATATATATCTCTTTCGCTTTCGCAGGGTATAAGCTCTCCTGTCTCTACATTAAATACTCCATATTCATTCATCTTAAGACCATTTTTCTTTGCAATATGGCGCATCTTAGTATTATGTTCTTTGCTGCCTGTAAAATGGTTCATGGCATAGGGAAATTCTTTTGGGCTCACCACCCTAAGATCTGCTGTCATGCCATTTTTAAGCCTTACAGCGCTTTTAGTATCTCCCTTGCCAATTATATCTAGCACATCTTCAAGTTCTGTGAAAAGGTCCATTATTCCCTCACCTTTATCCGCAGCTACTACAATATCTATATCGCCTATTATCTCCTTATGACGCCTTAGGCTTCCAGCTATATCAGCATCTAATACATCTGGATGCCCCTTTATTCTATCTAGTATATTCATAGCTGTAGCAAAACTCTCTGGATATAGGGATTTTTCTCTATAGCTTTTTAAATTTTCTACGCCTTTTAATATATTCTCTTGCATCTTCTTCCCAAACCCAGGCAGATCTATAAGCCTATTTTCCATACAGGCATATTCTAGTTCTCCTATGCTAGTTATCCCTAAGTTATTATATAATGTTTTAACTCTTTTGGGCCCAAGACCTGGCACGTCCAATAGCTCAAAAAGCGTCTCTGGAAATTCTTCTTTCAGCTCATTAAAATATAGAAGGCTCCCGGTTTTAACAAGCTCTTCTATAACCTCAGCCAGCCCCTTTCCTATGCCTTTGAGCTTACCTATGCTGCCATCCTCTACCATCTTTTTTAGATCCCCATCCAGCCTTTCAATTATCCTAGCACCATTTTGATATGCCCTTATTTTAAACGGGTTTTCACCCTTTAACTCTAAAAGGATAGACAATTCATTTAATACATCAGCAACTTTTTGTTTATCCATTGATGCACTCCCTTTTGCCTGACCATCAGTCTTTGTTTCTAAACATATTATACATCAGTTGTCAAATTTTAGTCAATGAATAAATAAGACACTATTTAAGCTGGTTTAATGACTAAAATAGTGTCTTCCCCTATAGCTTTTTTACTCTAAGCTAGATTGAATCTCGTCTATCATCTTATTTGTAGCTGTAAGCCCTCCTGCAGTTACATACCATATATAAGGGTCTAGATATATTATATTATTATTTTCATAGGCCTTAGTAGACTTTATTATATCATTGTCTAGAACCTGTTTTGCCGATACATCTCCACCTGCAATAGTGGCTCTATCTAGTACATATAAAATATCTGGATCCATCTCTAATATATATTCAAAGGTAACCTTGGAACCATGGGTACTATCCTCTATATTCCCATCTGTTGGTTGTATACCAAATTCTTTATGCACCACTCCGAACCTAGAGCCTGGCCCAAAAGCGCTTAAATTTCCGTCATTGGCCATGATAAAAAGCCCGTTCTTTCCACTAGTGTTAGCCAGCTCATTTAGCTTAGCTATCTTAGCTTCTATATCTTCAAATGCTTTAGACAATACTTCCTCTTTATCAAATATCCTGCCCAAGGCTTCCAAGCTAAATTTAAATGAGTTTATATAATCTCCACCATCTATATTTAAATAAAGTGTAGGTGCTATTTTCTTAAACTCATCATATAAATCAAGCTGCCTACCTGATATTATAATAAGGTCTGGCTGCAATTCATATATGGTCTCAAAGTTTGGCTCCTTTAGTGTACCTACATCTATATAGTCATCCCCCTTATACTTGTCTAAATAGGCTGGCACATTTGTCTGAGGCAGCCCGATTATATCTACTCCTATATTATCCAATATATCCAAAACCCCATAGTCAAATACTATTACCCGCTCCGGCTCTTTAACTATAGCTATTTTCTCTAGCTCATGCTCTATAATTATTTGCTCGCTAGATGCTGCATCTGATGGATTTTGCCCCTCTACACAACCAAGGAGCAAGAACATATACACCACTATTGTAAGTACTAGCAAAACATTTCTTAAAATTTTCATATCTACACCTCACCTATATTTCTAAAAATATACACACACTCTCATATCTTCTATATCTTGAATCGTAAAATCTATATCATATATTTCATTTAGTACATGTTTATCTATTATCTTTTCTATATTTCCCTCTGCGGCAACTTTCCCATCTTTTAATGCCACTATATAATCTGAGTAACAAGAAGCAAAGTTTATATCATGTATAACAATGACTATGGTCTTTCCTAGATCATTTACTAGGCCCCTGAGAATTTTCATAATCTCTACAGAATGTCTCATATCCAAATTATTTAGCGGTTCGTCCAGTAATATATAATCTGTATCCTGTGCTATTACCATAGCTATATAGGCTCTTTGCCTTTGTCCTCCGCTTAGCTCATCTAAATATCTATGCTCCATGGATTCTAGCTGCATATATCCTATGGCCTCGTCTATGAATCTTTCATCCGCATCAGTTAGATTCCCCTTACTATAGGGAAACCTTCCAAAGCCTACAAGTTCTCTCACAGTAAGCCTTATGTTTAAATAGTTGGACTGATTTAGTATGGATATCTTTTGTGCCAACTGGCTATTGTCCCAATGCTCCAATTTTTGATCATCTATTAGTATATCTCCACCATTTTTAGTAATAAGTCGGCTTATCATAGATAACAAAGTGCTTTTACCTGCCCCATTGGGCCCAATAAACGAGGTGATCTTGCCTTTTTCTATATCTACAGACACCCTATCTACAACGTTTACTCCATTGTATTGTTTTGTCACATCTTTGACCTTAATCATCCTAAATTCTCCTTTACTAATAGATATATAAAATATATTCCTCCCGCAAAATTGATTATTACGCTTATGGGAGTACTAAAATTAAACAGCCTCTCCACTGCAAACTGTCCCCCAACTAAGGCAATAGATGCCATAAGTGCCGATGTTATAAATAAATATTTATGCTTGAATGTATCTAAAAACTCCCCTGCCAAATTCACTGCCAAAAGCCCTAAAAATGTAATAGGTCCTACCAACGCTGTGGATACAGAGACCAATACAGACACTACAATCAAAAGTTTCTTTACCATCTTTTCATAATCCACACCAAGATTTATAGCCTGAGCCCTGCCAAGTAAGAATACATCCAGCACCTCCTTAGTTTTATAGATATAAATTATGGATCCGGCCACCGACAGACTTGCTAAAATTAAAATATTAGTATTTATATTATTAAAGCTTGCAAACATCTTATCTTGTACATGCAAAAACTCATTAGGATCTATCATCATTTGCATAAAAGATGATAAGCTTTGAAACAAAGTCCCTGCTATTATTCCTAGAAGAAGTATGTTCATAATGTCGTGGCCTTCATCTCGAAACAGGAATCTATATAATACATTAGAGAATATAAGCATCATAGCTACCGTAATTAAAAAATTTAAATTTTTATTTACCACCACTACATTACTAGAGCCTAACATAAAGATTATAATGGTCTGTATAAGCATATATAGAGAATCTAAACCCAATACACTAGGTGTTAGAATACGGTTATTGGTCACAGTTTGAAATACTGTAGAAGACAGGGCTATGGAGCCTGCAGTTATTAAAATTGCAATTACCTTTGGTATACGCCTAGACAATAGATAAATATAATTGTTAGGCTTTAGCCCTGGCACAATAAATAATGCTATAAGTATCACTAATGAGATTAAAAGTATGCTAATTTTTCTTCTTTGGTTCATTTTCCTTTCCCCCTCATTAGTAGATAGATAAATACTATGCTCCCTATAACTCCCACCGTTAGGCTTATAGATATCTCATAAGGATATATTATAATTCTGCCCAATATGTCACAGGCCAATAAAAATAAGGCGCCAAAAAGTGCTGTAGGTGCAATATTTTTCTTCATATTATCCCCATAAAAAATAGTCACTATATTAGGGATTATAAGTCCTAAAAATGGAATCCTTCCTATGGTGATGGTAACTATTGCAGAAATTAGGGCAACAATTCCTACCCCAATGTTGACAATTCGATTAAAGTTTAAGCCAAGGCTTACGGAAAAATCCTCCCCCATTCCAGCAACAGTGAACATATTGGCATACAAAAAGGCTACTATCATAAGGGGAATGCTTATGTATAAAAGCTCATATCTGCCCTTTATAATCATAGAAAAATCGCCCTGCAGCCAAGTGGATATATTTTGTATAAGATCGAATCTATAGCCTAAAAATGTGGTTATAGAATCTATTATGTTGCCAAGCATTATACCTACAAGGGGTATGAACACTACATTTTTAATCTTAATCCTCTTTA
>JAAZLT010000150.1 GCA_012799205.1 Clostridiales bacterium
AAGAGTAGTACAAGATGATTTTAGTCATATTCTACCCGAAGATGATGATGGGGACTTTGCAATCTTGAGCCATAATTTTAATCAAATGGCAAATAGGATAAAGCTTAGCCTTAAGGCCCTACAAGATGATAAGCTTTTTTTAAAAGATACCATCTCTGACATCTCCCATCAACTAAAGACACCTCTTTCATCTTTAATGGTGTTTAACGAACTAATGCTAAAAGATGAGGATATGGATCCCGCCTCTAAGACAACGTTTCTTGAAAGGAGTAACTCTCAGCTTGAACGAATGGAATGGCTTATAGTAAATCTTTTAAAAATGGCAAGACTCGAATCAGGCTCTATAGACTTTAAAGATGACTATATACCCCTCATTCATCCCATAAATATTGCTTTAGATACACTAAGTAGTAAGGTATCAGATAAGAAAATAGATATAGATGTAATGGGCGATTTAAAAAACACTTTTATATATGGAGATTCCGATTGGCTCGGAGAGGCCTTTATAAATATTATAAAAAACTCCATAGAGCATACACCGTCTAATGGCAAGATATATATATGCCTTAGTCATACCCCCATATTTAGCCAGGTAGAGATTAAAGATACTGGTGAAGGCATATCCGAAGAAGACCTGCCACATATATTTAAGCGGTTCTACAGAAGTAGTAGTTCGGTTAAGGTAGAAAGCGTTGGCATAGGCCTATCTCTTTCCAAAATAATAATAGAAGGACACGATGGGAATATCTGGGTGAAGAGTGAAAAGGGCGCCGGTACTAAGTTTATAATTACATTTCTGATGAATACTGTGTAATATAGTAATAATCTTAATAAAATGTAAGATGAAATTTATCTCTAGGTAAGATACATATATTACAATGCCTCTAGATCATATTTCAAGGAGGTAATTTTTATGGAAATAGTTAAAACATTTGGCCTATCCAAAGTCTATGGTAAAGGTGCTACAAAGGTAAATGCACTTAAAGATGTAAACCTTACTATAAAACAAGGGGAATTTGTAGCTATAGTAGGCCCTAGTGGATCTGGTAAAAGCACACTTCTTCACCTGCTTGGTGGAGTGGATAGACCTACATCTGGAAACGTAGTCATAGATGGGATAGATATTTATTCATTAAAAGAAAAAGATCTCGCCCTATTTAGAAGAAGAAAGGTAGGATTTATATTTCAGTTTTATAATCTAATTCCTGTTCTCACCGCCAAGGAAAATATTCTACTCCCTCTTCTTTTAGATCGCAAAGAACCAGAGAAAAAATATATAAAGGAGCTTATCCATCTACTAGAAATGGAAGATCGAGAGGCGCATTTGCCAAATGAGCTCTCAGGTGGTCAGCAGCAAAGAGTCAGCATAGGCAGAGCCCTTGCATATAATCCGTCTATAGTATTGGCAGATGAGCCTACAGGAAATTTAGATAGTAAAAACAGTAAAGAGATAGTCAATCTTCTTAAATTTTCTGTTAAAAAGTATCACCAGACAGTGATTATGGTCACCCATGATCTAGAGCTTGCAGCCCAAGCTGATAGAATAATCACATTAGAGGATGGGCAAATAACTACAGATGAGGTGGTGCGCTATGAAAAGCTACAAAGCATTGACAGGTAGACATCTAAAAACGCAAAAAAGGCGCACAGCACTTGCTATTATCGGAGTGATACTATCTGTAGCACTAATCTCAGCCATAGGTACAATGCTCTCTAGCTTCAGAGGATTACTCATAGAAAATGTCATAGAAAGTATAGGTAGTTGGCATATTCAGTTTGATAATGTAAGTGGCGATAATCTAAGCCTTATCAAAAGCAATGTGAATATAGAAGATTCAGCCATAACCTCTAAAACTGGCGTTGCTCCAATAAATAAGACAAGTGATGAGGATCTAGAGGTAGACGAAAATGCTCCTCCCTATACCTATCTTGTTATTGATAGTTATGATGATAGTGCATTTGAGATGCTCCCTATGAGAATAAAGGAAGGCCGAAAACCTAAGGCTCCAGGAGAGATAGCTATAGATTATTGGGCAGTAGATTTGATGCCCGAAAAGCCTGAACTTGGAGATACAATTACTTTAGATATAGGATTAAGAAAAGGTAAAGTCAAATCCTATTTAGATCATGATAACCCGAAAGCCGGGGAAGAGTGGAAAGATTTTACGGTTTCTTCGGATATGCCTTTGGAGTATGAAACTTTCGAGTCTCAAGTCATTAAAGAATATACTATAGTAGGGCTTATACAGCCTGAGTTTGAATGGTCTCGCAATTATTTCCCAACTGCTATAGAATATCTGGATAACAAAAGCATACCTACTAATAGAAAATATACTATCTATTCTGCTTTGAAGATTATTAAAGATGCAGAAAATAAGGGAAAAGCCATAGTAGAAGATGCTGGCCTCGAGGAAGTAGCAGTACATTTTAATAATAGGCTTTTAAGTCT
>JAAZLT010000151.1 GCA_012799205.1 Clostridiales bacterium
GGACAGAATTTGCGCTCATTCAGAAAAAGAATGGGCTTAACTCAAAAACAAGCCGCAGACATCTTCGGTGTTACAAGTGGTGCACTCTCCAATTATGAAAGATCTATGCGAGCACCCGATATACATACATTAATGGAGATGGCAAATCTCTATGACACCAGTATAGATGCACTACTGGGGCTAGAATATGCATGCTCCAATACAATAGCTGAAGGACCTATCGAAGATATAGAGGATATCCTTGGTCCAGAATGCATAGACCTTATATATGAAATTGGACAACTTGACGAAGAAGAAAAAGTCCTTCTATTGTATCTTTTAGAGGGAATAAAAGCACGAAAAGAAACGAGGTCTTTTTAAGCTCAAAATTAAATGCTAAAAAGACCTCTTATTTTTTTATCTCAAAGAGATTCGCCTTCGATTACCTCATATATATCCATACAGCCTCCAAGAGCTAATATATAGCTTTCTAGCTCCCTGTCCCTATCCACCTCAGGTAGAGATAAAAAGTTTTTATTTACCGTTACAAATTGTTTGAGCATGGTCAAGAGCCTGACTACCTTCCAGTTTTCTTCGTCTATTTTATTCTCATATTCCTTGACGGTCTTCTTTAGGTTATCCCTCTCCCGCTTCAAGCTCTCATACTCCACTGACTTATCCTCTACGGTGTCCTCATCTACAAGTTTTCCACTTATGTTCCATATCCCATTCATGAGTTGGCCCAAGGTCATATCTTGGATCTTTGCAAGGCTTTCTACAGTTTCTTTAAACATTCTATCAAATTTTTCCTGTGACCTATAGTTATCATAACTGGATGTCTTTCCATTTATTATATATTCTTTTGTATACGGATTATAAAATGTCTCGCCTTGCCCTGCCATTTGCTCCATGAGACTCTCTACATACCCCACTTTATTTGCTATGACGTTTCGATATTTATTTTGATATCTTATGAGTAACCTATTATCGCCATTGCTCATCTCATTGGCACATCCTCTAACGGATTTGCCCTGACCCTGTGCTATTAGCATTTTAGTCATAAGGTCGTAGACCTCTTCTTCTGTAAAGGGTCTTCCTATTCTTTTTTTAGCCTTGGTATGTTCCTTTTCTCCATCCTTTTCATCTCTATCTATAAGGCTATTTATATAGCGATAATAATAATTCCTAACAGTATTTACCTTAAGACCCGTTCTCTCAGATATCGATTCGAAAGCCCTTATTATAGGTAAATTCTGTGATTTTGCGTTCTCAACTTCACTTTCCATAATATCTATGAACTCTTTTCTCTGTCCATCGTCCTTACTATTTTGTAACATATTCTATGTCCTCCATTCTTTGGAAATCTTATATATATTATTGGCAATTTATGCTTTGTTATACTAAATGGAAGACAAGAAAATCACTATTTATTATTTAATGGCGTCTTCTATCAGTTCGAAAAAGTCTTCGTCCACCTCAATATAATTTCCTGCAGTCTCACCTTCAAATACACATATCTTAAGTCCCTTAAAGCAAAGAAGTGGCCCATATCCATGCTCTTTCGTGAAAAACTCTAGTGCATACGCATAGGGTTCTTTAATTTCTATATCTAATCCCTCACTCTCATCTGCTATAACATATCTTACGATCTCTTTTATTACCTCAATATCATCTATCTCATAGAGGTTTTCTGTCTCTCTTTCAAAGACTAATATCTCCTTTGTATTTAACATATCCGCTCTCTCTATGTTTATATATATAATTACTCCGATGATAATTATCAAAATTATCATCATTGCAATTACGTATCTCTTATCCATATTCTACCCCCAGGTTTTACTCTTTTTCAGTTATCGTTATATTGATCCGGCTACTATCTCTATCACTACCTATATTTTCTACAATCCCCAACTTATGCAATTCTTCAAGAAGCACATCCCTTTTTGGCTTACTATCCACCTCTAGGGTAATGCTGTCTTCCCCAATTTCCAATACATCTATATCATGTATTCTAGCCACCCATTCTACGGCTTGGGGGGTAATGCATACATCTTGCACATATATTATTACATCCTCAGTTAGAAATTTATCTTCATCTCTAAATATCCCTTTTTCCAAGTCTATTGATTGCTTCTCGCTAGTATCTTCTTTAGCCATATCTGCATCTCCTGATTCCGATTGGGGAATTGTATCATCTTTGGTTTGCATCCTCTCTTTAGGTGCCTCGGCTATTTCCATATCATGTTTTATTTCTGTGTCCTCTCTATCCCCCATGTCCGAACTCTTTTTAGATGTATAAAATCCAGATCTAATAGATATGCCTATCACAATAGTAGCTACCACTGCTATACCGCCTCTTATAATACTCCTTCGCCTTCTTATCCTTATTGATTCTCTTTGGTCTTCTCGAATCTTAGCTTTTAAATTTGCGGCAAGATTAAAGGGCACCTCTTCTTTCGGTAGCTCCCCCAATATGAGCTTAATATGTTCAAGCTCATATAACTTATCCCTGCAGCTTTCACAGTTTTTAATATGGAAGGTCACATCTTTTCTTATATCCCCTTCTAGCATATCATCTATATATAAATTTAATAATTTCTCTATATATTTACAGTTCAATTAATACACCCCCTCATATTCTCGGCCCTAATGATTTTCTAAGATCGGTACGTCCCCTACTTATATGGGATTTAACCGTCCCTAATGGGATATCCAGGATTTTAGCAATCTCTTCATAGCTATGCCCTTGTATATCCCTTAGTATTATGGCCGATCTATATTCAGGTCTCAATTGATTAATACATTCCTGGATAATCTCTTGCCTTTCTTTGGTCAAAAGCCTATCTTCCGGCCTATCGTCCTTTGAAGAAAATTGCATATGGCTCTCTTCGTCATCCATAGATGACATCTCAAAATCTTCTGGTTTTTTGCTCCTATGATTATCTATACATGTATTATATGCTATTCTATATATCCAGGTGGAAAACTGGCTCCTACCTTTAAATGAACCAAGGCTTCTATATGCCTTTAAAAATACCTCCTGCGTTAGATCCTGTGCATCATGCAAATTCCCCGCCATTCTATAGCAGTAATTATAGACCATCTTTTCATGAGTTGATATCAGCATTTCGAAAGCAGGTATATCCCCTTTTTTTGCTTTGCTTATAAGCCGAGTCTCATCTTTCACACTGAGTCCCCCTATCGCCACTTAAAATTATCTTCCCCTTTTACGTGCATTTTGAACCTCTCATAAATAAAGCCACAAGCATTTCTAGGAAATTTTATAAATTACCCTTGTTTAAATGTATTTACAATGGTTTAAACATAGAGCCACTATCTGTTTTATATATCTCTATCTGGTTTGAGAAGTATTCCTTTAATCCTTCTATATGGGTTATGACTATTATCTTTTCAAACTCATCTGATATTGCATTTATAATTTGGGCAAGCCTTTCCCTACCACTTTCGTCTAATGTTCCAAACCCTTCGTCCAAAATTAGCATCCGTACAGTAGCACCAGCTCTTCGGGCAAGTATCTTAGATAGTGCAATGCGAATACCAAAATTTATCCTAAATTCCTCGCCACCAGAATATGTTTCATATTTTCTCGTCTCCATACCATCTGATATCTTTATATCCAAAGTCTCCACTATAGACCCAGATTTTGTATCTCTCTGGGTAGAAAATTCCACTGTAAGATTCCCGTCTGTTATCTTATTTAATATTCTATTTGTCTCATCTTGCAGCTCTGGTATGGCATTTTCAATTATAGCTGCCTGTATACCTCTCTTACCGTATATCTCTATCAGTGTATCATATAGGAATAATTCTTCATTTAACTTGGTTAAGCTCTGCTCTTTATTCCTAAGTGTTGTTTGGGATTCCCTAATCTGCCTAAGTCGCTCATCCAATGCGCCCTTTTTCGATTGAAGCTCCCCCGTAATAGTTTCTATAGTCTTCTTTTTATTTCTAAGTGATACAATTTCCCTTTCAATGTCTTCTATTCCATCTGCTTTGCTTTGAAGGTCTCTGATTTCTACTAGGGTCGCTTGTCTTCTTTTAAAAGCTTCCTCCATTTGTATCTGTAGCCTCTTAAGACCATGTTCATTAGATGCATACTTTGCCTTTGCAATTTGCACTTCATGGTAGTTTCCATCTATGTTTTTGAGCCCCTTAAGATCATTTAATATCCTTTCATATGCATCTTGGTCGTAGGAGATTTCATCTAATCTTTGCTTAAGGTTAGATAGCTTTTGGATGAAATCTCCCTCATATTCCTTTTTCTCAATACTTTCCTTAAGAGGCTCTAGCTGTTGGTTAAGGGCAGAGATATTTTGCTTTGCTATATCTATCTCCGCTAGTTCTTTATTTATAAGGGCCAACTTTGTTTCCATTTTTCCTATATCTTTAAGGGCCCTTCCATCCCTATCTATATTTTCTTCAAGCTCCACTCTCTCATCATTTAAAGCTTTTACTCTCTGCTTTGCCCATTTAAGGCTCTCCTTTAGATCTAAGGCTTCAGCCTCTAAATTGCCTAACAGATCCCTTTTTCCCCTCTCACTTAGAACCCTTTTACAAGTAGGACAATTTGCATCAGCATCCAATAGATCCTTATATCTCTCTCTAAGTTCATCGATAAGATTTTGTATATTCTGTGTCCTCGCCCTTAGCTCTATAGACTTCTCTTTACATTGGCTTAGCTTCTTTTCCATGTTAGAGACCTTTATACTTAATAGCTCTAAACCCGCAAATCTTTCTTCCACCCTTTGTCTTTGTAACAAAAGTGTCTCTTCTTTTATCAATTTCTTGTTTTCTATATCTATCTTTTGGTTTAATAGTTCTACCTTATGTTCTACATTATGCCTTGCAATTTCAATTTTATTTTGCAGCGTTTGCATCTTGTTTAAAATATTAGCCCTTATCTCTCTTTGCTCTCTAAGCACGTCGTATTCTGCTCTCAATTTATTAGCCCTATCATAATCTCTAATTATTTTTCTTTCGTTCTTAACTAGTTCGCTATATTTTATTTGCTTAGCCTCTAGGTCAGTGCTTTCACTTTGCAGCTTTTTTATCTCTACATCTAAGTCCTTTAAAAAGGATTTTCTATCTTTTAATCTATTCAAACTATCTCTTTTATCTCTGTGTAGTTTAGTCTTCTCATCAATACTTTTTTGAATATCTTGTCCTCGTCTCCTAACATCAGCCATCTCTTCATTTATATTCCCTAATTCCATAATTACTTGATCTTTGTCTTCTATGCGATCCTTTAGCCCATCAATCTCCTGTCCTATTAGATTGATATTATCCCAGATCTTTCGCCTTTTTACCCGCGCCAACTCAGCTAGATCATCATAGCTTGATAGATTCAGTATTTCAGCAAGAATTTCCTTTCTTTCGTTGGGGCTTTTAGCGGCAAACATATCTGCCTTTCCTTGACTTAGATAGGCTGTACAAAGATATGTCTCATAATCTAACCTTATAAGGCTTTCAATCTTAGATTGGGTCTCGGATATAGTGCTACCACCTATGAATGTAGACTGATTGCTTGATTCTATATATAGCTCTAATGAAGAGCGGCTCCTTTTTTTATCCCGCTTCCTGAGCACCCTATATATATTGCCGTCTTCTTCGAATCTTAGCTCCACTTCCATATCATTAGCTCCGGTCCTAACCAGATCATCCATGCCGCCTCGCCCAGTCGTTCCCTTACACTTTCCCCATATACACCAAGATATAGCATCCGCTATGGATGATTTTCCGTTACCATTATTGCCCGTCAAGAGTACTATATCAAACGATCCAAAATCAAATATAGGTGTATTCTCTCCATAGGATTTAAAATTCCGCATATATAATGTCAGGGGTTTCATAGACTATCCACCCCCCTAAGCTGATCTAAAAGGCTATTATGTCTATCCAATAGGTCAGTTTTTACATCTCTATACTCTTCTCTTTTTTTTATATATTCTTCTACAGCCTCACCCATATCCATCCGCTCTGTTATACCAGGATGTCTAAGATGAGATCTATCCCAAATGATATCCTTTTCTATCCCTGTTACATAAAATGCCCTACTCCTAAGTAGCCTATATACATCAGCCTCTTTGAGCTTTGCTAAATCCTGTGATTTAATCTTAAGTCTCAACCTTACTATGGTATCCTCTAGATCAATAGACTTTATTGTTTTCTCTATTTGAGCATACGGATCTTCGTGTACAATCTCTATATCTATAGTTTTAAAGGCTCTTGTAGAAAGCTCTATGAACTCATATTCACATTGCCCTCTAGCTACTGTAGCTAATACAAATCCCTTTGCTTCCCTTTCCTCGTTAAAGTCCACTCTATCCATACTGCCAGAATATATTATGGGGGGATTTTCCCCCAGGACCTGATGCTTATGTATGTGACCTAGTGCAACATAGTCGAACTCCTCCTTTGAAAGGCAAGATATGGGTAGGGTTATCTCCCTACCAAACATTATGGTCCTTTCTGATCCAGCTACGGCTCCTGTTACTGAATAGTGAGACATTAATATTGTAGGTAATCTGTCATTTGTCCTCTCTCTTAGTTCATCTACGATATCGCATAGCTTATTTCTCATATCCATCGAAAGTTCCTCTATTGTACTCCCCTCAGCATCTATGACATTTGGGGACATATAAGGAAGGGCAACTATTTGAAGTAGCCCTCTTTTCGTATCCAATATATCTATCTTAGGGCTGCGCCTTACATACACGCCCGGAAGCTTTAATACATTGTGTATCTCCACAGACGTAGCCTTATGAGAAGCATTTTGAATATCATGATTTCCCACTATTATATAGACATTTATTCCCCTATCTGAAAGCCGCTTTATACGTATAGCAA
Organism: Clostridiales bacterium; assembly: GCA_012799205.1. Lineage (GTDB taxonomy): Bacteria > Bacillota > Clostridia > Caldicoprobacterales > Xylanivirgaceae > JAAZLT01. The sequence goes on from JAAZLT010000151.1 coordinate 6,847, forward strand.
ACTCTCTTTGTTCTGTTACACTGGGCTCTCTATTTTTAAATATATCCCCGGAGATCAAAACCACATCTACATCTGCGTCTATTGCATAGCCTATTAGGCTATCAAATGTGTCTAAAAAGTCTAATAGCCTTGTATGAAGCCCCTTTTTACTGTCTATCCTTCCATAATTTTGTACGCCTATGTGAAGATCTGCCGTATGAAGTACCCTTATTGCATCTTTCATCCTAAAACAGCTCCTCTATGTTGTCTTTAAGTCCAAGTTTATAGTATTTGCGAGAAAGCTACCCTAGCTCTCCCGCTCTTTATCTATATTAGCTTTTAGCTCATTATTTCTTTCTATAAAGGAAACCTCATCTATATTTTGGAGATTTTTTATACCTTTAGCCTTCTTTTTATCCTTTCCAGGCCCCCAAAGAAGATATACAAGTGTACCTGCCACTAAGATGATAAGTAGCACTAGTACTACCATTACGGTTTTAAGTATGGCTATCTTGCCACTTTGTTTAGGATCCTCTTCTATGGTCTCACTTTCTACGTTTTTACCCACCTCTATTGTAAGGGGACTGCTTGTAAACTCCACTTTATTTCCGGCACTATTTGTTCCCTTTATAACAACTCTAAAGGTTGAAGTCTCGTCTATATCTATTGCAGTGCTGGTTATGGTCTTTTCGCTCCCCGGCAGAAGCTCTATAAAGCTTCCCAAGACTATATCGCTATCCTTCAATAAAACTTCCGCATTTTTCAAAGTTCCATTTCCTATGTTCTTTATTACAGCCTCTAGTATTATACTGCCCGGTTTTTCTAACATCTCTGGATCAGATTTAAGGGTAATATCCAATTTCATTTCCTCTTCCCTTATATCACTCCCTATAGATAGAGTCGCCGCTTCATATCTATACTCCTCCCCGGTTATCGTATTAATCCCAGTTAAAATTACCTCACTCTTAATGGGCGCTGTAAGATCCAACCTAATGGACAATATCCTTTCCTCACCGGACTCTAAATAATCTATCTTGCCTATCTCCCTACCCTGCCAATTTGGCTCCTCAAGCTTTATATCCTTTAAAGCAGCTCCGCCGCTATTTCTTACAATATATTCTATTGTAATGCTATCTCCCATTTCATATGTCTCCGGGCTAA
>JAAZLT010000152.1 GCA_012799205.1 Clostridiales bacterium
AAGTTCTTCATATTTCCTCATTGCTCTCTTGGTTCGTATATAAAATAGTCTTTTCTTTACAGGTTTGGAAAATTCGTGATTCCAAATCTTATTGAAATAACTAGACATTTGATATATTACACTGGAAGTATCTCCTGGCTTCGAATTTATTATTATTATATCTCTATCGTTGGTGACATTAGCCTCATACCACTCTGGGGCAAAGTATTTATCTCCAATATTTCTTCCGCCCATTATTGCAACGCTCTCATCTGCAATAATATATTTATCATGCATTCTATTGTTTAAAGTCCAAGGCTTTAGAAGGTCTAAAGGCTCATAGAGCTTAAGGTTCATATTAGGGTGATCTATTAATATATAGAGAATGGATCTAAACCTCCCATTTAATCCGTGAAATATCCCATCTAATAATAGGTTTACCTTAACGCCTCTATCAGCAGCATCGATCAATGCCCCAAAGAATAAATTAGGTGCCTCCCCCGATTCAATGGAGAAATATGATATATCCAAAGTCTCTTTGGCGCTATCTATTATCTTTAGCCTAGCTAGACCCGATTCCAGCGGATTATCCATTAAAATCCCTCTATCTGGCCCAATCTGCTCAGAATAAAAATCATCTACTGAGAAGTTGTTGACAAAATCTGTTGAGACTTCCTTAGGTTTTATAAATATAAATACACCTGTTATAAGTGCATACAAAATCCATAATAAGAAAATTACTTTTATAGTTTTAAGATTCGTAAATATAGATCTTATATCATCTACTGCTATTTCCATAGAATACTCCTTTTGTTTTTTTATAAATACTTTACCCAAATGCTATTATAACAAAATCGTATAGCAAAAAACAATACATGCCAATCAATAAAGAAGATACTATTTCAATTATGTCTCAAAGCCGTTATAATAGTATATAGACAAGTCATATTACCTAGGAGGGAGATATATGTCTACACATGAAGAGCGTGTAAAATGGTTTTTAAACGATCGGTTTGGAATGTTCATACACTGGGGGCTATATGCCATTCCTGCAAGGGGAGAGTGGGTGCGTAGCCGCGAAAAGATGACCATAGAGGATTATGAGCCGTTTTTTGAAGAATTTGATCCCATCTATTATGATCCCAAAAAATGGGCCAGAGCTGCCAAAGAGGCCGGCATGAAGTATGCGGTTATGACCTCTAAGCATCATGACGGTTTTTGCCTATTTGACAGTAAGCTGACAGATTATAAGGCTACAAACACACCTGCGGGAAGAGATCTTATAAAAGAGTATGTAGATGCCTTTAGAAGTGAAGGCCTGAAGGTAGGATTTTACTACTCTATTATAGATTGGCATCATCCAGACTATCCTGCTTATGGTGATAGGCAACATCCCATGAGGGATAATGAGGATATAAAAGATGCGGAAAAAGATAAAGACTTTTCTAGATATTTGGAATATATGCATGGTCAGGTAAAGGAGCTTGTCACCAATTATGGGCAAATTGATATTATGTGGTTTGATTTCTCCTATGATGATATGGAGGGCGAGAAATGGGAGGCTACAAAGCTAGTTGAGATGGTCAGATCAATACAGCCCAATATACTTATAGATAATAGGCTAACTCTACATGATAAATTTGATCTATCAATTCCATATTCAGGTGATTTTGCATCGCCGGAGCAAATTATTCCCCCGGAGGGAGTTAGGGATATAAACGGAAATCCAGTTCCCTGGGAGGCATGTATCACTATGAACAATAATTGGGGATATGCATCGGCTGATAAGGATTTTAAATCGGCCAAACAGTGTATACGAGGTCTGGTTGAATGCGTAAGTAAGGGTGGAAATATGCTTCTCAATGTAGGCCCTGATGCAAAGGGACAAATCCCTGAGGAATCTCTGGCTATATTAGCCGATATAGGAAAATGGATGAAGCAAAACGGCGATAGCATATATGGATGTACTATAGCGGATATCGAAAAACCAGAATGGGGCAGATTCACACAAAGGGATAATAAACTATATGCCCATATACTTGATAGAGGCATAGGCGCCATTGCTGTAGATTATCCAAGGGATAAGATAAAAAGGGCCAGACTTCTAAGCGACAAATCAGAAATTAATATACAAACGCCTTGGACCTCACAGCATTATGGAGAAGCCACCTTTATAAACTTTGCATCTGCTACACTTCCAGATGATATAGATACAGTGGTTGAATTTGAACTGATGGACTAAATGAAATATTATTAAAGGGTGGGGGAAATTCCCCACCCTTTTATCTTCTATAATGGCTATAAGACCATATTTGGTATCTTTCTAACTTACATACATGACTTTAGTAGACATACATTTATACATTAAAACGAAAGTTTATAATGTCCCCATCTTCTATTATTGCATCTTTTCCCTCTAGTTTTACAAGGCCATGTTCTCTTAGCTTTTGCATAGAGCCATATTCCTTAAAATCATCAAACTTTGCCACCTCAGCCCTTATAAAACCTCTTTCAATATCTGAATGAATTTCCCCCCCGGCTTCCTTGGCTGTAGTATTTTTTCTTATTGGCCAAGCCTTAACTATTCTTGGACCTGCTGTTATAAAGGATATTAAACCCAGTAAATCATAGGCCGCCTCTGCTAATCTATTTATTCCCGGCTTTTCTATACCCAAATCCTCCATAAAGATATTATAGTCTTCCTCTTCTAGTTGGCTTATT
>JAAZLT010000018.1 GCA_012799205.1 Clostridiales bacterium
ACCTCTAAAGGCTACTGGCTCATTTATCCTTTGAAGCTTTGTCTCAAGTAGCAAATGTCTATGGGAGTTAGATAGATCTTCTATCACTATCTTCTTTGGCTCGTGCTCTGCCTTTTCTATTTCCATGGCGGGCTTAGCCTTTTCATCGGGCACATCCTTTTCAATAGAAAGTGGTTCCTCTGACTTTTTCCACAGTTCTATGCCATCTTTAAAAAAGACTATACCAACAATAGCTATAAGCAATATACTTATTATCCCAATAAATCCTTTAGTGCCTGTCCGAGCCCTTATAGCTCTCATTTTATCCCTTAAAATGGCTCTTAATCTAAGCTTAAATCTAAACCAATCCATATATCCTCCACCTCTTCACCTATTGACTTTAACATCAATTATATCATATACCTACATATGGTTACGTCCCATTTAGGTCCTAGGAGCAAAAAGTGCAATCATTGTAAACAGCTCTAGCCTACCCAAAAGCATTAGGGATATAAATAATAACTTAGTTATCTGAGAAAAGTCCCCAAAGTTTCTCATAGGCCCTACCATTTCAAGCCCTGGCCCTATATTGCTCAATGTGGCAGCTACAGATGTGCTCGCACTTATAAGGTCCACCCCTTCAAGAGCTACAAGTAAAGATGATATTATAAATATAATTATATATAATGCTATAAAGCTATTTATTCCCGCTATGGTCTCATCGGGCATTACCCTACCATTGACCTTTATAGGTATCACCGCCCTTGGATGAAATAGTTTATTAATTTCCCTTTTTATTAGCTTTAACCAGACAAGGACCCTTATTACCTTTATGCCTCCACTAGTAGATCCAGCGCTACCGCCTATAAACATAAGCATAAAAAGTATTCCCTTGCTAAAGCTTGGCCACATATCAAAATCTACTGTAGAATAACCTGTAGTTGTTATAATAGAGCTAACCTGAAAAAATGAATCTCTAAATGCAGTACTAAGTCTTTCATAGCTTGTAGCAAGTAGGTTTAAACTAATAGCCACCACAGATACAGCTATTATAGCCAAGTATAATCTTAATTCTTCGTCTTTGAAAAACAATCTACCCTTACCCTTGTATAAACCATAGTACAGTGAAAAGTTTATCCCCGATAACATCATAAATATTCCAATTATAACATGAATATAACTGCTATTATAGTGCCCTATACTTAAGTTTTTAGATGAGAGCCCCCCTGTGCCTACAGTCCCAAATGTATGGACAAGCGAATCAAAAATTCCCATCCCACCTAGAATCAAAAGTGCTATCTGTATTAGAGTTAAAATAAGATATGTCATATAAAGTATCTTTGCAGTATCCTTTAATTTGGGGGCAATCTTTCCAGCCACCGGGCCTGGGCTTTCCGCTTTAAATATCTGAAATCCCTCTATTCCAAGAGCCGGCAATAGGGCAAGGGTGAATACCAAAATGCCCATACCTCCAATCCAATGAGTAAATGATCTCCAAAAAATTGTACCCATAGGAAGCGTCTCAACCTCAGATAAAATAGTAGCCCCCGTGGTTGTAAATCCTGACACAGTCTCAAATAGGGCATCTATATACGTCTTAGTACTTCCTCCCATATATAAGGGTATAGCGCCGAATATAGATGAAAGTATCCATCCAAATGTCACAATGGCAAGGCCATCCCTGGCCCTTATATGTGCTTTAATCCCTTTTTTAAAAGACAAAATAAGGCCAGTTGCCATAGTCAGTATTATAGCAATAAGGAAGGCATTTTTATCTTTGCCAGATGTAACGAGCGCTATTATATAAGATGGGACCATTAAAATTGATTCTACGATGAGGAGGCTACCTAGTACCTTTAACACGATTCCATAATTCACCTAATATCCCTCCCTTTTTGCCCTGAAAAAACACCTTTAAACTTGGAAGGTCTTCTGTAAGACTAAAAACCACTATCCTGTCACCTTCCACTATTATAGAATCTCCTTTTGGAATAATTACATCTTCGCCTCGAACTATAGCACCTATTATGATGCCCTCGGGTAATCTCATGCTAGATAGAGGTTCCCCCATAAAGGGGAAATCTTCTTCTATAACCATCTCTGTCACCTCTGCATCTGCACCCAGCAAAAGTGACACGGATATTACCTTACCACCTCTTACAATCTTAAGTATATCGCTAGCTGTAATATATACAGGGTTTATGGCCACGTCAATATCTAGCCTATCTATTATCTTTTCATAGTTTGCCTTACTTATCTTGGCGATAGCCCTCCCAACTCCAAGTTGTTTTGCCATAAGAGCCATGAGCAAATTCTCTTCATCAAATCCAGTAGCACCTACAAATGCATCCATTTCATCTAGCGATTCCTCTTCCAAAAGGTGAATATCTGTACCATCGCCATGAATTACTAACACATTATCTAGTTTTTCAGTTAGGTTTTTACATACCGCATTCGATTTTTCTATAATAGTTACAAGAACACCTTCTTTGGAGAGCCTATCCGCCAAATAATATCCTATATTTCCTCCGCCCAATATCACTACCCTCTCTACTGCCTTTTGTCTATGCCCATCCCCAAAGGAGTCGCTTATCTTTCGTATTTCATTACAATTACCAATAATGTAGATTATATCATCCCTCATAAGCTTGGTAGAGCCATTTGGTATTATAAGCTCTCCTTTTCTTGATATTGCGGTTATAAGAAGATCGTCAAACCCCTTGAGATCTTTGATATCTTTCCCAACAAAATCATCATTTGAATGAATATTAAAATCCATCATCTCTACTTTTCCGCTGGCAAAATAATCAGAATAGAAACCATAACTTTTTAAAAGATATCTCTCTATCACCATTGCAGTAGCAAGGTCTGGATTTATTATTAGATCTATCCCCATCTGCGCCTTTATAAAGTCAAGCTGCTGCATATACTCAGGATTTCTTATTCGCGCAATAGTCTTTGCACACCCAAGTTTTTTAGCCAGAGAGCAAATAAGGGCATTGGCCTCATCACTCTCAGTAGATGCTACTAGTAAATCATATTCTGCAATCCCTAACTCTTTTAATATCTTTATATCTATGCCGTTTCCTATCGCAGTTAAACAATCTAAGTGCTCATTTAAATTGCTCAGCACCTGGGCGTCTTTATCCACCACTGTAACATCTATATCCTCTTCCACTAAGAGCTTAGCTAGCTTAATTCCCAGCTTTCCGGCCCCTATAATAATGACATTCATAGCGCTAACCTGCCTCTCATTCATATTTAAACTGGAAAAACCCGATTTATAATCGGGTTTTTCCAATCCTATTTAGGAACTAGGCGGAGTATACCTAGTTTAGGCATATGTCAATGTCCTAATCTAAGTTTAGGATCTGCCTAGCCTTTTTCACAACATTTTCAACTGTAAATCCATATTCATTAAACAGTTTATCAGCAGGACCTGAAGCACCAAATTCATCTATGGTTATTACATCACCATCAAGCCCTACGTATTTATGCCAACCTGTTTCACAGGCTGCTTCCACTGCCAGTCTTGCTCTTACATCTGTAGGCATGACCTTCTCCCTGTATTCCTTTGGCTGTTCTTCAAACATCTCCCAAGAGGGCATGCTTATTACTCTTGCGTCTATGTTCTCATTTTTTAGAACTTTCTGTGCCTCGTATATGAGCTCTACCTCTGAGCCAGAAGCCATGAGTAGTATATCCGGCGTCTCCTTTTCTGAATCGGATAATATATATCCACCCTTTAAAGCATCCTTGCCAGATTCATCGTATAGCGGCAGATTCTGACGAGTTAGTACAAGAGAAGTTGGGCTATTTCTTCTTGTCAAGGCTGCATACCAGCCTGCTGCCGTCTCTTTTGAGTCTGCTGGCCTAAATACTGTCATATTAGGCATACTTCTAAGGGCGGCTAGTTGTTCTATGGGCTGATGGGTCGGTCCATCTTCACCTACCCCAATACTATCATGGGTTAGGACATATACTAGGGGCAGTCCCATAAGGGCTGATAGCCTCATGCTACCTTTCATATAATCACTAAATACGAAGAATGTAGCCACGTATGGTCTTAGTCCGCCATGAACGGCCATACCATTTCCAATGGCAGCCATTGCATGTTCACGTACCCCAAAATGCATATTAGAACCTAGTCTATTTTCTGCAGAATAGGAATCCCTATCCTCCATTATGGTCTTAGTAGATGGGGCAAGATCTGCAGACCCCCCCATTAGATTGGGTATTGCCTTTGAAAGTCTATTTATTACTATACCTGAAGATCCTCTAGTTGCAAGTTCACCATCAAAGTTCCAAAAATGCTCACATTCTAGTAAGTCTACAGGTAATTCCTCACTATGCCATAACTCCCATTCATCGGCAAGATCCGGATACTCCTTTTTATAATTCTCCCAAAGTTTATCCCAACTCTCCTCCGTTTCTTTACCTTTTTGCTTTATAGATGCCATATGCTCCCTAACTTCTGCTGGAACATAAAATGGTTCATCCCATTCCCATCCAAGGTATTCCTTTGTAGCTTTTATATTTTCCTCGCCCAAAGGTTCACCATGGGCAGAGGCTGTACCCTGCCTTTCGGGGCAACCATATCCTATCTCTGTCTTTATCTCTATCATAGTAGGCCTTCTTTTTTCGGCCTTGGCTTTTTCAATAGCTTTACCTATTTCCTCTATATCATTTCCGTCTTCTACGACTATTACCTGCCAGTCATAGGCTTCAAACCTTTTAGCAACATTTTCTCTAAATGCAATATCTGTGCTGCCCTCTATAGAAATTCTATTTGAATCATATAATACTATAAGCTTTGATAGCTCTAATGTACCTGCAAGGGATGCAGCCTCTGAAGTTATACCTTCCATCATGCATCCATCGCCAGATAGTACATATGTATAGTGATCTACAATATCATATCCAGGTCTATTAAACTTAGCCGCTAGATGACTTTCTGCAATTGCCAT
>JAAZLT010000153.1 GCA_012799205.1 Clostridiales bacterium
ATCCCTTGAAATGCTTTGGCTCAAGCGAATCTCTATCTACCCTCGTTCCCCCCGTCTCGGCATATATTGCATGCAGGTTTACTCTTAGATTGCCTGGTATCATAGAAATAGCCATAGCCATATCGTCCCTTAGTTCTTCAGCATTTCTAGCCTTTCCAGGATAGGCTCCCGTCACCTGAATGCCACCTGTAAGTTCTCCCTCTGGGTTTTCAAATCCTGCAACATCGTCACCCTGCCAGCAGTGCATAGATATAGAAATTTCATCCGCCTTCTCTATAGCTTTATCCGTATCTACTCCAAGGTTAGCATATTGCTCTTTTGCCAAAATGTATTGATCTTTTACACTCTTTTGAGTTTTCATCTATTTTCCCCCTCCTGAATATTCTAATACTCTATCCCGAATCTCACATACATTATCTATATTAACATATTCTAATATAAACGGTTTTCCATTGGTGTATTCTTTGTATAATCTTAAAAACAAATTCCAGTCTATATCACCATCTCCTACCACTTTGCCATAGGCATCATTTACTTTCCGATCCTTACCATGAAAATAGCCTATATGAGGAGCCAAATATTTAAACATATCTTTCTCAGAGCTATTTGCAATTAAGTTAGCAGGATCTAATAAAACTTTTAGTCTATCCGAGCCCACCTGATTAATTAGATCTAACATTCTCTTTGCACTTGGCACTATGTCCAAAACACAAGGCTCAAAGGCTATATTTATATCATATTCCGTTGCCTTTTTTGTAAGCCATTTGAGACAATCTAAAAGTCTATTAAAATCCTCTTCATAGCTATCAGCTAATATTCCACGTCTACCTTCTATAAATCCCGATTCTGTAGACACAAAGGGAACCTTATTTTGGGATGCTATTTGCATATGCTTTTCAAAATACAATAGGTTTTCCTCAAGTTCTCTTTCATCGGGCTCTAATAGGTTTGTAAAGACACCTATGGCTGTTACTTTTATATCTTTACTCCTATAATCGCTTATTAGCTTAGCCGCTTTATCTCCTATGAGATCCGAAATATCAGATCGTCCGTTATAGCGCCAATAGTTTGCATCTATACTAGCAAAACATAGCTCCACCCACTTAAATCCGTTTTTAGCCATGAAATCTGCTATTTCCACGTTTGTAAGCTGTGGAAAACTCCTGCTTACAACTCCAACATCCATGATTACACCTCTTTCCTAAAATAGAAATAAAGTGAATAAAATCTATAGCGGATATGCCATGGTAGTCATTAGCCCCAGCTCTGCCTGAGTAGTATCAAGTCTACTGTATTGGGCCACTATTGGTTCATCACTTTCCAGCACAATTGCATAGGGCACTCCCCGGGGAATTTTTCTTCCTGCATCATCTGTAATTTCATCCAATCGCACATGGTTCGTTCGTTTACTGGGACATATGGCCTTGAATCCACTACTTGGTTCCCTATCCTCAAAATATAGTGTTATATTTAAATTAGCGTCTCTCTCCCCGGTGTTCAAAACACAGATTGCTTCATGACTTTCATAATATCCCTCACTACTTTTCTCCGGATAATAACAATC
>JAAZLT010000154.1 GCA_012799205.1 Clostridiales bacterium
TGGCAATGAACGAGATGAAAACTATGTAAAATATCTAATAAGAAAAATATGTGATGCTGCGCTTTTAGCACTGAAAAGAATGCAATCTGTAAATATAGGTATTGGCATAGGCCACGAAGAGAGTATAGCGTTTAATAGAAGATTTCTAATGGATGATGGAACATATAGAACAAATCCTGGAATCAACAATCCCTCTATAGTGAAACCTGTTGGACCTATAGATCCTGAGGTATTAGTAGCGAGAGTTGACAATGAGGATGGGACACCCATAGGAGCCATAGTAAACTATACCTGCCACCTAGATGTAGTGGGGGGAGATAAATTTAGCGCAGATTATCCCGGGGAATTGAGAAGGGTACTTAAGAGGCTCTATGGTGACGATTTTATAACTCTCTTTTTCACGGGCACATGTGGCAATATAAACCATTTAGATGTGACGGGAAATATGAAGATAGTGAAAGACCATCATAAGAAGATGGGCAGAATTTTAGCAGGCGAAGTATTTAAGGTGATGCAGAGGGTAGAATATCTGAATAATCCTAAGGTGTTATGTGCCTCAAGACATATACAAGCTAGCATAAGAGAGGCTACAAAAGAGGAGTTAATAGAGGCGAGAAATGTGTTAAACACCCGTGATAAGCCCGAATCAGAGATCTTGTTTGCAAAGGATATATTAGAGCTCTCAAGATCGGATAAAAGAAAAGTAGAGTTAGAAGTGCAAGTGATAGGCGTTGGAGACTTAGCTATTGTAGGTTTGCCCGGTGAAGTGTTTGTAGAATTCGGATTGGATATAAAGAGAAGGTCTAAATTTGGCTATACTGCAATTAGCGAACTTACAAACGGAGCATATGGATATATTCCTGTAAGAGAGGCTTTCGAACAAGGTGGTTATGAACCTAGATTATCTCAATATACAAATCTTGGACCCAATACGGGCTATGAACTTGTGGATAGTGCAGTCGAAATTTTAGATAGTCTGTGAGAGAGTGTCTTGTATTAATAAGTGCGCCGTATGAACATTTAAAATAAACTAATTTAGGGGAGGAATAAAAATGGTCGATAAGCTAGCCATAAACGGAGGAGAAAAGACTATAAACGAGAGTCTGCCCATTTGGCCACAGTTTGACATGAAAGTAGTAAAAGATATTGAAAGGATGTTAGATGAAGGGAAGGTAAACTATTGGACTGGAGATGCAACCATTATAAAAGGTATCAAAGAAGATGGAGATTTTGGCAGCGTAGGTATGGAGTTTGAAAAAAGATATGCTAAGTATCATGGCGCAAAGTATTGTATATCCACATCAAATGGAACTACTGCACTACATACAGCGCTTGCTGCATTTGATATAGGACCGGGAGATGAAGTTATAGTTCCATCATATACATTTATAGCGTCATCTTTTAGCATATGTCAAGCCGGTGCAATACCAGTGTTTGCAGATGTTGAAAAACATTCACATTGTATAGATCCAGAGGATATAAAAAGGAAGATAACCGATAGAACAAAGGCTATACTACCTGTTCACCTATATGGAAATGTAGCAGATATGGATGCTATAATGGCCATTGCTAAAGAGCATGATCTATATGTGATAGAAGACTGTGCACAGGCTCACGGGGCTACTTATAAAGGAAAGATGGTAGGCACATTTGGAAACGCTGGTTGCTTTAGCTTTTGCCAGAGTAAGACATTTACCACAGGCGGCGAAGGTGGAGCTGTTATAACCGATGATGAGGATGCAATTTGGAATATGAGATCCTTTAGAGATCACGGATATGATGTCAGAGAGAGGATAAGGCTTTTGGAACTGGAGGCAAAGCTTCCATATATCCATAACACTGTAGGGTTTAACTATAGACTTACAGAACTTCAATCCGCAATTGGCATAAGAGAACTTGAAAGACTTGCCAATTGGAACCTTCCAAGAAGACGTAAAAACGGGCAGATATTGATAGATATGCTTAAAGATATTCCAGAGGTTACGTATCTGCCTATACATGATGAGGAGAATCTAAATGGATTTTTCGTATTTCCTATAGTATTAGATATTGATAATCTAAACTGTGATATAAGAGAGTTTATAGATGCACTAGATGCTGAGGGTGCTCCGGCAGGACCGGTATTTTGGCCACAATCTTATAAAGAGAGTGCATATGTAAATAAAAATGGCTTTGGAAAACTAAACTATCCATTTGGCGACCCTAATAATACTGATATAGATTACACGAAGGTATTTTGCGAAAATGCTGCATGGCTAGAAGATAGAACATTTATAACCAATCTCCATCCAACTCTAGAAGAGGAACATATGGAGCTTATAGGTAGGGCGATAATTAAGGTAGTAGAAGGGTATAGGAAATAATTTGTAGATTTTTAGCTTTAAAAATATAGGGATTATAGTTTTATGACTATAATCCCTGTGTTCATATGTCAAACATATAAGGGGGCTAAAGGCAAATGAATAGCAGTATAAAGGCAGGGTTTGCAAAGGTAGATATTACTCCTCCCCTTGGGGTGGGGTTGGCAGGGTATTTCAGTGAAAGACTTGCAGATGATATTTTAGATCCGCTTTATGCATCTGCTCTAGTATTTGCTAACAAATGTGATATGGCAGTTATAATGAGCTGTGATTTTATCGGGCTAGGCACAAATTATGCAGACAGGGCCCGGGAGATGATCTCGAATAAACTAGATATTCCAAAAGAGAATATAATGATACACTCCACCCATATACATACAGGTCCAATAGTAAGAGATAACCCAAGGGAAA
>JAAZLT010000155.1 GCA_012799205.1 Clostridiales bacterium
TTACAATATATATATAGATAATCAGTTAAAGCGCAGAGTAACTATAGATTATACAAAAAAGGAAGGGGGCTAATATGGATAGAATAGGCATTATCATGAAGGGAATAGGTGGTTTTTATTATGTAAAAATAGGTGAACATATTGTTGAATGCAAAGCTAGAGGAGTATTCCGTAAAGACGGAATAAGACCTACTGTAGGGGATAGGGTGAAATTATCTGAGAATTTAGACTTGATAGAAGAGATTTTACCAAGAAAAAATTTGCTCTCCAGGCCTGCTATTGCGAATATTGATTATATAGGCATAGTATTAGCTACTAAAAATCCAAATCCAGACTACCTTTTAGCAGATAAAATGTTAATTTATAGTTGTATACAAGACATTGAGCCTATTATCATTATAAATAAAATTGATAAAGCAAAACAGACAGATATAGATAGAATTATAGAAATGTATGAAAATACGGGCTGGAAGATATTTTTAGTATCATCTTTAACAGGAGAGGGCATAGAGGAGTTATCTCATGGGCTCACTGATGGCATTACTACATTAGCAGGGCAATCAGGAGTGGGCAAATCGTCTTTGTTAAATGCATTATATCCTAAGTTTAATTTAGAAGTGGGAAGTGTAAGCCAGAGACTGGGAAGAGGAAGGCATACTACCCGCTATGTGGAACTTCTCCCACTTCCAAGTGGAGGTATGATTGCAGATACGCCAGGCTTTAGTTCGGTGGCAATACAAAATATAGAAGATAGAGTAGTAGCTAATTGTTATCCTGAATTTGTAGAGTATAATTATGGATGTCGATTTGGATCCAAATGTATACATGTAAGAGAGCCTGGATGCAGTGTTAAAGAAAATGTTGACAAAGGCAATATTTCTAGACACAGATACGAGAGATATATTAAAATATTAGAAGAAATTGAAGAAAGAGGAGTTGACTATAGATGATAAAGATTGCACCATCAATACTGTCTGCTGATTTTTCAAGGCTAGGCGAAGAAATAGATTCTATAGAAAGGGCAGGAGCGGACTGGGTACATATTGATGTAATGGATGGGCATTATGTGCCCAATTTAACACTAGGGCCTGTAGTTGTAGAATCTATACGCAAGGTTACTCAATTGCCATTTGATGTACATCTTATGATGAACAATCCTATGGATTATGTAGATAGTTTTATAGATGCCGGCGCGGACAGTATTAGTATACATGCAGAAGTATTGCCACATTTGCATAGAGCTATAATGCATATAAAGGATAGGGGATGCAAAGTAGCAGTGGCTTTGAATCCATCCACTCCTATAGATATTTTAGAGCATGTATTAGATGAACTGGATATGGTGCTTATAATGACAGTAAATCCAGGGTTTGGAGGACAAGGCTTCATAAATTCTATGCTAGATAAAATTAAACAATTAAAAGATCTAATAGCTAATAGAGGATTAGATGTAGATATACAAGTAGATGGAGGTATATCACCTAAAAATATACAGGAGGTTTCAGCGGCAGGGGCTAATATATTTGTAGCAGGCTCATCTGTATTTAATGAAGATGATAGAAGGCTTGCCTTAGAAGCCCTAAGGAGCAGAGCAAGCTTATGAAGATAGCTATATTTTCCAATGGAAGGGTCAAAGACTATGCCTATATTAAGAGCCTAATAGGCGATGTAGACTATATAATATGTGCAGATGGTGGAGTACGTCACTGCAGTGAAATGGGTCTGGTTCCTAATTTCATTATAGGTGATATGGATTCAGCACCAGCAGAGCTTATAGCCGGATATAAAAAGGCTGGGATCGATATAGAGATTGTTCCTACAGAGAAGGACGACACTGATACCCAATTAGCAGTGGATAAGGCTATTGAAATGTGGCCTGAAGAAATTATATTAGTCGGTGCTTTAGGCGATAGGTGGGATCATTCCTATGCAAA
>JAAZLT010000156.1 GCA_012799205.1 Clostridiales bacterium
GTTCCAAGCCAATGATCTTTTGAAGGCGGTGCCTTAAAAAGAACTTGAGTCTGGGACTTATCATAATAGGTATAAGTCTTGCCATCTGCACCTTTAAATTCGGCTGATGACACCATGTCCGAGTTGCGTTCAATTTTAAAAACCTCAGTTTCTTTGTACTTCCATGTAGCATTGATTATTATAGGTCCTACAAATGAAAATAGAAACACAAATATAATCATAGTCAGACCAACTATAGATAGCTTACTCTTTAAAAATCTCTTTGCAACCATTCTACTAGGCGAAATAACGCGAAAATTTTCTTCGTATTCTGTCTCTACATGATCGCCAAGATCACCATAGCTTCTCTTTTCTCTTTTTTCAGTATCTAAAGACATTCAACAATCGCCCCCTTATGATAGTTTGACACGGGGGTCAACCACCATGTACATAATATCCGATATTAACATGCCGACAACTGTTAGAATGGATAAAAACATATTATATCCCATTATAAAGGGTATATCGCCTTGCTGTGTTGCCCTTAAGGCCATATATCCAATCCCAGGTATAGCAAACACTGTCTCCATGATCATAGCTCCACCAAATAATCCAGGTAACATGCCAGAGAGTGAAGTCACCAATGGAATCATGGTGTTTCTAAAGGCATGTTTATATATAACAGTATGTTCGGATAGACCCTTTGCCCTTGCAGTTCTTATATAATCAGAGTTTAGCACCTCAAGCATATTGGTACGAGTAAATCTCATAGTACCACCTACACCAAGTAATACCATAACTGTAATAGGCATTATAAGATGCCAGGCCTTGTCCCAAAATATTTCAAAATGTGCATCTTTTGCAAACACTTTTGTTGCAGTTACCAAGCCTTGTAGGGGTAATATTCCAAGTCTTATGGCGAAAAAGTTCATCAACAGAGCAGATAAAAAGAAGGAAGGCAACGCCGTACCCATCATAGCAAATGTAGATACAGTATAGTCATATGAGCTATATTGGTTTACTGATGCTTTTATGCCCATGGGTATACCTATAACAATTTGCAAAACATATGCAATAAATGCAACTATAAAAGAAATCCAGATATATTCTGATAATACCTTGGTAACAGGTCTACCATATAAAAATGAAAAACCTAGATCTCCTGTAATTGTACTTTTGAACCAGGCAAAATAGCTTTTTAATATTCCACCAAAGCTTTTATCCGCAAGACCATAAAGTTCTTTAAGTCGCTGGACATCATCCATGGTCATAGCACCACTTTGAACTGCAGCTGAGGTCTGGTTATCTATATAATCTGCTGGCATTAACATAGTTAATAAGTATATGAGTACTGATACACCAACAAGGATTAACAATGCCAATGCTATTCTATTAATTAAATATTTCCACATACTAACCCTCAATTCATTAAGAAGTAGTACAAGGCTCAAATTGAAATTTAAGCCTTGTACTCATTACATCATTTTCACTAATATCTAGTTTAGCTCAACATTCCAGATAAAGCTTATTGGAGATTGGAATGGTGTAACATCTTCACCACTAAACAAAGTATCTGTGTTAATTACATCTTTATTGAAGACGTACATATTCTTTCTCTGATAAGTTGGTATCTCAACAGCTATACCAGTTGAAAGCTCAAGAGCTCTCTTATATATCTCTTTTCTCTCTTCAACATCTAACGTTGAGCGACCATTCATTATAAGTTCATTTAGTTCAGTGAGCATAGCCTTCTCTTCATCAGATCCATTCTCATAGAGATAGTATAGTCCACTTCTTGGAGGACCTTGGTTTACATTAGGATCTGAATGCCAGATCTGGAACATATCTGGGTCTACGCCACCGCTACCCCATGCTGCTGCCCATACTTGGACACCAGATTCATAGGCTGTGTTTAGTTTGTTTAGAAGGTTTTGATCTACTTCCATTTCAACCTCTACACCTATTTTAGCTAGAACTTCTTGCGTATCTATAAATATGGATCCAGCTGGATGGTCCTTAGCCTCAGATGGCAATGTGAATTTAAATGTTACCTGTTCTCCTGCCTTCTCATGATCATCAGGATATACCATCTTATTGTTTGCCTCATCATATTTATAACCGGCTTCTAGGAATAGCGCCTTAGAGGTTTCACCCGTCTCATCATATGGATATAGGTTTTCTGGATTATCAGGATATGCCCAAAGAATTTTGGTCATTGTCCTATAGTTAACGCTTGCAAGCTCGCCATAATAGTCATCTACTGATAGTTGAACATTCATAGCATGAGCAATAGCTTTTCTAACTTCAAATTCAGGAATGGCTTGACCTTGAAGTCCTATATAGCCATATCCGTCATTATCAACTAGTGTATATCCTAATTTTTCATAGTTTCCTGTGCCTGATTCTATATCGCTAACTATCTCAGTTGCAGCAGATGGATCTGCATAATGAACTGTCCCAGTTAGTACAGAATCTAGCTCTGCTCCTAATGTGATCTCCTGATAGCGGAAATTCTTTATTTTAGGAGAACCAAGCATGAAGTTATCGTTAGCTGTATAATATACAACATTATCCTTATACTCATCAAATACATATGGACCTGCTCCTACTGGCCTATCATTCTTTGTCTTTAAAAAGTCCATAAATTCTTTGTTTCCTACGTCTACCCCTACATCATTGAGATTACCTGTATAGCCATCGGTATAGTAGTGGAACGGGGAAACTGTAACACCAAGCTTAAATATAGCTGTAGGATCCACACCCTCTAGTACTATCTTGATAAATTCTCTTTCTACACCATCTTCGGATTTAACTGTACCTGTTGTAATTCCGCTTATACTGTCTACTCCGCCCTCTACTCGACCTTCGGCGGCTATATAAGCTTCTTTAACATAGTCTTCAACATTTGCATCCCCGGCTTTTTCAGCGTTTATTCCTTCGTCTTCGTCCAAGTCATAGCCGTATGCGTCTAGTATGTTTTCCCAATATATTTTAGCATCTATCGTGTCTTCAGCTAGGTCATATTCATTGCCCATAGCATCTGTAAATTTACCATCTTCATCAAGCTCACCAAAGCCCCACATTAACATTCCATATGCCGCTTGCAAAGTTTCATCATCTGCAACCTCTTCTGGTGTATATGGCTGGAAATCAGTTTCTATATACTGTGGATATGCTGTATTTACAACATCTATTATTTCCTGTGCAAACCTTTCGCCTGCCTCATCTAGGTAACTCCAGAAAGCTTCTTGTTGCTCTTCTGAAATTCCATTAGCAGGATTAATTACCATAGATCCATCGTCATCTTTTATACCAGCTTCTAGTATTGCATCTACTTGGTGTAGTACATCAGCACTTGTTTGATGACGGTATTCGTCTATACCTTCTATATTCATTGTATAAAAGGTTGAAGAGCCATCATACATAGGATCACTTAATACATACATAGAAAATAGAACGTCTTTAGCAGTTACAGGCTCGCCATCGCTAAATTCGATTCCATTTTTAAGTACAAATGTATATACGGATTTGGACTGATCATCACTAACTTCCTGATCATACTCATACGCAAGGCTAGGTACATCTATGCCAGCCTCAGGCGCCCCATCCTTATTGTAATAAAGAAGTCCAATTTGTGTCATATCGACAACATCAGTGTCATAGGCAGAAGTATTGAAAAAGGAACTAAATTTTCCATCTAATGTGCCTGTGCTAACAACTAAGGGAGTTGTCTCATTGTTGCCAGTCCTAGGTGTAACAGTTGCATCATATCTATCAGCAGGTACATCTGCAGTAACCTCTGCTGGCTCATCTTCCTTTTTTTCATCATCTTTAGCCTCAGATTTTCCTTCAGCTTCTTTGCCCTCGCCTTCTTTTCCTACTTCCTCTGGTTTTTTTGTACAGCTTACTATTGCGAAAACCATTACCAGAGTCAGCAAGATAGCAAGAGCTCTCTTGATTGTTTGTGATTTCATAAAAATCCTCCTTAGATATTTAGTTAATACATTAAATCAATATACATATGCATAATAAACATATAAAATGCCTATGAATATTAATATGGATTATACCACTTAAAGTGTATGTTTTCAAGAGAAATTAAATTTCCGTATTGTTAAAATCCACCATATAACTATTGGTTTTAGTAGCGTTTAATAAGTGTAAACTCTATGTTAACCCCAATTAAAATTTTGTTTGCCTGCACCTATTTCAAAGTGATATTTGACTATTCCTAGATCAACTTTAGAGTACGGAGCTGGTAGGGCCTTGGCCGTGACCGTAGTACCGTTTAGAATCATTAAAAACCTTTGTTGATTCAATGCCGTTGGTGCAAGCGTGGCTGCCTCCATACCTTTTTTAAACCAATCTGGCATATCACCATCTACCTTACAAAGCTTCATAATATCCTTTGATTTACGTGCTCTGCCTTGAGTTTTACCATACCCTAGAGCTATCACAAGCCTGATACTCTCCCCCTTGCCTATGATACAAGGGATCTTAAATTTATTATAGGTAAGCCCTACCCAACAAGAATTTAACCCAAGCTGCTGGGCCTTTAGCACCACCTTTTGCCCATAATAGCCATACTTTTCATCCATTCCTTTTGGGCCGATAAGTGCAATATAATCTTTGCAGTTTTTAAACGTTCCATAGTGAAAAAATCGGCTCTTAAATGCATTTGGTTCATTTAGACAAAGTTGAAAGTTCAATCCACTCTCTTCATTACATTCGTCAATTGCTCTTAGTAGAGCTTCCTTTACTTCCCCCTCAATCTTCTTACCAGTAAAACGTCTTACAGAATGACGTGCCTTTATCGCTTCTAATATGTCCACCCTGCCATACCCCCTAAATATATTTTACCTTATTTATATTAAATTACCTCTAACTTTTCTTTTCGTATCTATTAGGCCCCTTCGAGCATATCCCTTCTGTTGTATCCAAAATAACCTACGAACATTAAAATTACACTGACAATAATCACTATAAAAAAGGTTTTAATATTAAAGGCTTCCATTGGCATTTGGGAGAGCCAGCTCTGAGGTGCTGTGTTTAAGACGAGTTTTGGCAAATCTAATATTCCTTCAAAGTAGTTTAGCATAGACGCATAGGCAAGATAAATGTATATTGCCTTTCCTAGCTTTGGTGTCCAACCTAAGACTAATGCAGCTAATCCAATAAAAAACAATATAGAAGGATATAAGTTAAAGCCTATTGCTAGAAAATCGGCCATCTTCATAGAGCTATCTGCCATAACACTGAGGGCAACTCCACCAAGGCCCCCAGCGGTGCATAAAACCCCTATTAGGGCTAAAATAATAGCTAGCAAAATATTGGTCCAATATAGCTCTCCCCTCTTAACCTTGGTCCCATAAATCTGGCTTAAATACTGATTCTTTTCTTCAAAGAAAAATCTATTAATAATGGCAATTGGTAGAATTGTAACTAAGGCAACCATCACCATCAGGATTGTACTAGTAAAAGACTCTTCTATTGTAACACTAGAATATGCAAAGATCTGCTTTATGAGATCATTGCTCTCAACA
>JAAZLT010000157.1 GCA_012799205.1 Clostridiales bacterium
CCCTAGCTACACTTGTTCTAAACAAGATAAGAGGTACATTCACATGCGTTGCAGTTAAGGCCCCAGGCTTTGGCGACAGACGTGCAGCCATGCTACAAGATATCGCAATACTAACTGGCGGAACAGTCGTATCTGAAGAGATTGGCATGGAGCTTAAAGATGTGACATTAGATACTCTTGGTAAAGCAAGACAGATTACAGTAGATAAAGAATATACAACCATTATAGAAGGTGCCGGTGACACCCAGGAGATACAAAATAGGATTGCATCTATAAGAGCACAGATGGAAGAGACTACATCTGAATATGATCTAGAAAAGCTACAAGAAAGACTTGCAAAGCTAGCTGGCGGAGTAGCAGTCATCCAAGTTGGTGCAGCCACAGAGACAGAGATGAAAGATAAGAAGATGCGCATAGAGGACGCATTAAATGCTACAAGGGCAGCTGTTGAGGAAGGCATAGTACCTGGCGGCGGTGTTGCTCTAATAAAGGCCATAAAGGGTCTTGATGAGCTAGATGTAGAGGGCGACGAGCTTACGGGTGTAAACATTGTAAGACGTGCACTAGAAGAGCCGCTACGTCAGATCGCAGTCAACGCCGGCTTTGAAAGCGCTGTAATAGCTGAAAAAGTCAAGGAAAATGACGGAGCTAACTATGGCTTTGACGTAGTAGCTGAAGACTTTGGTGATATGGTAGAAAAAGGTATAATAGATCCTACAAAGGTATCTAGATCTGCCCTTCAAAATGCAGCAAGCGTTGCATCCATGATACTAACAACTGAAAGCGTTGTTGCAGACATACCTGAGCCTGAGCCAGAAATGCCTGCAGGCGCTGGCGGCGGAATGCCACCAATGTATTAATAGGCACTAAAAACTTTAAAATAAAGTTTAAAAGGGTAGCTGGAAAGTTTCTGCTACCCTTTTTTTAATAATCAATAATCTTTTTATTTTTGGGTCTATCCTTTTTATAGTTATATCTAAGAGCCTGTAGATGTGTAATTTCTAAGCCCTATCCTCTAGATAATATAGCAGGGCATCAAAAATAGTAATGCCAATATGGGATAGCACATATATATAGTATTATCACTTCTCCCGATTAGGAATAAAAATGGGTAGTATTGAAATAGCGCAAATGGAATTACATATGTAAAAAATTTTAGAATCCCTTTACCATATATAGATAGCGGGTAACTTGCAAACTCCCTTCCCCCATCTGTAAATATATTCATAAATTCTAATCCCTCTATGGTAAAAAAGGATAAGGCAGCATATATGAGAAATAGGCCGAAGAATATACAAGCGCCGGATCCAATCATAAGTATGAGCGTAATTACCCTTTTATAGTTCCATATAATTTTGCCTTTCACAATCACATAAGATAAGACCATTACTGCCTGCAAAAGGCGCCCTATCTTAGTAAAATCCATCTTAGAAGCTATAACCTGAAATACTGTATTTCTTGGTCGTACCATTATCCTATCAAATTCACCGCTTCTTATAAGATTTGGAAATAGATCTAAACCCCTTCCAAAGCATTCCACTATAGAATAGGCCATGAGCACTATAGAAAAGCAAAGTAGTACTTCATCCAGAGTAAAGCCCTCTACCCTATTGAACCTTATCATCAAAAAGTAAATGCCTAAGAGTGCACCAAATGAGGTAAGAAACTGTCCTATAGCTGTCATAAAAAATGATGCCTTATATTGCATCTGGCTTTTTATATGTATAAGGAAATATTTAAAATATAGATTCATACCATCTACCCTCCCTGTACTACAACTCTTTTCAAAGCTCTATTCATATATACCTTTCCCAGTATAATGAGCGCAATAAGATGGAATACCTGTAGGGATATCCCCTGCCACATTTCGCTACCTGTAATATTGCCACTATATATTAAAAATGATAAGTTTTGCATGCTGGCAAAGGGTGTCAACTTCACTATACGAAGTACCTTCTCTGGGAAAAATGGAAGCGGAATTATCGCCCCGGCCAGTATATCAGTGATTGATATGGCAATAGATCTCATGCCAGACGGCGATAGCGTATAAAATGTATTTATATATATAATCATACAAAAGGCCACCACCGTTATGGAGCCTAGTATAGCAGTTATGAGAAACATTATAAAGCTAATTGGGCTTGGCGGCATAGAAAGCCCATAGGGCTTTGGTACAAATATAGCTACAACTAATATGGGTATACACCTTAAAAGGACTCTTGCATATCTATTGGCCATATTTTTAGTAAACCACATATTATAAAGATCCATGGGCCTTGAAAGTTCATAGGCTATATTCCCACTGCTAATTTGCATAAATATTTCATTATCCAAATACCATGCCATAAATAGTGCAACAAAGGCCTGTTTTAGCCAAACATAGGATGCCATCTGTGAAAACTCCATGGGAAATACCGCTCTATTTGCCCTATAAAATGCCCTATATAACATAATCTCCATTAGCCCCCAAGCAAATTGAGTTACTATACCTGCATATGCAGCTGCCCTGTATTGAAGCCCATTTATAAATCGTATCCTAAAGAGGCTTATATACTTTTTCATATCTCATACTCCTTATACAGGGATATTACCATCTCTTCGGCAGTAGATCCAGATATAGACAGATCCTTTACCTCTACCTGCCTTAAAAAGGACTCTACAGCCTGGGATGCAGATATTACAGATGTATCTATGCTAAATACCCCATGCCCGTCCAGCACCTTTATAGATTTTATCCCATCTGACAAACTAAAGTCACCATCGCCTACATATTCCATTGTAATGGTCTTATACCTAGAATTTTTAGACTTTAGCTCGTTTAAAGATCCATCTAGCAGAATCTGCCCCTTTCCTATGAGTATAATTCTCTCAGTTAGGGCCTCAATATCTTGCATATCATGGGTAGTTAGTATAACAGTGGTACCCTTTTCCTTGTTTAGCCTTTTTATAAAATCTCTGACGGCAATTTTAGATACTGCGTCTAATCCTATGGTAGGCTCATCTAAAAATAGTATCTTTGGGCTGTGAATTAAAGATGCTGCTATCTCACAGCGCATCCTCTGTCCGAGACTCAACTGGCGAGCAGGAGTTTGTAATATATCCTCTAAATCTAGCATATATGTAAGCTCTTCTAAATTTTTATTATACTCATTTTTATCTACATCATATATATCCCCTATTAGCTCCAAGGAATCTATCACGGGCACATCCCACCAAAGCTGTGAACGCTGGCCAAATACCACCCCTATATGTCTTACATGCTCTTTCCTATCCTTCCATGGGATTAATCCATCTATTATACATTCACCGCTATCTGGGGTTAATATCCCGCTCATAACCTTTATAGTACTGCTCTTTCCTGCCCCATTTGGTCCAATATATCCAACCATCTCACCATCTGATATGGTAAAGGATACATCCTTTAGCGCATGGATATATGCATACTCACGTGAAAATAGAGTCTTTATGGCTTCGCCAAACCCTGCATCTCGCCTCAAGACTCTAAAAGTTTTATTGATATTTTTAAGTTCTATCAATGCTAGTCCCCCCTGCCCTATAGTCAGTCCATAATTTAGACTAGCATAATGTAATATTAAATACAAGCATTAAATATAGCTCACAGCTCATATCCATAGTCCTCACGAAACTACGACACACTTCTAATCTCGTCTTGCACTATATTGTCATCTTCTAAGAGGGCTTCGCTTACTTCCTTGGATGTAAGATAGTTTACCTCTGCTCTAAACTCCTCCAATGTCTCACAAACTGCTCTTTCAAAGTCTAGCATCTGCCCTCTTATCTGTTTGACTCTCTCTTGCCATTTGGCCTTTTCAAGCTCCATCTTATAATAGACTTCACGAGCCTTTTTATGCCCAGCCTCTACTATGTCTTGAGCCTTTTTCTCAGCCTTTACCAAAGCCTTTGATATATATATCTCTTGCTCCTTGTGATTTTTTATCTCATTTTTTAAATCCTCAATCTGTTTTTTAAGCTGCCTATTCTCCTCTATGAGATCAAACATCCTATCTTGCTTTTTTGCAAGCTCCCCCTCATAATCCTCCTCTATATACCGTATATGATCTAGAACCTGCTTTTTGCTATAACCAAATAATCCAACTCTTATACTTTTCTCATCCATAGTAGTCCCCTCCTTAAGAGGAAGTATAGCATGTCCTAGGCGCTCTTTTTGTAGAATTAAAAAGTCGAAGCTTACAGTTTTATGGCCTCTTTTATCATATCTATATTATCATCTATTGCCATATATCCCCTCTTAATATATTCATCTATGGCCCCTCTGTGAAGGGTTTTAGAGGATAGATCTGATATATTAGGTCTTAGTATAATATCAGCTCCGGCGCTTTTAGACCTTGTAATATGATACGCCATAATATCCAGGGTCTGAGATGCTATTTCAAATATATTATCTACCTCGGCCCTTCTCTCCCCGCAATATCCAAGGTATATTCCTAATACATTTCTAGCCCCCATCTTTCTTAGGATATAAACGGGCAAATTATCCGTTACTCCCCCATCTACAAGCCTTACCCCGTCTATTATCTTAGGCCTAAATATAACAGGTATTGAAATGCTAGCTCTTACAGCGCTTGAGATCTTTACCTCCTCTCTATATTCCACTCCCTTAACCTCATCCATTCTATTACGATTACTGACAAATATAATAGTCCTACCATCATTTATATCTACAGCCGTTATGGCAAGGGGAATGTTTACCTCTCTCATGGTTCGCCCATCTGTTAGCTCCTCTAAAAGGGTTTCTATTCTATTGCCCTTTATAAGCCCATCTAGTGAGATCTCTGTTCCTATGGCAAACTGCACAGCGCCTTTTATAAAGCCTAAATAATTGAGATCTATAAGGCCCCTATATGAAGAATATGCTATTTTCTCTATATCATTAGGGCTATATCCTATGGCATATAACGCGGCTATTACAGCGCCGGCACTAGAGCCAGATATCCAATTTGGCCTTATGCCATGGGCCTTTAAGCCCTTTAATATGCCAATATGGGCAAAACCCTTCACTCCCCCGCCAGATAGCGCAAGTCCAAACATAAAAAGACCTCCTCTCCATACCATTGTATGAAGGGAGGCCCTATTTTGCGCTAAGAAGAATGCTCTCTTAATATCTTTTGTTTTAAGTCATAAAGCTCTTGGGATAGGTCCACCTTGTATACATGTGGATTTTTGAGCCTCTTATACTC
>JAAZLT010000019.1 GCA_012799205.1 Clostridiales bacterium
CATGGTGCTGGCAGAGAATTATCTAGAAGGCAGGCTAAGAGGGACTATCCAGTTAAGCAGGTAATGGCAGACCTTAAAAGGCAAGGCGTAATACTTGGCAAAAGACGCCTTAGAGACGTAGCAGAGGAATATAGAAAGGCCTATAAAGATATAGAATCTGTCATGGAGGATCAAAAAGATTTGGCAGAGCCCATAAAGCGGCTCAAGACTGTGGCAGTGATAAAGGGTTAAGACGGGTTAGGAATATATGAATAAAAAGTATTAAGATAAATAAAGAGTATCCCATTGGCTTTAAATGGGATACTCTTTTAATAATTATATTCCAACTATCTTGCAGTAATATCTGTCCAAATTCTATCATAGAGTTTTAGACCTTCACCTATATGGTGGAATACTTCCAAGTCATCTAAATCCTCAAAATTTGGATAGGCTACTATACTATCTCTTATCTCTGGCTCTAATTTTTGCCGAGCTTCAGTATGAGGTGTAGAATACCCTACATAATCTGCATTCCTAAAGGCAATATCTGTTTCGCATAGGAAATTAATAAAAAGTTCTGCCTCTTCTTTTCTCTGGCTGTCTTTAGGTATTACCATGGAATCAAACCAAAGATTAGAACCTTCTTTTGGTATCACATAATCTAAGTCATCATTTTCCCTCATAGTAGCTGTGGCATCACCAGACCATACAACAGCTAGAGCAGCCTCATTAGCTATCATTTTATCCATGACTTCATCCACTACATATGCAAGTACAAGAGGACGCTGCTCTATTAGGGCCTCCTTGGCCTCCTCTAATTCCTTTTCATCCACTGTATTTAAAGAATACCCTAGCATTTTTAACGTAATGCCAATGGAATCTCTTTGGCTGTCTATCATAAATATATCATCTTTATATTTCTCGTCCCAGAGTATTGTCCAGCTATCTACAGGCTCATCAACCATAGCTGTATTAAATAGTATGCCCATTGTCCCCCAAAAATAGGGTATAGAGTATTCATTATTCGGGTCAAAGTCGAGATTTTTAAAATGTGGCTCTATATATTTATAATTAGGTATATTATCAAGATTAATTTTTTGAAGTAGGTCCTCTTCAATCATACGCTCTATCATATAATCTGATGGGAATAGTACATCATATTTACTACTACCAGACTTGACTTTTACATACATCTCTTCATTAGTGGCGTAGGTATCATAATTTACCCTTATATTATGAATCTTCTCAAATTCGCGTATGACATCCTCATCTATATAGTCTCCCCAATTATATACATTTAGAGTTACCCTATCTGTATTTTGTCCACATCCTGATAGTAATGTAGTAGCTGCTAGAGCAAGCAATGTTATAAAAACTAGTAATTTTTTTTTCATATAATAATACCCTCCTTTTGTTTCTTTGATTTTACATCTCTAGACATTCTAATATTTACCACTATAAGCAGTATCAGTACACTTAAAAACATAAGTGTAGATAGTGCATTTATTTTCGGATTTACACCACGTCTTGCCATGGAAAACACGGTGATAGATAAGTTAGGCACTCCCACCCCTGTTGTGAAAAAACTTATTACAAAATCATCTATAGAGAGTGTAAAGGCCCGCATAAAACCTGTCACAATCCCTGGAATAAGCTGCGGGATTATAACCCGCCAAAATGCATAGGTCGGCGATGCTCCAAGATCTAAGGCAGCTTCGTATATATTAGGATCCAACTGCTTTATTTTCGGCATCACAGAGAGTATCACATAGGGAATATTAAAGGTTATATGCGCTATCAACATGGTCCAAAACCCAAAGTTCATTTTAAGGAATATAAATAATATCATAAGTGATACCCCAGTAATTATATCTGGATTTAATACTGGTAAATAACTTATATTCATCATAATACTTCTAGGAATTTTCTTCATGCGAGATATCCCAATTGCCGATGCAGTACCTATTATGGTAGATATAATGGCCGCAAGTATGGCTATTATTATGGTATACTTTAACGACATCATTATGGTCCTATCTCTAAAAAGTTCTCTATACCATTTAAGCGTAAAACCTCCCCATGCACCCCTAGAGCGGGAACTATTAAAGGAATAGGCCATCAGTACGAATATAGGTGCATATAGAAATAGGAATATTATAAACACATAAAAGCGTTGCAAAAATCTTTTCAAAATAGCCCCCCTCCTTCCTTTACATCTTCATACTTAGATAGTATTGCCATACTAATTAGAATAACAATCATCATAATAATTGAAATAGCTGAACCAAAATTCCAGTCATATACACTTAAAAACTGCTGTTCTATTAGGTTACCTATTAGCTTATAATGCCCTCCACCAAGGAGCCTAGATATTATAAATGTTGTTACTGCCGGCATAAACACCATAGTGATGCCGGATACTACCCCTGGCAGACTAAGAGGAAATATGACCTTTTTAAATGTAGTGATAGAATCGGCTCCCAAATCTTCTGCAGCTTCTATTACACTTCTATCTATCTTGCTTAAAACTGTATATATAGGCAGGACCATAAAAGGCAAGAAATTATAGACCATGCCCAAAACTACTGCTTTGGTTGTATATATTATATTTATATTATGTAGATTTAAAGATGTAAGGATGCTGTTTATAATACCCTTTTTCTCAAGCAATGTTAGCCAAGCATAGGTCCTAAGTAAAAAATTCATCCACATAGGTACCATTAGAAGAAGTAGCATTATATTTCTTCTCTCAAAATCTTTATCTGCCAATATCATAGCAAGAGGGTAGCCAAGCAAAAGGCAAATTATAGTACTAAGGGCTGCTAGGGCAAGAGATCTGAGCAATACTACTAGATATACAGGCTCTAAGAAGCGTGCAAAATTTTGCAGGGAAAACCCTGAACCTGCACTAGTCTCTATAGTAAAGCCATAATAGAGCACAAGTAGTATGGGTACAATTATAAATAAAAACATCCAAAGAGCATATGGGTATGCCATAAAGCTTTTTCTATTCACTATAACCCCTCCTCTTTTTCCATTATGTGTATATCATCTGGAAATATACTAAGCCCAACCTTTCTGCCTACCTCTTCTATTAAAGTAGTGTGTACCATCCAAGTATATCCCTGACTTTCGACCAGAATCTCATAGTGTACTCCCTTAAATGTAACTGACTTGACTATGCCCTCAAGCATGCCTGCGTCTTTATCAACAATTTTTATATCTTCTGGCCTAATAACAATATCTACAGGTCTGTTTTCACCAAAGCCTTTATCTACACATATAAATTCTCTTCCACTAAACTCCACCAATAGATCTTGAATCATAATACCATCTATTATATTGCTTGCACCTATAAAATCAGCCACAAACACATTATTTGGCTCATTATATATATCCTCAGGGGAACCCATCTGCTGTATCACACCATGATTCATAACTACAACAGTATCAGACATTGTAAGAGCTTCTTCTTGATCATGGGTTACATATACGAATGTTATGCCAAGGCTCTGTTGCATATTTTTAAGTTCCACCTGCATCTCTTTTCTAAGTTTTAGGTCTAAGGCAGCAAGGGGCTCATCTAAAAGAAGGACCTCGGGCTCATTTACTAAAGCCCTTGCAATAGCTATCCTCTGTTGTTGACCACCACTTAAAGAATCGATAGTGCGATTTTCAAACCCAGAGAGATTTACCAGATCTAGCATCTTTTCGACCTTTGTCTTTATAGTATTTTTGTTGACCTTTTTAATATTAAGCCCAAAGGCTATATTATCGTATACATCCATATGAGGAAATAGAGAGTAGCGCTGAAATACAGTATTGACCCGTCTTTTATAGGGAGGCATATCTGTAATGTCTATATCCTCAAAATAAACCCTACCATTTGTTGGATATTCAAACCCACCTATTATTCTAAGTATGGTGGTCTTTCCACAGCCGCTTGGGCCTAGTAGAGTTATAAACTCATTCTTTTTAACATTTAAGTCAATATCTTTAAGTGCCTCTGTAGTATCAAATAATTTTGAGACATCCTTAAGTTCTAATAGATTTTGTTTCATTATCTTATCGCCTCCTATTAAAATGTAGGTGGAGCAGCTATCCAGAGCACCTCTGCTCTCGTCTTCCCGGCATTTTCTATAAAATGCGTCATAGTTGGTTTAAAATAAAAGCTCTCACCCTTTTTCACTCTAAACTTGCGTGGCCCTATATGAATATCTATGCGGCCTACTAATACATAGCCAAATTCCTCACCGTCGTGAGGTGAGTCAATCTCCGACTTTCCACCTTCTTGTAGGGAAAGAATGATGGGTTCCATACTATTTTTCTGAGCATTAGGTATAAGCCAAGTAATATGATGCTTTAGCCTACTATTATCTTTTTCAAAGACATCCTCTTTCCCAAATACAATCTTTTCCTCAAAAGTATCATCAAAGAAATTTTTAAGATCAGTACCAAGACACTCTAATATATCTATAAGCGTGGCTATAGAGGGAGAAGTGAGGTTTCGCTCAACCTGGGATATAAATCCCTTAGAAAGCTCTGCCCTATCTGCCAACTCCTTTTGCGTTAAATTATTCTGCATTCTAAGTCTTTTTATCTTTGCACCTATATCCATATCATTGCCCCCTTACATTCTAAGATGCATGTTTAGCGATTGTAAACAAAAAGTTAACCTATTATAAACACGGGAGTGTATTCTTGTCAATATATTTTTATAAAATTTGTTGCAAATATATATAATTGGTTATATAATATATGAACATATGAATACTTGTTCATATGAAATTAAGAGGGGGGGTGGTCTGTTGGAAAAATTCGATGCTAGTATAGAAGATATAAAATGCAATGTAATACATGAAGAGGTTGTA
>JAAZLT010000158.1 GCA_012799205.1 Clostridiales bacterium
ATAGATCACAGCCTGGGTATTATGATGAAAAAGAGGATAGGCCCATGGGTAGATAGATACGAGGCGTTGGCTATGCTCTATGTAAGGGATAAAAAAGGCGCCAAAGGAGCTTCAAAGCTATTGAAGGAAGCTATAACTATAGAGGATACAAAACCTAAGCAACCAAAACTTATATATGATGTTATTATATAGATCTAATTAGAAGGGAAGGGGTACTATGAGGGAGCCTATCAATACATGGACACATCTTATAACATTTCTACTGGGGGTAGCAGGACTTTTTTTACTTGTAATATTATCTATTGGAGATATGGCAAAGCTTATCACTATGACAATATATGGACTTAGCGTTATAGTGTTATATGGTGCTAGCACTGCATATCACTGGGTTGAGACTACGCCCAATAGACTAGCGATACTCAGAACATTGGATCATATGTCAATTTTTATTCTAATTGCCGGTACGTATACCCCTGTGCTGTACTATGGCTTGGATGGAGCATGGAAATGGACTATGCTAAGTGTCATATGGGGCCTTGCATTATTGGGCATAATACTGAAAGTATTTTTCACAGGCACTGCCAGAACATTTTCTACGATATTATATATTGCATTAGGGTGGATGGCATTAATCCCGCTTTTCAAACTAATTCGTAGTCTACCTGTAGGGGCTATGGTATTTATGACGCTAGGGGGAATAGCTTATACCATAGGAGGAGTGATATATGCTACTAAAAGGATAAAATTCCTACCAGAGAAACTAGGATTTCATGAGGTTTTCCATATATTTGTATCCTTTGGCTCGGTGCTACATTTTATAATGATTGCAAAGTATATTATGCCTATGTGAATTTAGTGAGGGCTGAGAATTTTATTGCTGGGTTCTATAATCAGTTGCGGTCATGCCTACTATTCGCTTAAAGGCCTTTGCAAATGTATTATATGAGGAATAGCCTATGGTACTTACTATTTCAGCAACAGGCATATCTGTTTGTTTTAAGAGATCTTTAGCATTTTGTATCCTGAGCTCTTGTAGATAGGTATAAAAGTTTTCACCTGTCTGCTCCTTGAAAAAGGTGGATAAGTATACATCAGATATATTGAATTCATCTGCCAATAGTGTTAGTGATAAATCCATATCATGATAGTTTTCATTTATAAACTTGAGTATTTGTTCTACTAATCTTGTGTTATGACTATTTTTATGACTATGGAATTTTCCGATGACATTATAATAGGTATCTATGCATGTTTCAAATCTATCATTTAGATTCATACCCTCCTGCTGCACAGCAAGCTCTTGAATCTTATTTATAAATTCTGGATCGTCAAATGGATCTTGATCTAGGAGTCTAAACAAGGTACACCAAAGATCATTTATGAGAGCACTAGCCATGAAGGGAGATATTTGTCTCTTAAATAGATTTTCTACGTAGATTTCATTTAGTAGTTCTTTAGCATACTCAGATTCTCCACTTTTAGTATAGTTGGATAGTCTTCTTTGGATATCATCCGGAAAATAATAGAACTCAGAGGTTTGTGGCATATCTGTATAGTATAAGATATCATCATTTCTCTGTATCTTCTTATAATTTAGAAGTTCAATGGCCTCTGCATATGAACGGGAGATATCAATAGGACTTTCATATATCCCCCCTATAGACCATATTACATTTCTATAATGATTATCATTTAACGTGTTGTTAAGTATATCTATGTATTCGCTTATATAAATTTTAAAATCCAGCAAATCTCGCATATTATGTATAATAAGCAGTGCAATTTTGTTATGATCGATGTTATGAAAATAAACCCTATCAGATCCTGTTTTCGATTTAAATAGGTCGATAATTATAAGTCTTTTTTTGTTTAACATAGAGATTGTATCTTGACCTAAATCTTGGGAAGATGTTTCTAATTGTAAAAGAGAGATATTAAAGAGCTGACCATCTAGGGATACATTTAATAGTTTTGACTGTTCGTAGATCTCTCTGACGGAATTTAACTCCCCCTTTAAAATCTTATCAAAGAATGCACTTTTAAATATGGGGATTTGTTTTTGTAGCG
>JAAZLT010000159.1 GCA_012799205.1 Clostridiales bacterium
ATAGGCGCAGCCCTTGCAAACCTATCTATGAGTAAATACACAGCATATATATCTCCCTTTGTTATATATTATGTATTTGTGATGCTCTCAGAGAGATATTTTAAAGATATATACATCATGAATCCTAAAGAATGGATAGTGCCAGAGAATTACTGGCCTGGTAAGCACTGGGGCATAATGCTCTTTATATTGATTCTAACCTTTATAATCATGATTCTAAATGATGTAGTTATAGAGCGGAGGGTGAATGAGCTGTGAAAAGAATTAGACCATTTTTAGGCATATATCAAATTTGGGAGATCTGTCTATATAATTTTAGACGTTGGAGGCGAAATCCACGAATAATAATGACATTTGGACTGGCCTTTGTAATGTGTTTTCTACTTACAGATAAGGCAGTTAAGTTTAGCTATGAATATGAGACCACTATGCAGATACTAGAGCCCTTTGTATGGACATTTGGGGATAGTAACTCTATTTTATTGGCATCACTTTTACTTTTATTACTCTTTTCTGATATGCCATTTTTAGATGAGGGTGTAGCATACTATCTTATGCGAACTACTAGGCTTAAATGGCTTCTTGGTCAGGTCCTATATATTTGCCTATCAGTATTTATTTATATGGGCTTTATACTTTTATCTAGCATAATTGTAAGTGCCCCCAATTCATTCATAGGTAATATCTGGTCTGAGACCGGGGCAATCCTTGGCTATTCTGGGGCGGGAGAGCATGTGGCCCTTCCAAGTAGTGTAAAGACCATGGAGATGTCAACGCCCTATAGCTGTATGATAACCATATTTATACTAATGCTTTTATATATACTGCTTGCCGTATCCATAATGCTGATAATGAATCTTAAAGGGGGCAAATTCTGGGGAGTGGGAAGCGTCTTTACATTTAGCCTCTATGGCTTTTTATTAAATCCACAGCTCTTTAGAGAGTTTTTAAATCTAACTGATCCGCAGATGTATATAGCTAATGTGGCTACAGGCTGGGCATCGCCCCTTCAACATGCCACATATCATATGCATAACTTTGGCTATGATCTTTTGCCAAGGCTTTGGCAGACCTATTTGATATTTGGTATTTTAATATTAATCTGCCTTGTAATAGCCTATATTTTTATTAAAAAATATAATTTCAACTTTACAGGAGGATCACAGTGATGAGTAATGGAAAAAAGGATATAGCAATTAGCCTACAAAATGTCTATAAATCCTTCGGTGAGGAAGAAGTGCTTCATAATATAAGCCACGAATTTGAAGAAGGAAAGATTCATGGAGTTGTGGGCAATAATGGAAGTGGCAAGACGGTGATGTTTAAATGTATATGCGGCTTTCTCTACCCCAGTAAAGGGAAGATATATGTAGACTACCAGCAGGTAGGGCGGGATATGGACTTTCCCGAAGACATGGGAATTATAATAGAATCACCAGGATTTTTACCAACTATATCTGGCATGAAGAATCTGCAGATACTGGCCTCCCTAAACCGAAGAGTAAACAAAAATGAAATAGCTAATGTAATACGAAAGGTTGGGCTAGATCCTAAGATGAAAAGACCTGTATCTACTTATTCTCTAGGTATGCGCCAAAGGTTAGGTATTGCTCAGGCCATAATGGAAGATCCTCAAATGCTTATATTAGATGAGCCCTTTAATGGACTAGA
>JAAZLT010000160.1 GCA_012799205.1 Clostridiales bacterium
AAGGGTAAAGCTAGAGGATGCCATTACGGCAGATGAGATATTTACTATACTTATGGGCGAGAGAGTAGAACCAAGGCGAGAGTTTATTGAATTAAATGCAAAACTTGCCGAAAATCTTGACATATAGAAAGAGGAATGATCTATGACACTGAACGATGAAAGATTTATAAAGATAAATATTGAAGATGAGATGAAAAAATCATATATAGACTATGCCATGAGTGTCATTGTGGGAAGGGCGCTTCCTGATGTGAGAGATGGACTTAAGCCAGTCCATAGACGCATATTATATT
Source organism: Clostridiales bacterium (assembly GCA_012799205.1). Taxonomy (GTDB): domain Bacteria; phylum Bacillota; class Clostridia; order Caldicoprobacterales; family Xylanivirgaceae; genus JAAZLT01. The sequence goes on from JAAZLT010000160.1 coordinate 294, forward strand.
CTATGTATGAACTTGGCATGACGCCAGATAGACCCTATAGAAAATCGGCTCGAATTGTAGGCGATGTGCTGGGAAAATACCATCCACATGGAGATACAGCAGTATATGATAGTATGGTGCGTATGGCTCAAGATTTTTCTATTAGATATCCACTTATAGATGGACATGGGAACTTTGGCTCTATAGATGGAGATTCTGCAGCTGCTATGAGGTATACAGAGGCGAGAATGTCAAGACTTTCAATGGAGTTATTATCCGATATAAATAAAGATACAGTAGATTTTGTACCTAATTTTGATGAAACTCTGAAAGAGCCGGTAGTACTTCCCTCAAGATTTCCGAACCTCTTGGTAACAGGATCTTCTGGTATTGCAGTGGGCATGGCTACGAATATACCACCTCATAATATAAATGAGGTAATAGATGGAACTATAGCACTGATAGATAATCCAGATCTCTCTTTAGAGGAGCTTTTATTTTATATAAAGGGGCCGGATTTCCCTACAGGTGGTACTGTTTTAGGCATGAAGGGCATAAAAGATGCTTATAAAACGGGACGTGGTAAAGTTATAATAAGATCTAAAGCCCATATAGAGGATATGCCAGGATCGCGATCTAGAATAGTTGTGACAGAAATTCCGTATATGGTGAACAAATCCAGGCTCATAGAGAGAATGGCCCAATTAGTAAGAGATAAGAGATTAGAGGGTATTTCTGATATAAGAGATGAATCAGATAGGGATGGAATGCGCATTGTAATTGAAACTAGGCGTGATGAAAATCCGGAAATAATACTAAATAACTTATACAAGCAGACCCAGATGCAAGAGACATTTGGTGTGATACTCTTAGCTTTAGTAGATGATGAGCCAAAGGTTTTAAACCTAAAGACGATGATATATCACTATATAGATCATCAAAAAGATGTGGTAACAAGGCGAACCAAATTTGACCTTGAAAGGGCCGAGGCACGGGCTCATATCCTTCAGGGACTCTTGATAGCACTTGACCATATAGATGCGATTATAAGGCTTATACGGGGCTCTGAGACGGCCCAGGTGGCAAAGGAAGGGCTCATAGATAACTTTAATCTATCAGAGCTACAGGCCCAGGCTATATTAGATATGAGGCTTCAAAGACTTACAGGATTAGAACGTGAAAAGATAGAGATAGAATTTAAAGAAGTCAAAGAGAATATAGAGTATTTACGGTCAATACTTTCAGATGAGACCCTTTTATATAATATTATAAAAGATGAACTAATCGCTATAAGAGATAAATTTGGCGATGAAAGAAGAACAGAGATAATCCCCCATAGACATGATATAGATATAGAGGATCTGATAGATGAACACAATGTGGTAATAACCCTTACCCATTTTGGCTATGTTAAACGCACACCTCTATCTGTATATAAAAGCCAAAGAAGAGGTGGACGAGGTATAGCCGGTCTATCTACCCGAGATGAGGACTTTATAAAAGACTTTTATATAACAACTACCCATCAAAGGCTTCTTTTGTTTACAAGTCTTGGCAGGGTATATGAACTGATGGCCTATGAGATACCAGAGGCCAGCAGGCAGGCAAGAGGTACTGCTGTTGTAAATATACTAGATCTAATGCCAGATGAGAGGATACAGTCTTTTATACCCATTCAAGATGGGGATGATAATGATCATTATCTACTTATGGCAACTAGGGAAGGAATAGTTAAAAAGACATCTTTAGATAAATTCCAAAATATTAGACGTAGTGGAATCATTGCCATAAATCTAAGAGAAGAAGATGAACTAGTAGGAGTACATCTAACAGATGGACAAAAAGAGGTACTACTTGCTACTAATAAAGGTAAAGCCATAAGATTTAGCGAGTCTGATGTGAGATCTATGGGAAGAAACTCTATGGGAGTTAAAGGGATAGATCTAGATGAAGATGATTTTGTAATGGATACGGGTATAGTAAAAGACGGAAGTTATGTCCTAACAGTTAGTGAAAAAGGTTTCTGAAAGCTTACCCCTATAGACGAATATAGATCACAAACTAGAGGTGGCAAAGGTATACTTACCATGAATATAACTGAGAGAACAGGAAAATTGGCTGCCCTAAAGTTAGTATACCAAAATGAAGATGTGATGATCATAAATTCAAAGGGCATAATAATAAGAATACCAGTAAGTGAGATATCTATTACAGGTAGAAATACTCAGGGCGTCATTTTAATGAGGGTAGAGGAAGATGGAGAAATAGTTGCAGTGGCAAAAGTCGAAGAAGACGTAGATGATGTAGATAAAATGGATGTGGATAAGCCTTAGGATAAAAATGAGGATAAAGCTAGGGTTTCTTGTGGATAATGTGGATAACACTGGGGATTACTATATTATCTAAGGCAAAACAGCTTATTGTTTTGTGGATAACTATCTGAATAAGTAAATCGTTAAAGAATAATCAATCCACAGGTAGGGGCAATAAAAAATAAGAGGACGAAAACGTCCTCTTATTTTTTATGTTTTTCTATGAGTTTTAAAATTATATCTATGCTAGATTCCATATTATGATCCTTCATATTATCTATAAATACATGTCTATTCTCATAGAGCTCTAATATAGATGAATACAGGGTTTCATCTGTCATATCTTCCTGAAATAGCACCTTACTAAATCCCTGTTTTTCGAAAGATTTTGCATTATCTAACTGATCGCCTCTACTAGCACTTAGGGGAAGCGGGATAAGTAGTGAAGGCTTTTTAAGGGCCAAGAATTCATATATGGCATTGGCTCCAGCCCGGGATATTACAATATCACATATAGCCATTAGATGCGCAAGTTCTTCTCCGACATATTCGAACTGTACATAGCCAGGGTAGTTTCTAAAGCCATTATCTACATTTCCTCGTCCACATATGTGGATAACTTGGAATTTGGCTGTGAGCCTATTCAAAATGGAGCGTATTGCTCTATTTATAGAAACAGCCCCCAGGCTCCCGCCCATTATTAAAATCACAGGCTTTTTATTATTAAAATTACATATATTAAACCCCAGTGCTTTGCTTCCCTCCAATAGCTCCTTTCTTATGGGAGTCCCTGTATGAATAGCTTTTTCGTCTTTAAAAAGACTTACAGTGTCGGGGAAGGTAGTACATACCTTTTTTGCAAACTTTGTAGCTATCCTATTTGCAAGGCCCGGGGTTAAATCGGACTCGTGTATAATAATGGGTACACTATTAAGCCATGCACCGATAACCACTGGTACAGAGACAAATCCTACCTTAGAAAAGAGTATCTCGGGCTTTAATGTTCTTATTATATTTGCCGACTGACCTATTGCATATAAGACTCTAAAGGGATCAGATAGATTTTTTACATCTAAATACCGCCTAAGTTTCCCAGATTTTATAGAGTAATATTCTATATCTTTATATTCAGATATTAGATTATGTTCTATACCATCTTTAGTTCCTATATAGCTTATATCAAATCCGTTCTCTTTAAGGTAGGGTATAAGGGCAATATTTGGTATAACATGGCCGGCTGTACCCCCACCGGTTAAGACGATTCTTTTCATCTCTATCATCTCCTTAGGCTTATTATACCCTGTTAGGGGCTTTAAGACCTATTAACTTTAATCCAATCTCTAGGGTTATTTTAGTAGCCTTTGTAAGTAATATACGTCCCTTCTTAATATTTTCATCTTCTACATTGAGTATAGAGTGATTATGATAAAATCTATTAAAATCCTGAGCCAGATCTACGAGATAGCGAGTTATTATAGATGGCTCTAGTGCATCTTTAGCTTCAGTTATTCTAGATGGAAAAAATGATATTCTCTTTACTAGATTATATTCTTCACTAGTCTTTAAATGCGAGGCATCAAATGTATAGTCTATATCATCATCTGTTCTAGAAATTACGCTACATGCCCTTGCATGGGTATATTGTACATATGGACCTGTCTCACCGTCAAAGTTTAGCATTTCATTCCATGAAAAGGATATATCCTTTATGCGATTGCTGCTCAGGTCACTAAATAAAACGGCCCCAACGCCCATCTGCTCCGCTATTTCCTCTTTATTTTCAAGGTTTGGATTCTTCTCCTCAATTATTTTTAGAGTTTTGTCTATAGCCTCTTTTAAGACATCTTCAAGAAGAATGACTTTACCTGCACGGCTGGCAAGCTTTTCACCCTCCACACTGACTAGGCCAAAGGGTGCATGTATGAGCCTATCCGCCCAATCATAGCCCATCAAATCTATCACTTTAAAAAACTGTTTAAAATGTAAGCTCTGATCAGCACCGGTTAAGTAGATACATTTTTCAAAGTCATATGTCTCCTTTCTATATTTTGCCGCGGCTATATCCCTAGTTGCATATAGGGTACTGCCATCTTTTTTTAAGATTAGGCATGGGGGCATATCAAATTTTTCTAAATCAACAATATGAGCCCCTTCACTCTCTATTAAAAGGCCCTTTTCATTTAGTTCTTCTACTATTGGCCCCATTTTATCATTATAGAAGCTCTCCCCGGCATATGAATCAAATTTCATATCTAATATATTATATATCCTGGCAAATTCCTGAAGGCTTATATCTTTAAACCAATGCCAAAGTTCTAAAGCCTCCTCGTTTCCCTTCTCCATTTCGGTAAACCAGGCTCTTGCTTCATCATCTAATGAAGGATCAGTTTCTGCTTCTTTGTGATACTTTACATATATGTCCATAAGCTCGCTGATTCCATTTTTCTCTATCCTCTCTTTATCTCCCCATTTTTTGTATGCTACTATAAGTTTTCCAAATTGAGTGCCCCAATCCCCTAGGTGGTTTATACCAATCGAGTTGTAGCCCAAAAACTCAAATATATTATACAGTGCATTTCCTATGGAAGTGGATCTTAGATGACCAAAGTGAAAAGGCTTTGCAATATTGGGGGAAGAATAGTCAATTACTATATTCTTTCCTTTGCCTATATCACTAGAGACGTAACGTTCTTGTTCCGTCGTCACTTTTGTGACGATTTTCTCTATAAATATGCCCTTATCTAGGAAAAAATTCAAATATCCAGATACCGCCTCAACCCTATCTATATGCTCATCCTCTGTGATATTGCTAGATAGATCATTGGCAATATCAACGGGAGATTTTCTAAGGATCCTACTTAGTTTAAAACATGGTAGGGCAATATCCCCCATATCAGGGTTAGGTGGATACTCTAACATAGAAGCTATTTCATCCTCTGTCAGTTCATCTATTTTTTCTGCTATAATACGTGAAACTATTCTCTTTATATCAAGCATAGATCATACTCCTTCTATATGCATAAATTTTCATTAATGATATCATATTATACTTAAAAAAACATCTCCACATATAAGATTTTGTATATTAAATGCTTTACATTGGTTTGAGATATGAAAAAAAGATGATATAATAAGTGAGGTAGTAATAGATACAGAAATGGGAGGATTTATATGAAGGAAGTTAGAACAAGATTTGCTCCAAGTCCTACAGGTTATATGCATATAGGAAACTTAAGAACTGCTCTATATGCATATTTGGTTGCTAGAAATATGGGGGGGACATTTATACTTCGTATAGAGGATACGGATAGAGGTAGATACATTGAGGGTTCTTTAGATGCAATCTATAACACCCTAAAAATTGTTGGGCTGGAACATGATGAGGGGCCAGATATAGGGGGTGACTACGGACCCTATACGCAAAGCGAGAGAGGTCCTATATATAAAAAATATGTAGAAAGGCTTTTAGAAAGTGGAGACGCCTATTACTGCTTTTGCAGCAAGGATAGGATAGATAGAGTAAGAGAAGAGAGTAGAAAAAAGAAGGTACCATTTAAATATGATGGATATTGCAGAAATTTAGATAGTGGAGAGGTAAAAGAGCGCTTAGAAAATGGAGAAGAGTATGTAATAAGGCAAAGGATGCCACTTACAGGTACTACTACATTTGATGATGAGGTCTATGGCAGGATAACTGTAGAAAATTCGTCTCTAGATGATAATGTGCTCCTTAAATCCGATGGAATGCCTACATACAACTTTGCTAATGTAGTAGATGATCATCTCATGAAGATAAGCCATGTAATAAGGGGTAACGAATACCTATCTTCTACACCAAAGTATAACCTACTGTATAAGGCCTTTGGTTGGGAGATTCCAACCTATATACACCTTCCCCTGATACTTAGGGAAGATGGTAAAAAATTAAGCAAAAGAGAGGGAGATGCATCCTTTGAAGACTTCTATAGCAAGGGATATTTAAAAGATGCCATATTAAATTATATATCCCTATTAGGTTGGAGCCCAGGAATTGAAAGAGAGATATTTACAAAGGATGAGTTAATAGAGATATTTTCAATAGAGGGGCTGAGTAAATCCCCGGCTATATTTGATGTGGCAAAATTAAAATGGATGAATGGGGAGTATATAAGAGCCCTGCCTATAGAGGAGTTTCATAAAATGGCCATGCCCTATTATAAGGAGACCATAAAAGAGGCAGAGATTGACTATATGTTATTGAGTAAACTTCTTCATACAAGGGTTGAGGTGCTGTCTGAAATTCCAGAGCAGATAGATTTTGTAGATAGACTTCCGGATTATGATTTAGGACTTTATACCCATAAGAGAATGAAGACAAGTCCTGAAAATGCAGGAGAGTTCTTAAAAGCGGCTCTAGATGTTCTAATAGATATAGATGACTGGACCTTTGATGTGATTCATGAAAGCCTTATAAATCTGGTAAAGAAACTAGGTCTAAAAAATGGGCAGATCCTTTGGCCTGTGAGAGTTGCAGTTTCCGGCAAGCAGTTTACGCCAGGCGGAGGGATAGAACTAGCCGAGCTATTAGGCAAAGATGAGACTATAAAACGGATAAAGGTGGGTATTGAAAGATTAGAAAATAAATAAAGGATTTTAGGGAGGGAGCCGATGAAGGGGAAACGGTTTACTGGGGCTATTTTAATTGTATTAGGTGCAGGGCTGATATTAGAAAGACTTGGCGTAATCAGTGATTTTAAGGGGCTAATTTCTATCTGGTGGCCTATAGTATTGATTATAGGCAGCGGAATACAGATGATTAGCGTAAGAAGATTTAATGGTGGAAATGTTACTGTTATGATCGTAGGAATACTACTATTACTCAAAAATCTAGACATTGTGGATGTAAGTATATACAGGCTTATATGGCCAACAATACTGGTGATAGTAGGTTTGTCATTTGTCTTTTCTAAGGAATTCAAATTTGGAAAAGGGAGGGTATCGCATAAGGATACAATAGACTATTTTGTTATGTTTTCAGGGATACAAGAGAGAATAAACTCTAAAAACTTTAGAGGGGGCAATATAGCTGCCATATTCGGAGGCGCTGATATAGATCTAAGAGAGGCAGAGCTGGATCAAAAAGGGGCTTTTATGGATATAGTAGCTGTATTTGGCGGTGCGGATATAAAGGTGCCAGAAGATTGGGATGTCACAGTAAAGGGTCTACCTATACTAGGTGGCTGGAAGAATAATACGGCATCAAAAAAGAGCGAGAAGGATCCCAGAAAGGTTCTAAATATTAGATGCACTGCTATATTTGGAGGAATGGAGATAAAATAAAAAATCTAATCTTTAAGAAGATTCTCCACAGTAGTAAACGTATAGCCTTCTTGTAAGAGGCTTTCAATTATAGTGGGCAAAGCCTCTAAGGTGGCTTGTCTATTACCTCCAGCAGAATGCATAAGGATAATAGCTCCGGAATGGATGGGATTTAGTACAGATTCTACAATCTCATCCTTTTTATCGGTATACCAGTCCATAGAGTCTATAGACCATCCTATAGCTAATAGATTACTTTGCTCAATAAGCTCCATTTGATCTATGGTCAAAAGACCATAGGGTGCTCTTATAAATCTGGTGCCCTCCCCAGAGTGTTCCTCTAATATTAGATTGCAACTTTCAAACTCGTATATCAGCTCATGTTTTGATATCTCTGTAGGCCTTTTATGTGAAAGACTATGGTTGGCTACTTGGTGACCTGACTTTTGAGCCCTTATTAAGATATCAGGATATCTTTGGATATTTTCCCCAATAAAGAAGAAAGTACATGTTATGCCATAATCATCTAATATATCCATTATAATAGGTGTGAAGGTTTCATCTGGACCATCATCGAATGTCAAGGCCACCTGAGATTTAGCATTAGGTCTACATGTAATATATGTGCTATTATAGAGCTTAGCAAGCTCCATAATATTTTTTCTAAAGAGATTAAGATGGTTATCAATATCACTATCTAAAGAGATTATAGGCTTTGCTACATAGCCATTATGGATGTTGCTGGGCAGTATATCCACATCTACATCTTCTCCCAAGGGATCATCTATTTCGTTTTGTATATCATCTGTCCTCAATCTATATCTAGAAGGGCTACCCCCATCGACTCTTATAAAAACATATACTATGAAGGATATGAAAAGTAAAAATAAGATTAAATATTTTGATATACGCATAAAATCTCCTTTAATATCTAACATATAGACTCAGAATTAGTATCTCCTATGAGAACAAATGTATGCCTGGGGAATAAAAAATTAACATATTTGCATAAATAAGAAAATGTAGTATAATATAATAAAAGTATGAAATAAAAGGCGATGAATGGGAATATATGTGCCTACCCTAATAAAGAGAGCCGGTGGCTGGTGCGAATCGGTTAGGGTGATGCATATCTTCCACCCATGAGCTATAGAGCCGAAATAGTAATAGGTTTTATCGGTTATGCCGTTATACATAAGGAGCTGGAGATTGTGCATATATAGCAGATCTCAACTAGGGTGGCAACGCGGGCTAATTATCTCGTCCCTTTATATGGGGATGGGATTTTTTTATATAAAAATGGGAGGTATCTTTATGCTTGATATAAGATTTATAAGAGAGAATGTAGATTTAGTAAATGAAGCATTAAAAAGACGTAAAGCACAGATTGATTTAGAAGAATTCTTAGAATTAGATGAGGATAGAAGAGCTTTTATAAAAGAGAGTGAAGAATTAAAAAAAGAAAGAAATGCTGCAAGCCAGGAGATTGGGCGGCTAAAACGTGAAAGGAAGGATGCATCCCATTTAATGGAGCAGATGAAAGATGTGGGAGAGAAGATAAAAGAGCATGATATAAGGCTTAG
>JAAZLT010000161.1 GCA_012799205.1 Clostridiales bacterium
CCTGCCAATACTACCGCCGCACATCCACAGCCACTACCACCAGATTGTACATTTTGATCTTCGCTATAAATTTCGTCACCGCAATCTATATACTTATCTGCTATATCATAGCCTTCGCCCATAAGGAGATCTATAGCTAGTTCTCGTCCGTGCCTTGCTAGATCCCCAGTGACTATTAAATCATAGTAATTAGGATCTCGTCCTGTGTCTTCAAAATGTGCCTTTATTGTCTCCGCGGCAGCTGGGGCCATGGCAGCTCCCATATTGTTTACATCCTTCATTCCATAGTCAATTACCTTACCTGTAGTCACGTGGGTTATAGATGGTCCTTGTCCTTCATTTGATAATATAACTGCACCTGCCCCAGTTACAGTCCACTGCCCCGTTGGTGCTCTTAGAGTTCCCTGCTCTAGGGGATAGCGAAACTGTCTCTCTGCCGTACAAAAGTGGCTAGATGTTGCACAAAGTACATTATTTGCATATCCCCCATCTACTACCATAGCGCCAAGTGATAGGCTTTGGGTCATGGTAGAACATGCACCAAATAGGCCAAAGAAGGGTATTCCAAGAATTCTTGCAGCAAAGTTTGAAGTCATGATCTGATTTAATAGATCACCTGCAAACATATAATTAATATCTTCTACCTGCTTATTAGCTTTTGTTATGGCTGTTTCAGCTACCTCTTTTAGCATACGACACTCTGTCTTCTCCCAGCTTTTCTCGCCCCATAGATTATCCGGCATGATTATATCAAAATATTTTGCTAAGGGTCCCTGGGATTCTTTCTGCCCCACTATAGTGGATCTAGATATGATCTTCGGATTATTTCTGAGTATGACAGTTTGCCCACCTAATCTTTTACTTTGCATATTCATCCCCTTCTCTCTATTTAATAAATAGATGATGTATAATACCTACGAGTACAGATGATCCAATACCATATACTAAAACAGGCCCTGCTATAGTAAACATTTTAGCCCCAATTCCCAGTATATAGCCTTCACGCTTAAACTCCATAGCAGGTGACACAATGGAATTTGAAAATCCTGTTATAGGCACGATAGAGCCTGCGCCGCCTACCTTTCCAATATCATCATATACTCCAATACCGGTGAGCATCGCTCCTAAAAATATCATAATAATTGATGTAAAGGCTGCTGCATGTTCCGTATCTAGATTATAATAATTCTTGCCTATATTTAATATGCCCTGGCCAACAGTACATATTGCACCACCTATTAAAAATGCAAGTATGCAATTTTTTAATATAGTGGATTTTGGCATCTTCTCATATACATGACGTTGATAGTTTTCGTTGCGTTTTTGTGTAGTTGCATCCATATTCTGATTAACCCCAGCTGCCGGCATGCTCTATGGCCCTAACGAGCACAGCCCCATTAAAATCATCTTGCTGCTTAACACCCTGACTTATATACATCCATGTTATAACTGTGGCTACAGCCATTATCAATATGGCCATCAGAAATATTGCACCATAGCGTTCCAATATACCTTTCATTAAAATCCCCCTTGTCATAAAATGTTTGTTGCGCTTATTATTTGCAAACCACACAGTTTTATACAAGAAAAATGCACATCTTTTTTTAACCTGATGTGCATTCAAAATATTCACAGCATCTCTCTCATCTTAAGCAATATCTTCTTTTCTAACCGTGAGACCTGTACCTGGGATATACCCAAAACCTTGGCTATATCTCCTTGCGTCTTATCTTGAAAATAGCGCATTATAATTATGGTCTTTTCCCGTTCTTCCAGGTTAGATAGCACTTCATCTATGGTGACGCTATCAACTACCCTAGACAGTTCGTCATCTTTACTCGAAATTTTATCTAGCATTAATATGGGATTACTGTCATCCTCATATACTACATCATATATAGATGATACGGGCCTTCCCGATTCTAGGGCATGTATAACCTCTTCAGGAGTGCTATCTAGCTCATCTGCAATCTCGTGTATAGTAGGCTCTCTCCCTAAAGTGTTTTTAAGTTGTTCTTTTGCATACATGGCCTTCATTGCTAGTTCTTTTAAAGATCTACTTATCTTTATAATCCCATCATCTCTTATAAAGCGCTTTATCTCTCCCATTATCATGGGCACAGCATATGTGGAAAATCTTACATTAAATGTCTTATCATAGTTTTGTATGGCCTTTATAAGCCCTATGGTACCAATTTGCAGGAGATCATCATATTCGTAACCTCTATCTAAAAATCTTTTTAATACACTTTTCACAAGGGCAATGTTTCTAGATACTAATATCTCCTTTGCTTGCTGGTCACCAGATTGTGCCTTATCTATGAACTCTATGGTCTGTTCATGGGTTAACAGTTTTCTACTATCTCTATCTACAGGGCTTTGATGTTCCATTATATATTCCTCATTTCCTTCTTGCTGCCTATATATTTAATCATGGTAACCTTAGTCCCCTCATTTATGGAAGATGACACCTCCACTTCATCCATAAATGTCTGCATTACAGTAAACCCCATTCCAGATCTTTCAAGCTCAGGCTTTGATGTATATAGTGGTTGCATCGCCTCCTCTAGATTAGCAATCCCCTTGCCCCTATCCATAATCTGTACTATTAAACCCCCATCAAAGAGCTTACCCATTATCTCTATATAACCTATCGTATCTTCATATCCGTGAATTATAGAGTTTGTAACAGCCTCAGACACTGCAGTCTTAATGTCTGCTATCTCCTCTAATGTGGGATCTAGCTGAGCGGCAAATGCTGCAACTACTACCCGTGAAAATGCTTCGTTAGGAGATTTGCTCAAAAACTTCAGCTGCATTTCATTTGTAAATTTCATCTTTTTGTACCCCCTATATTCCCTAAGGATTCGTCTAAATCTTTATATATCTTTATAATCTGGCAAAGGCCTGAAATATCCCATATCTTGCTGATATGTCTATTCAGTCCAAAGACCGCCATATTGCCACCCCTTTGTTTTAGCACCTTATATCTGCCTATAAACATCCCTATCCCTGAACTATCCATAAATTGTAGACCCGATAGATCTACTACCATATTTCTTATACTCCCATCCTCTATTAGCCCAGTCAACTCTTCTCGTGCATCTGTTGCTGTATTATGATCTAATTCTCCATCCATAGTGACAATAAGAATATCATCATATCTTCTGTTATTTATCTGTAGCAAAGTACAATCACCCCTTCATATTGGAGAATAAATATCTGCTTTTGCCGATTCTCCTAGTTAATATTCTTTATATTGATATTTTATCCTTCTAAAAAAAAACACTATTACTGTCGTATATCCTGAAAATAAATAAAAGTCTTTTCGTTTCTTGTCGAAAAGACTTTTAGAGTCAGTTTACCTCTACTTCCTGTATCTCAACCTGTATAGATTGGTATGTATTCATGTC
>JAAZLT010000162.1 GCA_012799205.1 Clostridiales bacterium
ATATAGCTATAACGAAAACCCCTAAGGGCAGGGCAAGGCAGTCAGGGATTTGGCTAGGTCTATATAGCATTTTGATACTTCTACTTGCAGTAATATCTTCTAGAATATATTGGGTAAAATACTTAGCTGCAATAAGCGCCCCAGTATTTCATGAGATGATGATAGTATTGAGTAAAAGAGAGCAGATAAAAGGAAAATCCCATTTTAGTGTTCCATGGGAAGGCGTTAGAGTATTAGATGTGTTTCCAGATAGCATTGGTGATACGATGGGGCTTGAAAGTGGAGATATTATATATAAATTTAATGGAAAGAGTGTAAACAGCGTAAAGGCAATAGAGGAATTTCTGTTTCAGAATCCCACATTTATATGGTTGGACGTTAAAAGGGAACAAGATGATTTAATATTGTAAGCACAAGATTTCGAAAAGGGCATAGATGATTTGGGAGTAATGTTTGTACCAAGGCAGACAGGTAAATACTTCTCCTTGGAAGAGCAAAGAGGTATAATTCCTAGATGGATAAGCAGGCGTAAACAAAGGAAAGGTGCAGATTAGTTATGATATGCTTTGGAGGGGACATAAGTGAAATTTGAACTAGTGTCTAAGTTTGAGCCTAAGGGTGATCAGCCCCGGGCAATACAGGAGTTGGTCCAGGGTATCCTAAGAGGTGATAGATGTCAAACACTTCTGGGTGTAACAGGATCTGGTAAGACATTTACTATGGCAAATGTAGTGGAGAAGGTACAAAGGCCTACTTTGGTCCTTGCCCATAATAAGACACTTGCAGCCCAGCTATGCAGTGAATTTAGGGAATTCTTTCCCAATAATGCAGTAGAATACTTTGTAAGTTATTATGATTACTATCAGCCGGAAGCGTATATTCCGTCCTCGGATACCTATATTGAAAAGGATGCATCTATAAATGATGAGATAGATAAGCTAAGACATTCAGCTACATCTGCTCTGTTTGAGAGACGAGACGTATTAATAGTGGCTAGTGTGTCTTGCATTTATGGGCTTGGAAACCCACATGAATATAAAAACTTAAGTGTGTCATTGAGACCTGGTATGGTTAAGGATAGAGAGGACGTTTTAAAGGAACTGGTAGATATACAATATGAAAGAAATGATATAAATTTTGTACGCGGAACCTTTAGAGTTCGAGGAGATGTGGTGGAAATTTTCCCTGCATCATCTTCGGAGCAGGCAGTTAGGGTAGAGTTTTTTGGGGATGAAATAGATAGAATAACAGAAATAGATGTGTTGACAGGAGAGGTGTTAGGATTAAGAAAGCATATTGCCATATTTCCTGCATCTCATTATGCCGCTTCTAGAGATAGATTAGAGCAAGCTATAAAAAAGATTGAGGCAGATTTAATTATTAGACTTGAGGAATTGAAAAGACAGGACAAGCTCTTAGAAGCTCAAAGACTCTTGCAAAGAACAAACTATGACATAGAAATGATGAGAGAGATAGGCTATTGTACAGGTATCGAAAATTATTCTAGATATATGGACGGCAGAAAGCCAGGGGAACCACCATATACACTACTAGATTATTTCCCAGACGACTTTTTATTCATAGTAGATGAATCCCATGTTACGCTGCCTCAAGCAAGGGCCATGTATGCAGGAGACAGATCACGTAAGGATAGCTTAGTCGAATTTGGATTTAGGCTTCCTGCCGCTTATGACAATAGACCACTAAAGTTCCCAGAATTAGAGAGCAAAATAAACCAAATGGTCTGTATCAGTGCGACTCCAGCAGAGTATGAACTGGAAAGATCAGAACAGATTGTGGAACAGGTCATACGACCTACTGGCCTTGTAGATCCTAAGATTTTGGTAAGGCCTATAGAAGGGCAGATAGATGATCTAATAGGAGAAATAGATAAGAGAGTTAAAAAGAAGGAACGGGTACTTATAACTACTCTTACAAAGAAGATGGCAGAAAGCCTTACAGACTATTTTAAAGAACTGAATATAAGGGTTAGATACTTACACTCAGATATAGATACTATAGAGCGTATGGAGATCATTAGAGACCTAAGACTTGGAGTATTCGACGTGTTAGTTGGTATAAACCTATTAAGAGAAGGGCTGGACCTGCCAGAGGTGTCCTTGGTAGCTATATTGGATGCAGACAAAGAGGGTTTCTTAAGATCTGAAACATCACTTATCCAAACTGTTGGCAGGGCAGCTCGGAATGTAGATGGTATGGTCATAATGTATGCAGATAATATTACAGGTTCTATGGCTAGGGCCATTGAGGAAACAGAGCGAAGACGTAAGATTCAGATGGATTATAATAAACAACATGGTATTACACCAAGGAGTATTGTAAAGGATGTGCATGGTGTAATAGAGGCTACAATTGCGGCGGAGGATAGTGAAGAATACGAGACGAAAGAGTCTATTAAAATACAGGATATAGAGGAACATATGGCCAATTTAGAGAAAGATATGATGGTGGCAGCTGAAGCATTAGAATTCGAACGAGCCGCCAAATTAAGAGATGAACTTATGAAACTTAGAGAGGAGCTAACAGAAAATATAGCAAATGAATAGGGATAAAATTTATATAAAAGGTGCCAGGGAGCACAACCTAAAAAATATTGAAGTAGAAATTCCTAGAAATAAGCTGGTAGTTGTGACAGGTTTAAGCGGCTCTGGGAAATCTTCATTGGCCTTTGATACACTTTATGCAGAGGGACAAAGAAGATATGTAGAGTCTCTGTCTGCTTATGCTAGACAATTTTTAGGACTTATGGATAAACCTGATGTGGATTATATAGAAGGATTATCACCTGCAATATCCATAGATCAAAAGACTACTAGTAGAAACCCGCGATCCACTGTAGGTACAGTGACGGAAATATATGACTATTTAAGACTATTATTTGCACGTATAGGCATTCCACACTGTCCTAAATGTGGTAGAGAGATAGTACAACAAACCATAGATCAGATTGTAGATAGTATAACAAGCTTAGATGAGGGAACTAGGATCCAGCTTCTGGCTCCAATAGTTAGGGGCAGGAAAGGCGAACATATAAAACTATTAGAAGATATACAAAAGGAAGGATATGTTAGAGTCAGGATAAATGGAGAAGTGAGAGAGCTTACAGAGGATATTTCGCTTCACAGGAATAAAAAACATGATATTGAAGTAGTGGTGGACAGGCTTATAGTAAGAGATGGTATAGAAAAGCGCCTCACCGATTCTGTAGAGACTGTAATGGAACTGAGTAAGGGATTATTAATTGTAGATATAGTAGACGGAGAAGATATTATATTTAGTCAGCAATATGCCTGTATACATTGCGGCATAAACATTGAAGAGGTAACCCCACGAATGTTCTCATTTAATAACCCATTAGGTGCATGTGATGAATGTAGTGGACTTGGGACCCTAATGGAAATAGATCCAGATCTAGTACTTCCTAATAAGGCACTTGCGCTAACAGAAGGCGCCATTACAGCCCCAGGTTGGAGCACTGTGAATGAAGGTAGTATTGCACATGCTGCATTTACAAAATTAGGCAAAATATATGGATTTAATATAGATACACCTATTGAAAAACTGGATAAGGAAATAGTGGAGATAATTCTCTATGGGCCCAAAGATAGAGAAATAAAGGTCAGTGTAAAAAGCAGATATCGGGCTGGTAATTATACTACTGAGTTTGAGGGGATTATTCCGATTCTCAAAAAAAGATATATGAAAAACCAATCCAGATATGGTAGAGATGAGATTGAAAAGCTAATGAGTGATAATCCTTGCCCAAAATGTAAGGGGGCAAGGCTCAGGCCAGAAATTTTGGCAGTTACCGTAGGTGGCAAGAATATATTCGAAGTGACAGATATGGCTATAAAGGATAGCATTGATTTTTTTAACAAACTAGAACTAACTGAGACAGAAAAGATTATAGGAGACCAAGTGCTAAAAGAGCTAAGGGCTAGATTAAAGTTTTTATGGGATGTGGGGCTAGATTATTTAAATCTATCTCGTTCTGCAGCAACTCTATCTGGCGGAGAAGCCCAAAGAATTAGGCTTGCAACACAAATTGGCTCCGGTCTGGTAGGGGTTTTATATATACTAGACGAGCCCAGCATAGGACTGCATCAAAGGGATAATGAAAAGCTTATAAATACACTTAAAAATTTAAGAGACCTTGGTAACACATTAATAGTAGTAGAACACGATCCTGATACTATGAGAGCTGCGGACCATATTATCGATATAGGGCCTGGCGCCGGCGCAAATGGAGGTAAGATAATTGCGGAAGGTTCTATGGATTATATAATCCAGGAAAAAAATTCTATAACTGGAGAGTATTTAAGTGGTAGAAGGCGTATAGAGATACCAAAAGAGCGCAAAGAATCTAATGGGAAATGGCTGGGTGTTATAGGCGCTAGAGAAAACAATTTAAAGAACCTAAACGTTAAAATCCCCTTGGGTGTAATGACTTGTGTAACTGGAGTATCTGGCTCGGGAAAGAGTACCCTTGTAAATGAAATAATTTATAAGGTGTTAGCTAGAGATCTCAATAGAGCTACTACAAGGCCAGGCAGATTTGATAAAATAGAGGGGATAGAACATCTTGATAAAGTAGTAAATATAGACCAATCTCCCATAGGCAGAACACCTAGATCCAATCCTGCAACCTATACTGGTGTATTTGATGGGATAAGAGAATTATTTGCCATGACAAATGAGGCGAAAATGCGTGGTTACAAAAATGGACGATTCAGCTTTAATGTCAAGGGTGGCAGATGTGAGGCCTGTAAAGGGGATGGTATATTAAAAATAGAGATGCACTTTTTACCAGATGTATATGTTCCCTGTGAAGTGTGTAAGTGAAAAAGATATAATAGAGAAACCCTAGAAATACGTTATAAGGGAAAAACCATAGCTGATGTACTAGATATGACGGTAGAGGAGGCCTATGCCTTCTTTGAAAATATACCTAAGATTGCACGTAAATTAGAGACACTAAAAGATGTGGGACTGGGTTATATAAAACTTGGACAATCCTCTACTACCATTTCAGGTGGTGAGGCTCAAAGGGTGAAACTAGCAACAGAGCTAAGTAAAAGAAGTACAGGTAAGACTTTTTATATACTGGATGAGCCTACTACAGGCCTTCATACTGCTGATGTGCATAAATTAATAAATATACTTCAAAGACTTACGGATGGGGGTAATACCGTAGTTATAATAGAGCATAATCTGGATGTAATAAAGACCGCAGATTATATAGTGGACCTAGGGCCTGAGGGTGGAGATGGAGGCGGAACCTTAGTAGCATCCGGAACCCCGGAAGAAATTGTGCTTGCCAAAAATGAAAGTTATACTGGACAATTTCTAGAACCTGTACTAAAAAGGGGCTATTAGAGAATATTAGTAATGCGAAGAGCCTTACGCTCGGGAACATGGAGGACGAATAGCTTTAACGTGGCTAGTTCAGTTATGCAATCCTCCATGCTCTCTAGCGCTATCCAGGATTTTACCTTGACAAAGGTGGAATCAATATTATCTATTTCATTATGATCTATAAGCACTTGCCATATCTTTTTTGTATGCTCCCAGTCATCCTCAATAGATTCGATATTCTCAATAGCTGTATCCCAATCGCCTTGGACAACAGCATCTTCTATTAGATTTAAGACACTGACTATATCATTTGCAGTATCTTGAATAGAATTTTGAAGCCAAAATGAGAAAACGAAAAAGAGTACAATTACTATAGATATTGAGATTATTGCCTTCATTATTTCACCCCCTCTTTAGGTTGTACATGGAAGCTGCCTAGACTATCTATATAAGCAAAGAAGACATCTTCTGGCTTGAGGTTTTGCTTATCTAACTGTTTCATTAACCAAGGTATGCCGTGACCTATCATAGTAAGATTTTCGTTTTGTACATGGCCATCCATGATTATCGTTATAGGTATGGCTTCATATTCTGTAGATATTTGAAGGTCTTCAGGTGTTAAAGGCCTTTTTTGAGATTTAGGAATTACATTTAGCTGTCCACCGGTTTCAAGTATGGCAAATTCTACATCGGCCACATTTGATATATCTTTGCTTCTTAGCTGTTCTAATAAATCGTTTAAATTATACCTTAAACGTCTAAGTTCGCTTTCATCTATCTGGCCATTTTTAATGACAATACTAGGCAACCCACATACAAGCTCTCTTACCCTCTCACTTTTAAGGGAGGCGTAGGAGATGACAAGCTGAGCAAATAAAAGAGCTAACATAGGTATTAACCCATTCACAAGGGGGATGCTTATATCCTGCATGGGTATAGCGGCAAGTTCTGCAATTAATATAGATATGACTAATTCAAAAGGCTGAAGCTGGCCTATTTGCCTTTTACCCATTATACGCATAACTATCACCACTACTATATAGAGTATGAGTGAACGCATAAATACATTTAACATATATTAATATACTCCTTTATCACTTACTTTTAATTATATTGTCTTAAAAGGAGGTTTAATATGCAAAAAAATGTTCTTTTAATAGGGCAATTTTTTATTAATTATCGAGCCCTATAGCTGTAATTAAGATCCTAGGAATGATTATGTGTATGTTTATTATTGTGCAGTACCTGGTCTATTATAATAACAAGCGCTAATATAAAGGCATTGTCTTTATGGTTTACTACATCAACTTCATATGTATCTCCCCATGATAGCCATCTTTTTGAAACATATGCTATTGCTCTTTTATTTTCTAAGATAGTAAAATCCATAGCTAAGAAACTTCCCTCTATGATATAGTCGGCATCCTTTCCATAGATACTAAACCTTGGTCGAAAAAAGGTGAACTCTTTCTTTACAACGACTTTAGATCTGCCTTTAAGATAGATAGTATATTCTGGTAAAAACTTAAACAATTTCTGTTCTATATATATAATCTCCCGCCCTTGCCTATCGTACATACGTAGTTTATTACCAAGAGTAAAAATTTTG
>JAAZLT010000163.1 GCA_012799205.1 Clostridiales bacterium
CCTTGAAGATTCAACGACTTTACATAGGGGATTTTGGAGTGCTAAGAAATCAGACTCTAGAAGAACTCCACCCTGGGATAGTGGTTATAGGTGGATTAAATCGAGCAGGAAAGTCTACCTTTATGCAAGTGCTTAGATACCTAGGCTATGGTTTTCCCCAGGGACGTGGGTTGCCTCCTGCTAGCAGTAAATATGAGGCTGAAGCAGATATAAGATTGGATATAGGGGATATATATAATGTAAGGCTCAGCGGCCATGCACAGCCTGCCCTTAAAAGAGTATCAGGCACTGAGAAGGAAATTATAAGTACCGAGGAACTATATGGTATAGACGCTTTTACCTACAGGCAGCTTTTTACCATAACTCTGGATGAATTAAATAAAAATTATAACATTTCCAATGAAGAGAAGCGGAGATTACAATCCATATTATTAGGAGCAGGCTTTAAGGATATGTTAATAGCTCCCCAACTGGAGCAGGATTTTTATAGAGAAGGAGATAAGATAGGGGGCAAGAGAGGTAGCCCAAAGGTAAAACAGTTCAAGCCCTACTATAATGCCATAGAAAAAGGTTTAGAAATCAAAGGCAAGGCTCTATCCCAAGTAGATGAGTATCAGCAAAAGCAGCAAGAGTTAAAGGAAAAGAAAGAGTTATCTAGGCAAATAAGTAATGAATTAGAAGAATTACAACATCAGATAGTGCGGCTAGACGTTATTAAGAATAACTATAAGACTTATCTCAAAATTCAAGAGCTAGAAGCTTGGTTACAGAATCATGAGGATGAGGGATGGGAAGAAAGGCCTTCGGAATATGATCTAGAAAGAATTAAATCCCTGAAAGAAGAGTATATTTCCTTAAGAAGCGATTTTCAACAAAAGGAGATTGAACTAGATATAAATGCTCAGCTTAGAGACCTGCTATTGGATAAAAAAGATGAAATGACTAGCCTAGTAGCAGGAATATCCGGTATAGATGAACGAATTCGTCAATATACTCAGCAAAGCCAGGAGTATCATAGAAAGCAGCAGCAACTAATTACAAAGGTAAAAGAGACCAATGCTACATGGAATGAAACTAATATTAAGGATATAGCCAAAATAAAGACGGACAATATTAGCCATAGTAGACTTGACGACTTGGTGGATAAATATAAAGATATAGTATTTGAACATAAAAACCACAGGGCTAACCTTGCTAGGATGGAAGAAGAATATAATATATTCCAAGAACAGATTACAGGAGTAAGTGATAAAAAGCCTTGGGGAGGAGTAAGGAAATATTTTTATTCTTCTTTAGCTTTTGTTCTGTTAGGTATTGTACTTACATTTATAAGCCCCTTGTCCGGGATTTTGTTAGGAATAGGCGGAATAGCAGGGACCGCTGTCTATTATATTATGAGCTTTTTAAATTCTAGAGAAGCACGAGCTACAATAGAGACTCAAAAGCAACATATAGATGCCAGAAAGGCAAGAATTCAAGCTGAAGAAGGGATTATAAGAGAGTTAGAGAACCAACTAGATAATATAAAAACAAAATTGGATGAATACAAGGAAGAGCTTGGACTGTCTATTGACACGCCCAGTAGCAGCCTCCCAGGACATCTGTTGAGAATAAGGGATATTCAAGAAGGTATTGCAGAACTGAATATAATATCTTCTAAAATTCGTGCTGATAGGAAATATTTGGAGGAAAAATATAATATATATGCCCGGTTTATAGAATTATTCTCTGAGGAACACTTCTATGCTGAGGATGAGGAAAACTGTCCTATAGCTGAAAGATGGGATAAGGTGGTGTCAGGCTTAAGACTGTGGAA
>JAAZLT010000164.1 GCA_012799205.1 Clostridiales bacterium
GATTCGGTAATATAGTAGCCAAAATGTTTCATTATTTCATATCTTACCATATCATTATGAGGCGTTTCCCTTTCGAGGGCCCTTCTTTTGATTTCAGGATATAGGTCCTCACCATCTCTAGTAATCTCAAGCAACCAGGCCATATGATTTATTCCTGCAATCTTCCATTGAATATTATCAGTACTCATATCTAATCCCTTAAGAAGGTGATCTGCACATACCTGAACACTATGGCATAACCCCACTGTCTTAATACCGGTCGTCCTTTGCATAGGCGCTGTGACTATTGCCATAGGATTTGTATAGTTTAAAAACCATGCATCCGGACATACTTCCTCCATATCTCTTGCAAAGTCTAGCATTACAGGGATGGTTCTGAGCCCTCTAAATATTCCACCTATCCCTAAAGTATCTCCTATGGTCTGCCTGAGACCATACTTTTTAGGCACTTCAAAATCAATCACTGTACAGGGTTTATACAGTCCTACCTGTATCGCATTAATAACATAATCTGCATCCTTTAAGGCTTCTTTTCTGTCAGTATACGCCACTACTGTGGCATGATTACCATAGTTTCTATTTATATTCTGTAGCATCCTTTCAGAATCTCTAAGTCTTTCATGATCGATATCATACAATGCGATATGGGAATCCTGTAAAGCCGGAGTTAACATACTATCGCCTAATACACTTTTAGCAAATACCGCACTACCTGCACCCATAAACGTTATCTTAGCCATAATTGCCCTCCCCTAAATAATTAATTGTCTTTATAGACACATCATAGTATATAATCCACATCAAGTAAATAGAATATTGTCGTATTTATATGGCATAATGTCATAAATATATGATATGATTATACTGATTATGATTCCTATTTGCTAGGCCTTGCCAGTTAAGGCTAGTATAAGTAGAGAGATAGATGGCATTGAGAAAGATACTATCTAGAGAGGGATGAGTGAATGAAGATCAGAAAAATGGAGCTTTTTAAGGTACCACCTCTTAGATTACTTCTAAAGATCACCACAAAATCGGGTTTAGCAGGATGAGGAGAATCCATAGTAAAGAGTAAAGCCGATGCTGTAGCTGCTGCGATTAAAGAAATAGGGGAATATGTAGTAGGTAGGAATGCCGGTGATGTTGAAGATATCTGGCAGGTATTATATAGAGGCGAGACCGATATAATCCAAATCTGAAATATTTCCAATAGTAAGGATCCCCGATATGGCTGCAGAAAGCACTGGGACCGCTCTTGATATTAGTGTGTTGGGAATACAAATTCCACAAATTTCAACTGCTATTGGAGCTGAAAAAGTAATAGAAAATATGAAATATATAGTGAACGAGACAAAGGAAAGGGACATAATCTTAGGCACATTTTTGGATCAAAGAAAACATATAGATATCTGGAAAGCAGCGAGAATACAGTATCTTTCCTATTCAGTTGATATGGGAATATTCTTTGAGGGCTGTAGTAGAATTGTAAAATATATGAAAAAAAGATAGTATTGAATTTTTTGGGGGGGACAGCACAACATGACTAAACAAATAAGAGCATCTATACATCCATCTACAAAGCCTTTGCATAATGATTTATCGCTATTTCATTGGGGTTATGAAAGGTGTAAGAACGGACATTCTTTTGGGCCCGCAGTAAGAGATCATTATCTTATACACTATATACTTGAAGGTAAGGGCAAGTTTAAAGTAGGGGATAAGATATATTATCTAAGAGAGGGACAAGGCTTTCTTATATGCCCAGATATAGTGACATTCTATCAGGCTGATTTAGAAACTCCTTGGTATTATGCTTGGGTAGGTTTTTATGGTGAAAATGCTAAAGAATATCTAAGTTTATCAAATCTAAATGAAGATAGGCCTATTTTTGATGCGAGCAAGGATAAGTATATAGAACAATATCTACTGCGCATGGGAGAAATAGACGGTTTTTCAGAATCTGAATCTATGGAATTGACTGGGCTTTTATACCTATTTCTCTCAAGGCTTATAGATATAGCCAGCTCCGATAGTAATAGTTCAAAGACTGGAAATCAAAAGGCTTATTATGTAGATAGAGCAATTCAATATATTGAAAGAAATTATTCTCGTAATTTCACAATTTCCAGTCTTGCAGACCATATTGGTATCGATAGAAAATATCTATGTCAACTGTTTAATGAGTCTTTAGATACCACACCACAACAGTTCTTAATAAATTATAGGGTAGATAAAGCTATATCCCTTTTAGGAGAAACCAATCTGTATATAGGTGATATTGCCCGGTCTGTAGGATACAAAGATCCCCTGCAATTTTCTAAGATGTTTAAGAAAGTAAAGGGCATATCACCTAAATACTATCGGGAGAGGCTAGTTGGAGAGTAGCCTCTTCTCCCCCTCTATCTTTTGTATAGGTCTTATATCTTGTGTTACCTCTAAAGTTCCTAGATATTCTCCACCTCTATCCCTAACGGCGAAATATCTTATATATGCATATACATCTCCCATCTCTATCCAGAAGGCCTCTTCATCTTTTGCTCCTGATTTAAAGTCATCTAGTATTTTGTCTACAATATTAACACTAGCTGGTGGATGACAGTTTTGTACAGATCTACCTAGGACAGCCTTAGTCCTTGTAAATAATCTATGTTTACCTTGAGAGAAATATCTAACTATATCATCACTATCTATAAATGTCATATCAATAGGAAGGGTATTTAATAATGCCTCCACCTGCGTAAATGTTAAGATTCCGGCCCCAAATCTAATACTGCCATCTTCCTCCCCAATCTCTACATCTGCCTCCATGCTAGAACGCTCCGGCATCCATCTACCCTTTGGCTCGACTAAGCAATATCCTATTTCATGGCTTTCCCTCTCTATAGCTAACCATTCATCCTCTGTTAAATGTTCAGTGGCCATAGGAAATAGGATGTTCTTTTCTTTAAACACCATCTCTTTGACGCCAGAGATCATATCATCTATAGTCTTCTTTATTTTTTCCTTCCCTGCAGAGTCATCAGTAAGTAATTGCCTCGATAATTTTATCTGCTCCCTTATCTCATCATCCACTCCCCACATGACTTTAGGCGGAGCAGTTATACCATACTTTTCAAGGTATGGAAATAGTAGATTCTCTTTTCGGCTATAATGCTTATCTATATCCCATAGCTCATTTATATTCTGCAAGAGCCCATACTTGGCATCCATATCTTCGCTATCCATAAATTTTTCTAACCTTTTCTCTATTTTATCTGCTAACTCCGTCAAGGCCTCATTTTCTATTGTAAATGTATTGAGTGGGTGACCCTCTATCTCCACTAGAGGCAATTGTCTGTGGATATCTTCAATAGATCCTTTAAATACCGCCGCATGTACATCGCAAAGCCTTTGTACTTCTTCTACCGGCATACCCTCCATTATTAGATTTTGCTCCATCTCAGCAATCTCTGCAGTCGTTATACCCTCTATTACCTTTGCAAACCTACTTTGTACATCTTCCACACTTTTACCATCATGCAGTTCCATAATTAGTTCTTTAAGCATTCTTTGTCTGTGTTCTCTATTGTCAATAAGTTCACTCATAGTTTAGCCCTCCTCATTTTTATATCTTCATATTATCGCGTACTTTCATACTAATGTGCATTGGTGAATACTTCCTTGATTTTGGTCAAATTTTATATTCTTTTATAAAAATTTTATCCTCCAAAAATAATATACCCTGAACTAACCTTGGTTAGTCAGGGTATATATAGATAAATCCCTTTAATTAGCATCCTAAAACACAATTCTAAGGCTTAAATTTCTGTCTAAATAGCTTAGCCAAATCATTTGCATAGGCCTCTATGATCTTTTGGTCTTCCCCCTCAATCATTATGCGAATAAGCGGTTCCGTCCCAGATGGCCTTATGAGGACTCTGCCTCGCCCACCTAGTTTAGCCTCTACATTTTTAATAGCAGATTCTATATCCTTATCATCTCTATACGATTTTTTAGCCTCTTCATCTGCCTTGACATTTACTAGGATCTGGGGAAACCTTTTCATAATATTTGCAAGCTCGGAAATTTGCTTTCCGCGTCTTTTCATTATCTCCATAAGCTTAACTGCTGTTAAGGTTCCGTCTCCAGTGGTATTGTGGTCTAAAAATATAATATGCCCAGACTGCTCCCCTCCGAAGTTGTATCCATCTTTTAGCATTCTCTCGAGCACATATCTATCCCCTACTTGCGTCTTCACTACATTACAGCCAGCTTCCTTCATAGCTATATCAAACCCCATATTACTCATTACCGTCGAAACTACAGTATTCCTTTTTAGCTTCCCTTGTTCTATAAGCTCAGCTGCGCATACTGCCATTATCTGATCGCCATCTATAATATTACCCATCTCATCCACTGAGATAAGCCTATCAGCATCACCATCAAATGCAAAACCTATATCTGATTTGGTATCAATGACAAATTGCTTTAACTTTTCGGGGTACACAGAACCACAATTTGCATTTATATCTATGCCATTTGAATTAGCATGTATCACCGATACTTTAGCGCCTAATTCTTCAAAAATTGTAGGTGCTACACTATACGATGCACCATTAGCACAGTCTAATGCTACCCTTAATCCCACAAAATTGGCATCCACAATGCCTTTGATGTGATCTATGTAATCTCTACCGCCATTATGCCAATATGTTTTCGTGCCCACCCTGTCACCGGTGGGTAATTCTATATCATATGTCCCGCCATTTATAAGATCCTCTATCTCGTCTTCCAGTTCATCAGATAGTTTATATCCCTCTTTATCAAAAACCTTAATTCCATTGTACTCCATAGAATTATGAGATGCAGATATCACAATGCCTGCATCGCATCTATAAGCCCTCACTAGATGAGCTATAGCCGGTGTAGGCAACACTCCCACTACTATAGCATCAGCCCCCATAGAACATATACCCGCAACTAGAGCTGCCTCTAACATATCGCCAGATATACGAGTATCTCTTCCTATCAAAATTTTAGTGCTATTACCTTCAGATCGATTGAGTATATGGGCACTTGCCTGCCCTAATTTATATACTAGTTCACAAGTTAGATCCTCATTTGCTATTCCTCTTATTCCATCTGTTCCAAATAATCTTGCCATACCCCTTATATCACTCCTATTTTAGCTATAAACTTCATGTGAAGTTTATAGCTATATAATTTTGTGCACTGGTAGCTGCTATAGCACCATCTGCCGCAGCCGTTATAAGCTGTAAAAGCATCTTTTCTCTTAAGTCACCAGCCACAAAGACCCCTGCAATTTCCGTTGCCATATTTTCATCTGCCTTTATGAAACCTGCATCATTTAAGTTCATTTTTCCCTCTACAAGCTGATTGTTTGGCACCACACCTACCGCAACAAATAATCCATCTATCTGGACTTGTCTTTCTCTTTTATTGATCACATCTTCTAATATAAGCCCCTTTACTTTATCCCCTGTAATTATCTTATTTACAACAGAATTCCATACTACCTCAATGTTTTCCCTTTCAAAAACTCGATCTTGCAGCATTTTAGCGCCTCTAAACTCATCCCTTCTATGAATTAGATACACTTTCTTTGCATGCTGTGATAAATATATAGCATCACTTAAGGCTGTATCACCACCACCTACCACTGCTACAGCTTTATCTCTATAGAAAAAACCATCACAGGTAGCACAATATGATACTCCCCTACCCCTAAAGGCTTCTTCACCGGGAAGACCTAGGGGCCTTGGCTGTGCACCCATTGCGAGTATTAATGTCTTAGCCTCATAAGTTTCTTTGTTCGTAATAACTCTCTTTATATGCCCATCCAACTGCAATTCAGTGACCTCGTCATACAATATAGGCAATTCAAATCTCTTTGCATGGTTTGTCAAATTGTTGGCAAATTCGGGCCCAGATATAGGTTCTACAAACCCTGGATAGTTTTCAATTAGATCCGTTGTTGCTGCTTGACCGCCGGTAAATATTCTCTCAAATAATAGGCTATCTAAACCGCCTCTTTGTGTATATATGCCTGCAGAAAGACCTGCTATACCTCCGCCTATAATTATTACATCTTTCATATAAATAACCCTCCTCCTTCTGTATCTTCATATAGATATATACCCTGTTTTCTATACCTCTACCCTTGTTTTTCCCCTTTGCCTTTGTCCTATACCTTTATTTGCATCAATTTTTCAAAGGCTATTCTATTTATGGGCTCCGTCAATTGATCGCAGTTGGCATATCGCTTAAGTTCCTTGTTTTTTTGCTCTCGTTCTTGACTTTACAGTCTTGTCTACTCTTCTTATTTATATTTATCTTAATTATCTTATCTTTTATAGTTTTGCTTGGATTAAATATATTCTTTATATCACCTATCACTCCTGTTATCATCTATCTATAGACCTTCTATCAGGAGCATTACCCATTTATCATTGTAGCTATATATTACTATATATCTTTATTAATGACAATGGAGATTGTCATATGCTGTGATAATGTGTTAAGTCATAAGTTGTGTTATAAACAATATAAATCGATGCATATAATAAATATATATCCTCTAAACAGTTGGATTTTGGATTATAAAGGAGTGTATATATGCATATTATAAAATTGTTGCCACCATATATTAAAGAGACCAAAAAAATTATAGGTGCATGGATTCTCCCTAAAAAAGTAGCTATTGCTTCATTATTATCAGCTTTAGCTGCCATTTTGCAGGCTGCAGGCGGGTTGCTCCCAGGTATTGGGCTTTTCATCAGCCCACTTTCTACTATGCCAATAATGCTCTCCACTATGATATCTTTTAGATATGGTCTTGCCAGCTATATACTTACAAATGTCTTATTGGTGTTGCTTGAACCTAGCGAAATTATTATATTTGCATTTACAACAGGACTTCTAGGCCTTGGCATGGGATGGGGTATTAGGACATTCAATTATCAGCTCTCAACCCTGGGGGTAAGCAGTCTTATTCTGATGGTGGGGATATGTATTCCATTGTATATTCTCGGTTATCCCATATTAGGCCCTGCAATTTCCACCAAATTTGATATAAAGCCTATTATTATAATCTTTGCATTCAGTATTCTATATAGCTTACTGTGGCTTAAGTTGGCCCTATATATTATACGACTATTGCATAAACTTTTATCTATAAAAAATAATCTTATCTTATGAGTCTTTTACAATAGAATAGCCCCAGAATCAAAATTAATCGTAAGGGATAGGGATATATCCGGACAAACAAATATAATAAAGACTGCCTTAGCAGCTTCTGTAGAGGTCATAGGGTTGAATGCCAGTGTGAATTGTATATCCTGCTCAACCAAACCTATACCTCCCATGACATATCCTCTTTATATTTATCACTAATAGGGTTATTATCCTATATTATGAAGATATAGTAGCTGTGGTGTACTTTTAAGATAAAAAAGCCTCCCTAGAAATCGCGAGGCTTTTTTATTCATCCTTTAATTATGGACACATACACTCTCTTACTACTTTCCATATCACTCCAGTCTTTTTGGTAGGGCCAGTAGCAGTGAATATTCCGAAATCTGCTATATAGAGCGCACCATCTAGACCAAAAACAGCGTCGATGGGCCGCTCAAAGCCCCCTCCCCCTGTTAGATGAGCTGGAAGACCAGAATGATTTTGTGCAAATGTACTTACATTCCCATTATTCATATCTATCTGAGATATACGATGCCCAACATGGTATAGCGGCTCTCCGCCGGTGTTCGTTGGCACAATTGCTCCGAACTCTGCAATGTAAGCATCCCCCATGGGACCAAAATGCGGATTATAATTGAAACTAAATCCCATCGTAGCAGAATGTGGCTGGAAAGTTGTGAAGGGCTGTGGTGGGTACATTGGGTGTTCCGCCCATAAAAACGTTGGCTGTGGCTGCCCTTCTGGCTTGAATTGGGGCAGAGTAACGGGTAGCCCTCCTGTATAATCGGGCCATCCATACCAACATCCTGGATGTATAAGCTGAAATTCATCTGGCGAATTTGCAACAGGCCGGCTGCCGCGAATATCCATACCATGGTTAGCTGCAAATAAGCGGCCATAGCGGTCAAATCGTATCCTAAATGGATTACGAAGTCCCCATACGACCAATTCAAGGTCTGATCCATCGGGATTAGCCCTTAAGATGCTTCCATTGGCTCTGGTAGTTCCATCTATAGTCTTACAGGGATATGAAGGTATGCCAAAAGGCTCGTAAGCACCTGTTACAACCTCCCTATCCGGAAAGTTTTCTAAGAATGTGGTGCTCAAAAAATTCTCTCCTCTCAATGTAATTTGGTCCCCTGGTCGATCATGGAAAAATGGAAAGTCTGGCACCCAATCGTTGTCCTTTCCTACAACTCCAGTGTTAGTAGCAGTACCTTGCCCAAAATACATCTTTCCATCAGGTCCAAATACTACTCTATTATTGTGATGATCGCCGTTACTAGGTAAGCCATCTATTATATCTTCCTTTGAACCATCAGATCTAACTATTGTAACAAATCGCCGGTGGGCCACATAGATATTTCCATTATATACGGTTATCCCTGTCAATGGAGGATTGAATCCATCTGCAATGACTATGAAGCCTTCTTCCGTTAACTTCATGATCTTACCATTTCCATCGATAATCCCAGAATCTGCAACTAGCATATCGCCATCTTCTGTAAATGTAATGTTTATAGGGGTAGTCAAATCTTTTGCGAATACTTCAATGCTATATCCAGGTGGAAGATATATGTCATTAGGATCTAGTTTTCGCTCCTTTTTATTTATCTGTTGTTTTATGTTCGCGTGGTTAGACATTTCATTAGCCACTCCCTTTCTATGTTCTCTAACCATTTTATTCTACTACTATGATTTTGGTTACGATAAAATATAAAAGGCCCTTTGTATATAAAAGCCAGTAGCCTATTTATGTTGGCTACTGGCTTTCTAACTATTTTGATTATAGTTTTTGAAATAAATTAATCTATTCGTTTCTCGCTCATCAGTTCACTTACAGTTCCTAGTTTGTATCCCTTTTCTTTAATATTTGTAATCATCCTATCTAATCCCTCAGCAGTAGGTTCTGTAGGATGCATAAGGATCATAGACCCATTCTCAACCTTTTCTACAACCCTACGAACCATCTCACAAGTTTCCGGTCTTTTCCAATCTACAGTGTCTACCGTCCATAAAATAGTTTTCATGCCAAGCTTATCTGCCACCTGCACTGTGTCCATATTAAAACTCCCACTTGGTGGAGCAAACCATTGTGGTTTTATATCTAAGGTCTTCTCTATAACATTATTAGTCTTTTCAAGTTCATCCATTATCTGGTCTATAGAATATCGGCTAAGGTCCGGATGACTATAGGCATGATTCCCAATCTCATGACCAGCCTCTTTTATTCTCCTAGCAATCTCTGGATTGTTTTTTACCCAGCTACCATCAAAAAAGAACGTACTCTTCACCCGGTGTTCTTCTAATGTCTCTAACATCTGAGGAATAAATTCGTTACCCCAAGCTACATTTATTAAAAATGCTACCATAGGTTTTCCTGGATTTCCCCTGTAAATAGGCTCAGGCGCCAGATCATCCAAGTGGATATTAGGTGCTACCTCTTTATAAACAATTCTGCTTTCATCAAATTCACCAGCTGATTCCATATTCTTATAGCTTGCTTTTATATCTACAACCAAGCCATTATATCCAGGTATGGCCTTCCATACTCTATCAATTTTTGCATCGATCGGTTCAAGATTATATTCTTTACTGTATTCCTTTATCTTTTTGTATAGATCTATATTTGCATTTTTATAGATATGGGCGAGGGCTAATTGGCAGCCTCCGAGGATCATTATAAACATTATAGAAGCTAAGAAAAAATTAATGATACCTTTTCTATTCACATTTTCACTCCTTTACAATTTTATACGGTTTATGCCCTATATTCTTTTTAGCGATAAAGATCCGTAGTATCTATAATCTCCAATGCATTACATCTTATTCATCTAATAAAAAAACCGCCAAAGGTTAAATACCTAAAGACGGTTTTCGATCTTATAATCAAATTTTTATCTCTTAGAGAATTGTGGAGCCTTTCTAGCACCCTTAAGTCCATACTTTTTACGTTCTTTCATTCTTGGATCTCGTGTTAGGAATCCTGCCTGTTTAAGTGTAGGCCTAAGATCAGCATCTGCCTCTAATAAGGCCCTGGATATTCCGTGTCTTATGGCACCTGCCTGACCGGTAAATCCTCCGCCCTTTACATTGGCAATTACATCAAATTTACCTATGGTATTAGTTATTTCAAGTGGTCTACGAATTAGAACCTTTAATGTTTCAAAATCAAAATAATCATCTATGTCTCGATTATTTATAGTAATATTGCCGTCGCCAGGAACCAATCTCACCCTAGCAATAGCCTTTTTTCTTCTTCCAGTTCCCCAGTATTGTACTTTAGCCATTTATCTATACTCCCTCCTTTTTTACAAAGTTATATTTCTAGCTCTTCCGGCATCTGTGCTTCATGTGGATGGTCTGGTCCTGCATATACTTTAAGTTTCTTAAGCATTGCTCGACCCAATCTATTATGCGGTAACATACCTTTAACGGCATAACTAATCGCCCGTGTAGGATGTTTATCCATCATTTCGCCTAAGGAGATAGACTTTAATCCTCCTGGATATCCTGAATGTCTACGATACATCTTCTGGGATCTTTTATTACCAGTCACTTCAATCTTATCTGCATTTACAACTATTACAAAATCCCCCGTATCTACATGTGGCGTATATATAGGCTTGTGCTTCCCTCTGAGTATATGCGCAATCTGAGAAGCCATTCTTCCAAGTGTCTTTCCTGTAGCATCTACAACATACCATTTTCTCTCTACTTCGCTGGCTTTTGCCATATAGGATTTCATCTGTATCCCTCCAATACACAATCTCTGTTTTATATTTAAGATCCGGGGCTATTGGATCATATTTGCACTGTTTACAATTCTAATACATACCTTAAATGCCTGTCAATAGCTAAAGGCATTTTCATATAAAAAACCTCATAAAAAATATCTATCTAACATAATAAAAAATACCATTATAATCGTTATATATATGGCTATATAATCTCTTCTCTCTACCTTTAATACCTTCATCCTAGTTCTGTTCTCGCCACCTCTATAGCATCTTGCCTCCATGGCCATGGCAAGTTCATCTGCTCTTCTAAAAGCCGATATAAATAAAGGTACCAAAAGGGGAATTAAGCTCTTTGCACGCTGAATTAGATTCCCCGTATCAAAGTCTGCACCCCTCGCCATTTGTGCCTTCATTATCTTATCTGTCTCCTCCATAAGGGTGGGTATGAATCTAAGCGCTATGGTCATCATCATTGCTAGCTCATGGGCGGGAAATTTAAATACCCTTAAGGGTTTTAGAAGATATTCTAAGCCATCTGTCAGTTCAATTGGCGATGTAGTAAGAGTTAGAACTGAAGTAGCCATAACTAAAAATACTAGCCTCAGCGCCATAAATATAGCCTGATTTAAACCTTCAGACGTGACCTTAATCCTCCAGATGCTTATAATAACATCTTCCCCTGCTGTAAAAAATACATTTATAATAAAAGTGAGTATCAGTATAAACCGTAACGGCTTAATGCCCCTTATTAATAGTCTCGGGGCAAGAGCAGATGCAATAACCGCGGCTGCCAAATAAACTAGGAGTATCAGATATCCAGTATAACTTCTTATAAAAAAAATAACGAATATAAATAGGAAGGTGATAACTAGTTTAGTTCGGGGATCTAAGCGATGTATAATAGATTTCCCTGGGTAATATTGCCCTATGGTAATATCTTTAAGCATCATATCCCCCCTTTTTTAGTTTCAAAATGACTTCCTTAGCATCTTCTATCGTATATATATCCTCTTTTACATCCATTCCACGCTTTTTCAGCTCTCTCATAAGTTTTGCAATACTAGGCAATCCTAACCCTATTTCCTCAAGCAGCTCCGCCTCTCTAAAGACTTCTCTTGGGGTGCCAATAAGGGCAATAGTGCCTTCATTCATAACAACTATCCTATCAACTAGTTTAGCTATATCATCCATGCTATGAGAGACCAATATGGTTGTCAGACCATGTCTTTGGTGTAGTCTTTTAATTTGGCCTAATATCTCATCTCTGCCCCTTGGATCTAAACCTGCAGCTGGTTCGTCTAACACTAAAACCTCGGGTTTCATAGCCAGGACTCCAGCTATAGCCACCCTTCTTCTCTGGCCACCGCTAAGTTCAAAGGGTGATCTATCTTTCATGCTATCAAAACTTAACCCAACAACCTCCATAGATTCCTTTATTCTATCATATATCTCCTCTTCAGGAAGATTTAGGTTCTTAGGTCCAAATGCTATATCTTTGTATACAGTCTCTTCAAACAATTGATACTCTGGATATTGAAACACTAGCCCTACCCTTTGGCGTAAACTTCTCAAGTCCACGTCTTTGTGAAATATATCTTCACCATCTATTAGTATAGTGCCTCTGGTGGGTTTTAAAAGTCCATTGAGATGTTGTATCAGGGTTGATTTTCCTGAGCCTGTATGTCCTATAATACCAATAAATTCTCCCCTATTAATCTCAAGATCTATATCTTTTAGGGCCACTGATTCAAAGGGAGTGGATTTCATATATATATGGGTTAATTTCTTTATAATTATTGACATAGTGCATCCACCATCTCCTCGACCGTTAACACATTCATGGGAATATCGAGCCCTTCACCTCTGAGTTCATGGCCCAATTCCGCAATTTGTGGCACATCAAGCCCTATATCTTTTAGGAGTTCCACCTCTGCAAAAACATCCTGAGGCGTACCATTTAGTACTATATCGCCCTCCTCCATCACGATAATTCTATCGGCATCTATGGCCTCTTCCATAAAATGAGTGATATGAATTATAGTAATATTATCTGATTTATTCAATGCCTTAACTGTGTCTAATACTTCTTTTCTCCCGGAAGGATCCAGCATTGCTGTTGGCTCATCTAAAACTATTATCTCAGGTTTCATGGCTAGTATGCCCGCTATAGCTAGCCTCTGCTTTTGCCCTCCCGATAAAAAATGTGGCGCTGTATCTGCATATTTTGACAGTCCCACTACCTCTAATGCCTCATCTACCCGCCTTCTAATCTCATCTGGGGGTATACCCAGATTCTCGGGACCAAAGGCCACATCTTCTTCTACTATGGTTGCAACAAGCTGATTATCGGGATTTTGAAATACCATACCAGCAGTCTGCCTAATATCCCATAAATTTTCTTCAATGCTTGCATCCAGACCTTTGATCCATACAGAGCCGCGGCTTGCTCTCAATAGCACATTTATATGCTTAGCAAGTGTAGATTTTCCAGAACCATTATGTCCTATTATTACAATAAATTCACCACTTTTTACATCCAGATCTACTCCATTTAGGGCTGCTATCTCCTGTTCTTCCAGGTTCAAATATTCAAAATAAACATCTTCTATCCTTACTATGGTTTCCATAGCCGTCTCCCCTATAAAAAATAGGGATTAAGTATATAACTTAATCCTATTTTAAGCTTCTCAAAGTACATAGGAATTTCTATACCAATTCTATTATAACTTCCTCTGCGCCGTCGCCTCTTCTAGGCCCTAGCTTAATTATGCGGGTATATCCCCCACTACTGGATTTCTCTTCGTTTCTAGCTCTATACCTTGGGCCATATTCGTCAAACATCTTCTCTACTAGAGGGTGTTTGACCTCTCTCATGCGTTCTTTATATTCTCCCCTTGTTTCATCTTCTCTCTGGGGTTCTCTAACATTATAGAGATATCTCATCATCTCACGTCTTGCTTTAAGCTTGGATGGTGCATCATTTTCTACATCTATAGTTACAGTCTGCCCCTTTTCATTGAATATTTCTTTTGTGGTATTTTCTACCTTATCATATTCATTTATTGCCAATGTTAAAAGTCTCTCAGCAGTCTTTCTCACTTCTTTAGCTCTGGCCTCTGTAGTTCTAATTCTTCCATTCCATAAGAGTGCCGTCGTCTGGTTTCTCAAAAGTGCCAGCCTCTGATCTGATTCTCTACTAAGTTTCCTGTTTCTCGCCATAGCTACATACCTCCCTTACTATTCATCAATTTTCTTAAGGCTCAAATCTAACCCAGCCAGTTTTTGGTTGATTTCTTCGAGAGATTTTTTCCCTAAATTACGCACCTTTAGCATATCCTCTTCGGTTCGCTGTATCAACTCTTCTATGGTATTGATACTGGCACGCTTTAAGCAGTTATAGGACCTGACGGAAAGATCTAGCTCCTCTATTGTCATCTCAAGGACCTTCTCCTTCTCATCCTCTTCTTTTTCTACCATGATCTCTACTTCATTGACATGCTCTGTCAGATCTATAAATAGTAGCAAGTGTTCACTCATGATTTTAGCAGCTAGACTTGCAGCCTCATCTGGCTCTATGGTTCCATTTGTCCAAATTTCAAGAGTCAGTTTATCGAAGTCTGTAATCTGCTCTACACGAGTATCTTCAACGTGGTAGTTGACTCTCCTAATGGGTGAGAATATAGAGTCCATGGGAATAATCCCAATGGGCTGATCCTCATGCTTATTTCTCTCTGCTGTTACGTAACCTCTACCCTTTTCTACATTGAGCTCTATATATAGCTTGGCATCTTCGTTTAATGTTGCTATATGATGGTCTGGATTGACAATTTCTATGCTAGGATCACATATTATATCCCCTGCTTTTACCTCACCTGCACCCTGAGCATTTATAGTCATAACCATAGGCTCATCCCCATCCATTTTGATGGCTAGCTCCTTTAAATTCAGTACAAGTTCAACCACATCTTCCTTCACTCCGGGAACTGTAGAAAATTCATGGAGCACACCATCAATCTTTATGGATGTGATAGCAGCACCAGGTAGCGATGATAGTAATACTCTTCTTAGTGCATTGCCTAAAGTCAAACCAAAACCTCTCTCTAAAGGTTCTACAACAAATTTCCCATAACCAATCTCTGGATTAGTCTCAACAATCTCTATACCAGGCTTTTCAATTTCAATCATTATTTTGACCCTCCTCACATACTTTTTCAGCATATCTACATTTTACGAGGGTAACTGATTCTATAAATACACTATTACTTAGAATATAACTCTACTATCAAGTGTTCTTCAACAGGCGTATCTATCTCGTCTCTCGCTGGGAGATGGGATACTATACCCTCTAACTTATCAAAATCTACCTGTAACCATTCTGGAACAGTTTTGTCAGCTTCTTCTCTTACCATCTTAAAATGGTCCATTTTATCAAGGCTCTTTTGAGCAACGGAAATAGTCTGATTGGTATCTACCAGATAGGATGGAATGTTCACCCTTTTACCATCGACTAAAATATGCCCATGTCTTACAAATTGTCTTGCTTGAGCCCTAGACGATGCAAAGCCAAGTCTATATACAGTATTATCTAATCTTCTTTCGAGCATCTGAAGTAGGTTCTCACCTGTTATACCTCTCATTCTTTCTGCTCTTTCAAAATAACTTCTAAATTGCTTTTCCATCAATCCATAAGTTCTCTTGGCCTTCTGCTTCGCTCTTAGCTGTAGCCCATATTCGGATACTTTCTTTCTAGATTGACCATGCTGACCAGGGGCTACTGGCTTTCTAACTATGGCACATTTATCTGAATAGCAGCGTTCTCCCTTAAGATATAATTTTTCGCCTTCTCTTCTACATAATCTGCATACTGGATCTGTATATCTTGCCACCTATAACACCTCCCCTTCTTAAACCCTTCTTCTTTTAGGCGGTCTACAACCATTATGCGGAATAGGA
>JAAZLT010000165.1 GCA_012799205.1 Clostridiales bacterium
AAAGAATTAGAATTTGATAATCTTGCAAGAGAGTACTTCGAATCTGCATTTGGAGAGGACTGGAATGAGTGTAAAAATTACTTTAAACAACTTTCGGAGCTATTTGATCCACCATATTTAAGGGGTGAAAAGGAAACGGTAAGTCAGGAAGCCAGCGAAAAGCTCTCTAAAGTTTGCCAGGTAGTAGATGATTTCAGAGATATAATAGATAAAAACTTAGAAGGACAAGACCTAGGGCATAGAGCATCATGGGAATATCTTACATATCATGCTGATCTAGTATGCCTATTGGGACTTACATTAGAGGCAAGGGCCCAAGGTAATACAGCAAAGGCAAAATCCATATGGAAGCTTACAAAAAAGTATGCACAGAAACATGAAGATGAGCTTCAGAGCATATTTGATGTATTTTTATTTATCCATACTATTGAGCGTAGGTTGAGACTTGGCTAAAACGTGTTTAAACGATCAGGATCTTGGGATACAGTATCCGGTATCCATTAATAACCATAATACTACTGGTGAAATAAATGAATTTATTGATATAATACTAAATGATAAACCAGTTAATACAGATGGAATAGAAGGGGCATCAACTGTTTCAGTGTGCCTATCTATGATAGAATCTGCAAAGAATGGTGGACATAATGTAGTTATTAAATATGATTTTAGATGATGTGGAGGAGTTATACTTGACATATGATTTTGATGAAGTTATAGATAGACAAGGTACAAATTCTGTAAAATGGGATTATAGGAAGGATGCCTTTGGTAGAGATGACGTGCTTCCTATGTGGGTAGCAGATATGGATTTTGAATCACCACCTGAAGTTAAAAGGGCAATTTTAAAATATGCATCTAAAGGTGTATATGCCTATTTTAGAAGGCCTGCTACTTACTATAGTTCAATTATAGATTGGGTATCTGATAGGCATGGATGGAATATAGACAGAGATTGGATAGTGAGCACTAGGGGTGTTATAAATGCCATAAATTTAGCCGTGCTCTCATATACATCGCCAAGGGATAAAATACTTATACAAACCCCAGTATATTCTCCCTTCTATAGTGCTGTAAAAAACAATAATAGGGAGCTTATATTAAACAGTCTTATAGAAAAAGATGGGTACTATACCATGGATTTTGAAGACCTTGAATATAAGCTAAAAGATGGGGTCAAGATGATTATATTATGTAATCCCCACAACCCTGTGGGAAGGGTATGGAATCTAGAAGAGTTAAAGCGATTAGAAGGGTTATGTAAAGAATATGATGTGGTGTTAATATCTGATGAAATTCACTCTGATATTATATATGATGGGCATAGGCATATACCTATTGCTAGCCTAAGTTCGGATATCGCAAGGAGAACCGTGACCTGCATATCGGCAAGTAAGACTTTTAATATTGCAGGATTAGATGAATCTGTCATTATAATTTCAAATAGTAAACTCAGAGAAAGATTCATACAAACTATGGAAGGGGCAGGAATAGGTGGGGGTAATATATTCGGAACTATGGCGACAGAAGCGGCCTACTCCTATGGTGTAAATTGGCTAGAGGATTTACTTATATATTTTCAAGGTAATTTAAAATACCTAAATAAACGTATTAAGGAAAGTCGAGCCCCTGTAAGATTTCATATGCCCGAGGGAACATACCTAGTATGGTTAGATTTTAGAGACATGGGCATCTGTGGGGATGATCTTACTAAATTCCTAATAGACGAAGCAAGACTTGGGTTAAATGATGGCAGAGGGTTTGGGGAAGAAGGGGATGGCTATATGAGAATGAATATAGCTTGCCCTAGATCGACATTAAGGGATGGGGTCAATAGGCTACTTACAGCCATTAGTAGAATATAATACTAATGCTAAAGATTAAAATAAATTTGCGATAGGAGGCCACATTATTGAGCAGTATAAAAAAGATAAAGGTAGGCGTATTTGGGGCTGCTAGAGGTATGACTATGATGAATATAATGTCGAGACACCCTTATTCTGAGCTAGTTGCAATATGTGATAAATATGAACCACTCCTAGAAAAATGTAAAAAGGTAGCCAGAGAGACTGGGTCTAGGATAACTTATTATACAAACTTTAATGCCTTTTTTAACCATGATATGGATGCAGTGGTTTTAGCTAACTATGCTACAGAACATGCGCCATATGCAGTAAAGCTATTAAAGTCTGGCAGACATGTGGTAAGTGAGGTTCTGCCAGTTGAGACCCTAGCCCAAGCTGTAGAATTAGTAGAGGCGGTAGAGGAGAGTAATAGAGTATATTCTTATGCAGAGAACTATTGTTACTTTTCGGCAACCCAGGAGATGAAAAGGCTATATAGACGTGGGGACATAGGGGAATTTTTACATGGTGAAGGTGAGTACGTTCATAATTGTGAACCTATTTGGCCTAGAATAACATACGGTGATAAAAAACATTGGAGAAATCAAATGTACTCTACCTATTATTGCACTCATAGCCTAGGTCCTATTCTAACTATAACAGGTGAAAGACCAATAAAGGTGGTAGGTTTTGAAACCCCAAATGTAGAATACATGAGGGACGTAGGTTATGGTGGTGGAACCTCTGGTATGATAATTGCTCAAATGGAAAATGGGGCTACTGTAAAAAGTCTAGCAGGAAATTTAAAACGTGAGCCATCATCGGTATGGTATAGCATATATGGTGATAAGGGTATGATGGAATCGGATAGGTGGCATGAGGGTGTGGATCGCATACATATATTTAAGGATGGACAAGATCTTACAGATACAGAAATAAACTATCGTCCAAAGACAAAAATAAGTTCAGAACTATCTAAGCTTATAACGGGGCATGGTGGTAGTGATTTCTATACGATGCATTATTTCTTAGAGAAAATTTTAGAGCGACCAGACGGCGATGAATGCATAGATATATATCAGGCTTTGGATATGGGGCTACCAGGTATTTTGGCCTACCGCTCTATATGCAGTGGTAATATACCCATAGAAGTACCAGACTTTAGAGATAAAGCTGCTAGAGAAAAGTATCGAAATGATAACTGGTGCACTAATCCAGATATTGCAGGTGATGATTTAGCGCCGCTTTGTTCATTTGATGTACCTAATATACCCGATAGCGTATATGAAAAGGTAAGGAAAATGTGGGAAGATAAGTACAGATAGAAGGATTTCTATTTCCAAAGGGGGAAATGCTATAATGAAAAGAAAGTATGCATTTGTAGGGGCAAGTGGTAGGGGGCTTTCTATGTATGCAAGACCACTTTATAACGATTTTAAAGATGTAGCAGACCTTGTAGGCATATATGATCCAAACCCTATTCGCGCAAAAATAGTCAGTGAAGAATGTGGGGACATCCCAATATTCGATGATTTTGACAATATGATAGAAAAGAGTAGACCAGATGCTGTAATAATAACAACTGTAGATAGCTATCATCATGAATACATAATAAAAAGCCTAGAAGCGGATTGTGATGCTATAGTAGAAAAGCCACTCACTATAGATGCAAAAAAATGCAATGAAATAATAGAGGCTAAGCAAAGGTCTAATAAAGACATAATTGTCACATTTAATGTTAGATATATGCCCTATTTTGCCAAGTTAAAGGAGATCTTAAAGGGCGGAGTTATAGGTGAAATATTAAATGTAGACTTTGAATGGATATTAGATCAAAGCCATGGAGCGGATTATTTTAGGAGATGGCATAGATATCTCAATAAAAGTGGAGGATTACTTATTCATAAGGCTAGCCATCACTTTGATATTTTGAACTGGCTTATAGAGCAAGACCCTGTAAAGGTATATGGACTTGGAGATTTAAAGTTTTATGGACCTACCAGAGATGAGCGGGGGGAGCGCTGCTTTACATGTGAGTACAAGGATAGCTGTGAATTTTACTTTGATATAGAGGAAAATGAGTTTATAAGAAGATTTTATTTTGAGGCGGAAAAAGAGGACGATTATTTTAGAGATAGATGCGTATTTAGCGAAGAGATAGACATATATGATACTATGTCAGTAAACGTGGCCTATTCAAAGGGAGCACAACTTACATACTCACTTGTGGCGTATAGCCCATATGAGGGATGGAGGGCAAGTTTTACTGGCACTAAAGGTAGACTTGAGGCATCTAGTTATTCCAGCGGCCAAGCCTCTGATAGTGACACGAACACATTTAAAGTAATAAAATCTCCATCAGAAACCATCACTTACGAAGTAAGTAAAGTAAGGGGGGGCCATGGTGGTGGTGACGAAAGGCTTAGAAATATGATATTTAGAGAGGGAGTGGAGGATCCCTTAGGGCAGATGGCAGATCTCAAGGCAGGCATAATGTCTAGTATAATAGGTATAGCAGCCAATGAGTCCATAGAGACGGGAGAGCCTGTGAAAATGGCAGATATAATACCCGTGGATGAATTGGATAATATATAAGATCATATTTTAAAGGGGAGATGAGCTAAGTGAAGATAAGAGTGTTTGAGACACCTGAGGAGCTAGGTAGAAATGCAGCTGAGTTTAGCGCCGATATTATTAACAAGGCCATTGAAGAAAAGGGATTTGCGAGGATAGTCCTATCTACAGGCGCATCCCAGTTTGATACCATAAATAGCTTACTGGAAATGGACATTGACTGGGGTAAGGTGGAGATGTTTCATCTAGATGAGTATATAGGCCTTCCGGAGACGCATCCAGCTAGCTTTAGAAAATATCTAAAGGAAAGATTTACTAGCAAGATAAATTTAAAAAAAGCATACTTTGTAGATGGCGAGGGGGATATAAAGGCGCATATAAAGGAGCTAAATAGTAATGTCACAAAGTCGCCAATTGATCTAGGGCTTATAGGTATAGGCGAGAATGCCCATGTTGCATTTAATGATCCACCGGCAGATTTTGAGACAAAAGAGCCTTTCATAATAGTAAAATTAGATGATGTATGTAAGAATCAGCAGGTAGGCGAAGGCTGGTTTGATACAATTGATGATGTGCCAGATGAGGCTATTTCTATGTCTGTACATCAGATAATGCAATGTAAGACTATAGTCTCCTGTGTGCCCTATGAAGTCAAGGCAGAAGCTGTTAAAAATGTGCTAGATAGCGATGTAAGCCCTGATGTACCAGCTACTATATTAAAAACCCATGCAGATTACTATCTATACCTAGATAAAGACTCTGCTAAACTAGTGGATGAAGATACTTTAAAGGAGTTTGCTTAAAGATAAATGCAGCTCATTGAATAAAATTTTAATGAGCTGCAATATCTATTGCACATAAAACCTATTATCTATATGGAGGATTGATATAATGATTAAAATAGCATTTGCAGGTTTTAGACATGGACATATGAATTCATTTTACAAATTAGCTGAAGAGAGCCCTAATGTAGAGATAGTGGCAGCCTATGAGGAGAACGATGAAGCAAGATCTAATGCCAAGGCGGATCTAGGGGTAACTTTTACCCATAATAGCTATGAGGATATGTTAAAGCTAGAGGAAATAGATGTTGTAGCTATTGGAGACTATTATAGTAGGCGGGGGTCCCTTGCGATTAAGGCACTTAAGGCAGGAAAACATATATATGCCGATAAGCCTCTTTGCACATCTTTAGAAGAGTTGGATGAAATCGAAAGATTGGCGAAGGCTAAAGGACTTAAAGTAGGATGTATGCTAGATATGAGGTATAACCAAAATGTTCAGCCAGCTAAAGATTTTATAAAAGATGGTAAACTTGGAGAAGTTCATGCTATATTTTTCAGTGGTCAACATCCACTATTATACGGAACAAGACCCAACTGGTATTTTGAAAAGGGAAAGCACGGGGGCACAATAAATGATATTGCGATTCACGGTATCGACTTTATAGAATATATCACTGGGCTTTCCATGAAAGAGGTAGTAGCTGCAAGATGCTGGAATGCCTTTGCCACAGAAGAACCAGATTTTAAGGACTGTGCCCAGTTTATGATTGAAATGGATAACGGGGCAGGTGTCATGGCCGATGTATCATATTCTGCTCCAGATTCTTCAGGCTATATTCTGCCGTTTTATTGGCGCTT
The DNA here is from genome assembly GCA_012799205.1 of Clostridiales bacterium. GTDB lineage: Bacteria > Bacillota > Clostridia > Caldicoprobacterales > Xylanivirgaceae > JAAZLT01. Next base: position 6,062 of record JAAZLT010000165.1, read on the forward strand.
TACTATATGGGGCACGAAAGGGGTTATGGAATTTAAGGTAGGATCAGATAGTATATCAGTGGCTCTCAACGGGAAACCTGATATAGAGTATATAGAGATACCTGACTTAGATCCGGGCAATTGTCTGAGCGTATTCTTAGATGAGCTGGCAGGAAAGGACACAGAAATTGATACTAATTCGGTTATAAAGGCGACAAGAGACACACTTAAAATTCAAAGGGTGGCCGATAGGGCATAATAAAATAGGGGGTAAAAAAGTGATGGTTAGTTCAAATGACTCTCGTAATGTAAGGATGGGTATAATTGGTCTTGGAGGTAGGGGCAGATCCCTTCTTAGAAATTTGATGCATGTTGAAGGTGTGGATATAGTGGCGCTTTCAGATAAGAGAGAAAAGCGACTAAACATGGGGCTAGAGCAGGTAATAGAAACTGGAAGGGAGATGCCTGCAGGCTACATAGATCATAAAGAGATGCTTGAAAGGGATGATATAGAAGGGATTATCATTGCCACAGGATGGATCTCCCATATAGAGCTAGCAGTTGAAACCATGAGATCTGGTAAGTATGCGGGGGTGGAGGTAGGAGGTGCATCTTCTATGGAAGAGTGCTGGAGCCTTATTAGGGCATACGAAGAGACTGGGGTGCATTGTATGATGCTTGAAAACTGCTGTTATTGACGAAATGAAATGGCTATGCTAAATATAGTAAAGCAGGGAGTATTCGGAGAAGTAATCCACTGTCAATGTGGCTATCAGCATGACTTACGTGAACATATAGGCACAGGAAAAGAGAGGAACCATTATAGAATACATCACTATCTACATAGAAATGGGGATCTATATCCTACCCATGGACTTGGGCCAGTAGCTAAAATTTTAAACATAAATAGAGGAAACAGATTTATTAAACTTTCCGCAATGTCATCAAAGGCAAGAGGACTTCATACCTGGCTAGCAG
>JAAZLT010000166.1 GCA_012799205.1 Clostridiales bacterium
AGCCTGTATATCTAGTAGTATTGCTTAGATCCCTTGCTCTAGCAGCCCTTAGCACTATAATTTGCCTTTTGATTGGCTATCCTCTTGCTATGATACTGGCAGATAAAGATTTTGAGAGAAGAAATATAATGCTACTTCTTCTAATGGTGCCTATGTGGATGAATTTTTTACTTAGGACCTATGCTTGGCTAACATTGCTTGAGAAAAAGGGTATTATAAATAGCATCCTTACAGCTTTAAATCTACCTAATGTCAATATAATATATACAACCAAAGCAGTAGTTTTAGGCATGGTCTATAATTTTTTACCTTTTATGGTATTACCTATATATACTGTCTTGAGCAAGATAGATAGAAGTATAGTTGAAGCAGCGCAGGATCTAGGTGCTGATTCTGTCACTACATTTAAAAAGGTCATATTTCCCCTTAGTCTGCCAGGGGTAGTATCCGGCATCACTATGGTATTTATGCCGGCAGTGACAACATTTATAATATCTAGGCTTCTTGGTGGAGGGCATTATAAGCTAATAGGAAATCTAATAGAACAACAGTTTTTGAGCGTATATGACTGGAATTTTGGGTCAGCTATTTCAATTATTATGATGATTGTCATTCTAATTAGTATAGCAATACTATCTAAGTATGAAGATGTGAAGGAAGGAGGCGGGCTGCTTTGAAAAGACTTTTACAACGCTTTTATGTATTTATAATATTCTTATTTTTATATGCGCCTATATTCGTACTAATGGCCTACTCCTTTAATAGCTCTCGCTCTAGGGGTGCATGGAGTGGATTTACGCTTAAATGGTATAGAGAGCTTTTCAGAGATAGGACAATAATGATGTCTTTAAAATATACCATAATAATAGCTGTACTTGCCGCCGTTATATCTACCATAATAGGCACTGCATCGGCAATTGGGATATCGCGCATGAGAAGGATCCCTAGAAATATTATGATGAATATAAGTTATTTGCCAGTATTAAACCCAGATATAATTACTGGAGTGTCACTTATGATATTATTTATATTTCTTAAAATGAACTTTGGATTTTGGACCATGTTAATCGCACATATAACCTTTAATATACCTTATGTGATACTCTCTGTGATGCCGAAGATAAAGCAGCTGGATCCCAATATATACGAAGCTGCCTTAGATCTTGGGGCATCACCTAATTATGCATTCTGGCGGGTTATAATCCCCCAGCTTATGCCAGGAATTGTGACAGGTTTTATGCTGGCCTTTACACTATCTATAGATGATTTTGTAATAAGCTTTTTCACAACAGGTGTAGGGGTGCCCAATCTATCTATTACAGTGTTTTCTATGGCAAGACGTGGTGTAAATCCAAAGATAAATGCATTATCTACACTTATGTTTCTAAGTGTATTGATACTTCTCATAGTTGTAAATATTAGAATGTCTAAAGATGTAAAGTCAAAGAAACAAAAGGAGGGTATTATAATATGAAAAGGAATTTAATAATTTTTATAACATTGCTTGCTCTAGCAGCTACTACATTACTATCAGGATGTGGGCAAAATGCAGACCGAGTAACTTTAAACGTCTATAATTGGGGAGACTATATAGATGAGGATGTCATACGCGAATTTGAAAAGACTCATAATATAAGGGTAAATTACGATACCTATGCCACCAATGAAGAGATGTATGTAAAGGTGAAATCTGGTAGTAGTAAATATGATGTGCTATTTCCATCAGATTATATGATAGAGCGCATGATAGAGGAAGATTTGCTTCAGAAAATTAATCTTGATACTATACC
>JAAZLT010000167.1 GCA_012799205.1 Clostridiales bacterium
CTTATAAGAAGTTCATACTCTATTCTTGGTCTTATAAGCTACTTTACAGCCAATGAAAAAGAAGCCAGTGCATGGACTATAAAAAGAGGTACAAAGGCCCCTAGAGCTGCCGGAAAAGTGCATACAGATTTTGAGAGAGGCTTTATAAGGGCAGAAGTAATACCCTATAGGCAACTAGTAGAGATGGGATCGCCTACAGTTGCACGTGAAAAGGGCCTTATTAGATCAGAGGGCAGAGACTATATTGTAGAAGATGGGGATGTAATACTTTTCAGATTCAATGTGGATTAAAAAAGGCTGCGATTATCGCAGCCTTCTTTTTGCTATATAATATTATCTAGCTCTGTCACGAAACTATCAAATACTTTTAATCCCTCATCCACGGGCTCTGGCGTTGACATATCCACTCCGGCCTTTTTAAGTAGCTCTATGGGATAATCAGAGCCGCCACTTGATAAAAACTCTATATATTTATCTACAGCCCCCGGCTTTCCTTCCAAAATTCCCTTGGCTATGGATGAAGCTGCAGAAAAACCTATGGCATATTTATATACATAAAAAGCTCTATAAAAATGTGGTATTCTCATCCACTCCATTGCTATTTCTTTATCTGCAACTACGCCTTCTCCGTGATACTTTTTAACTAGCTTATAATATATATCACATAGATCTTCAAATGTAAGCGGGATTCCCTCTAATATCTTACCATGGGCTATCTGTTCAAATTTTGCAAACATGGTCTGCCTATATACAGTTCCCTTAAATCCCTCTAGATGATTGTTTACAATATATGCCCTAGTTGTATCATCATCTATGGTATCAAGTAGATAGTGGGTTAATAGTATTTCATTTAGAGTGGATGCCACCTCTGCCACAAAGATCCTATATCCTGCTAGTGGATAGGGCTGGTTTTTGTTTGAATGGTAGGTGTGCATGGCATGGCCCATCTCATGGGCCAGTGTAAATACACTATTTAAGTTGTCCTGGTAATTCATAAGTACATATGGATGAGCATCGTAGCAACCCCAAGAATATGCTCCGCTGGTCTTACCTACATTTTCATATCTATCTATCCAACCCGATTCAAAGCCTTCCTTCAATCCGTTTACATAGTCTTTACCTAGGGGCTCTAAGGCCTTTATAATCATCTCTTTTCCCTCTTCATAGGGAATTTTCATATCTATATCTTTTACTATTGGTACATAGACATCATACATATGAAGTTCGTCCAGTCCAAGGGCCCGTTTTCTTACATCTAAATACCTATACATAGATTCTAGATTATTCTCTACTGCATTTATTAAATTGTCATAGACATCTATCCCCACATTATCACTAGATAATGCCGCCTCTAGAGAAGAATTATATCTTCTAGCACTAGATATAAAATTATCCTTCTTTAGGCTTGACACAAAGGTGGTAGCTATTGTATTTTTTTGCTTGCTATATGTAGCATATAGCGTCTTAAAGGCATCTTTTCTTACCCTTCTATCCTTACTCTCTAAAAAGGCTATATATCTTCCTTTAGTAAGCTCTACCTCTTCCCCTTCTTCATTTTTGATATGAGGAAATTTCATATCTGCATCATTTAACATAGAAAATATCAGTGATGGTGCGCCACATACCTCTCCTGCCATAGCAAGTATTCGCTCTTCCTCTGGAGAGAGAACATGATCCTTTTCTCTAATTATCTCGTCTAAAAACTGTCTGTATTCATCAAATTCCTTATTCTTTTCTATCCAATCCTTCAGCATATCTTCATCGATAGAGATGATCTCTGGCACTATATAGGAAGATGCGCTACTAAATTCTACTAGGAGGCTCTCGGCCCTATCAGTTAATGCTTGATATTTGGAGTTTGCATTGTCCTCATCTCTTCTCATACGAGCATATGAGTATAATTTCTCCAATATTCGTTGAGTAGCATAGTAATGCCCAAGCCCCTCTAAAAGTCCCTTTGAACTTGCACTTAGTTTTCCTCTATGCCCTTCAATGCCGGGTATTAAGGACTTCACAGTCTTATAATCCTTCTCCCAATCTGCTTCAGTAGGATAAATATCTTCTAATCTCCATTTGAAATTATCATCTACTTCATCCCTTTTTGGTAATATATTCTTTGACAATATAACATCGCTCTCCTCTCTTACTTTAATTTTACTCTACCTATTATATCATATAAAATTATGTATAAAAGAAAAAGACTACTATGAGCCTTTTTCTTTTATTAAAATTCCCTATTGGTTTATAGCTCTATAAGCATACCGTCACTGCATATATTTTTTTATATCATCTAAATTTCCATAATCAAATATATTATCGATTATGACCTCTAATGTTATTAAATCTAGTTTTGATATTTCCTTTATTAATTTATATTTTCATCCATCTAGCTAAAAGTTTATATTTCTACTATTGCCACAAAAAA
>JAAZLT010000168.1 GCA_012799205.1 Clostridiales bacterium
AATAGAAATGAATTTGTAAAAGAAGCCATGAAACTCTATATAAGAGAGAGGCATAAAATAGTGCTTAGAGAAAAAATGCGCCAAGGTTATGAAGAGATGGCAATTATAAATGTAGAATGGACAGAGGTGGGGATAAGGTCGGAAAACAATGCCCTAGAGGTTTATGAATCCATTTTATCGGAGAGTGAATAAGACATTATGGCTAGACGCGGAGAGATCTATTATGCAGACCTAAGCCCTGTCATCGGTTCAGAACAGGGTGGTGTAAGGCCTGTTTTGATTGTGCAAAATGATATAGGCAATAAATATAGTCCTACTGTGATAATCGCTGCAATAACATCACAGATCAACAAGGCTAAACTGCCAACTCATGTTGAATTATGCGCAAAGGAGTATGGGCTGCCTAGGGATTCGGTTATACTATTAGAGCAGATTAGAACTGTAGATAAAAGGCGTCTTAGAGAGAAGGCAGGTTTTTTGAAACAGGATATTATGAAAAAAGTTGATGAAGGACTTTTGATAAGTTTCGGTCTAGTCGAGCTTTAAAGATTATAGAGGCTGTATATGCAGTCTCTTTTCGCATTTGAGGTGCATTATGCATAGAAAAGAAGTAGTTATAGATTATATAAAGATAGTAACTGGGACATTAATGGTAGCACTATCATTGGTGTGTTTTCTAGTACCGCATAAGATAGCCCCTGGCGGTGTAAGCGGTATTGGTACGGTGCTCTTTCATCTATTTGAACTGCCAATTGGAGTGACAATGCTAGTTATAAATATACCACTTTTAATAGTAGGTACAAAGAAGCTTGGCACAAAATTCGGACTTAGGACAATAGTTGCTACAATCCTTCTATCTGTGTTCACAGATTTTTTAAAGCTACCCTCACTTACGGACTCCCCTATACTTGCAACTATATACGGGGGTCTTTTTATGGGGATAGGTCTTGGTATAGCCCTATCTGGAAATGCCACTACAGGTGGTACAGATCTCTTTGCAAAGCTCATACATGATGCATTTCCCATAGTGGGAATAGGAATTATGATATTTTTTATAGACTTTTTGATTGTTCTAATTGCTGCCATTGTATTTGGACCAAACGAGGCCCTATATGCCTTTATAGCCATATTCATAGTAGCTAAAATGATAGATCTAATTCAGGAAGGGCTAGAGGCTGCGAAGGCCTTCTTTATAATTACGGATCATGCAGAGCTAATCTGTGAGAGGATACTAAAGGAGCTAGATAGAGGTGCTACTATCCTCATTGGAAAAGGGGCCTATACAATGGATAATAAGGATGTAATATTATGTGTAGTAAATACGTTTCAAGTTATAAAGCTTAAAAGTATTATCGCCGAGATAGATAGCGCAGCCTTTGTAATATTGACTGATGTAAAAGAGGTATTAGGCGAAGGTTTTTAGTTTTACTTTACCGTAAAATACGATATAATATAGATTGTAATAGTAAACTAGATATAGAAATCAAGGCGAAGAGGGGTTTATCGTGAATAAAGGAAATAAAGTTATGGTCTGTGTGACTAGGCAAAAG
>JAAZLT010000169.1 GCA_012799205.1 Clostridiales bacterium
AACTGGTCGTATGCTCTCAATAAATGAGATCGATGAAGCACTCCCCCACAGTATAAGGGGTAGGATTGAATCTATGAATGGTCAGCCGGCGCTGGCATAGCCATGGCACACTCTTAAAGGATATATACATATCACAAAAAGATATTAGAGAGGTACAGCTAGCAAAGGGCGCAATAGCTGCAGGCATTAAGATATTAATTAAAGATATGGACATTTCTTATGATGGTATGGAATATGTGTATCTAGCAGGAGGATTAGGCAACTATATAGACTATAACCATGCTTCGGATATAGGACTGATACCAGATGCTTTAAAAAATAAAATAAGAATTTTAGATGGTATAATAGAACTGTAATTTAATAAAGTCTAAGGTGTCCTATGTAAAATAGGATGAAAAGGGAAAGCGGTTAGAATCCGCTACAGCCCCCGCTACTGTAATTGGGGATTGGGAGAGATTATAAAGGCCACTGTGAATCGGGAAGGCATCTCTCCTATGTGAACCATAAGTCAGGAGACCTGCCTTGGATGAATATACATTTTCTTCGGAGGGAAGGAAGGGTGCTTTTACTACGTGAAACCCTTCTTTCGAAGGAGGTTTTTAAATATTTTTGGGAGGTTTACAACATGATAAAAAGACATAAAAATATGACTGCAACATTGTTGACTGTAGTCATATTATTATCTTTATTTAATGTAGTAAAAGTACATAATACAGTATTGGCAAAGGAACCACATGATAGCTTAGTGGAGGATATGATAAATAAGATTCTTGAATTTTATAAAAATGAAAATACAGAGCTTAGTACCTGGGATGAGGTTGTATCCCTGCACTGGGCAGGGGCAAACCTACACTCTACTCCTTGGCAGCTGCCAACATGGGAAAGTAGTAATTTAAATGATGAAAGTCCGGCAAGTAGCTATGCGGGTTATATATTAGGCCTTATGGCTAAAGGAGAAGATCCATCAAATATATGGGATAGAAACTTAGTAGCAGAACTTCAGGAAATGCAAAATGAACGAGGGGCATTTGGAAATATAAATGATCATATATGGGCTGTTATAGCACTGGAGGCCGCAGATGGCAATTATAATGTGGCAAAAGCAATGGAATACCTTATAAGTCAGCAAAAGCATGATGGAGGATATGCCTATGGGGAAGATGATACGCCAGAACTGATAAGTGAGCCTGATATGACTGGGATGGCCTTAGTTGCACTTTCTATGCATATGGATAGAGCAGAAGTGACAGATACTGTAGATAGGATTTTAGAGTATCTTAAAGAAAACCAACTACCATCTGGTGGGTTTGAATCTTGGGGGACGGAAAATACAAATAGTATAGCAGCGGTTATATCTGGATTGATAGCGTTAGAAGAAAATGTGCTATCTGAGCAATGGATTAAAAACGGAAATACAATGGTGGACGCTCTATCTGAATTCTTGTTAGATGACGGAAGCTTTACATATAGTTTGGAGCCAAAAGAGTCTAACGATATGGCCACCTATCAAGCTCTTATAGCTTTAAATGATTTAAAGAAATCTAAATCTGTATGGAAGAATATAAATACTATTATTGATAATGAACAGGATAGGGAAGAGAAGGGTAATAAAATCATTATGGGTATTATAATAGGCGTCATAATACTGGGTGGATTAACATATTTCCTTCAAAGGAAAAAATAAATATATGCGTATAAGAGGTGGCTGGAATCAAAAAAATTAGGTTATTATCCCTTGTATTTATAATTCTCCTGTAT
>JAAZLT010000170.1 GCA_012799205.1 Clostridiales bacterium
AAACTATGTGACGCAGCATATCTAGCTAAAAGAAATATGAAAAGTGCAAAACTGTCAATAGGCTATGGGAAAGAAGATAGTATATCTTTTATAAGACGTTTTAGAATGAAAGATGGCAGCATAAGGACAAATCCTGGTGTGGGAAATCCAGATATAGTAGAGCCAGTTGGACAGATCAATCCTACTGTAGGTGTCATAAAAGTTGAACTTGCTGATAAACGCGAGATTATAATAGTCAATTTCGCACTACATCCGGATATAATCGGTGGCTCAGGTATATCTGCGGGTTATCCAGGACGAATGAGAGTTGCTCTTAAGAGACTATTACCTAATTGTGAAGTTCTATTTTTAAACGGAGCAGCAGGAGATATAAACCATATAGATCCCATGAATCCAGGAAACACATCCAGCGGCTATAAATATGCCACAAAGGTTGGTAATATCCTGGCCGCAGAAGTTTTTAAAGTATTACAGAAGATGAAAGAGCATGAGGGCGATATAGATATTAAGGCTAAAACGTTAAACCTAAAAGTCTCGCATAGAAGGGTATCTGATCAGGAACGGCAAGAGGCATATGAGCTTGTAAAAGCATTTCACAGTGGAGAATGGGAGCAAAAAGATATGGGCAGTACAACAATAATTGCCAGGGCCTATCAAACCCTTAACCTAGCAGAAATCCCAGATAGAAGATATATACAAATACAGGTGCTATCTATTGGGGGTTTAAATTTTACGGGGTTGCCAGGAGAGGTATTCTCTGATATAGGTAGGGGAATCCAAACGATATCTCCAAGTAAGCACACGTTTGTGGTATCCTTGGTAAATGGCAGTCATGGCTACTTCCCCACGGAGGATGCCTTCGCTGAGGGTGGCTATGAGGTCAGTAATAACCCCTTTACTTCCAAATTGGAGGGTGTACTTTTGAAAGGCTTTAAATATATATTTGATTCAATGTAGTTAATAGGTAAAATATCGAGGGGAGCTGATCACATGTCTAAGAAAGTTAGATGGGGCGTAATTGGAGCAGGTGGTATAGCAGATAGAAGAACCATACCAGGTATGATGAAAGCTGGAAATGCTGAGCTCATAGCTGTTATGGAGATAGATATGAAATTTGCAGAGGACCTTAAAGAAAAGTATAGTGCAAAATGGGCATATGATAATGTAGACGATCTACTTAAAAACCCTGATATAGATGCGGTATATATTGCATCTCCAGTAGAATTCCACTATGATCAGGCCATAAAGGCAGCTAGGGCTAAAAAACATATTTTACTCGAAAAGCCTATGGCTCTTACAACAGAGCTTGGCAAAGAGATTATGGCTGAATGTGAATCCAATGGTGTAAAGCTAGCAGTAGGACTTATGATGCGCTTTGGGGCCTATCATCAAAGGATGAAAGAGATGATAAAAGATGGCGCCCTGGGGCAGATAGTATCCGCCAGAGCACAGCTGACATGCTGGTATCCTGATATGCCAGATAATTGGAGGCAGGACCCTGCAAGAGGCGGCGGAGGGGCCCTTATGGATATGGGAATACATTGCATAGATATTTTGGAATATATAATAGGAAGTAACATCTCAAAACTAGTAGCCTTCACGGATACAAAGACCTTTAAATATAAAGCTGATGATTCATCTGCGGTGCTTTTTGAAATGGAAAATGGATGCACAGGTTTTGTAGATAATAATTTTAATATACCAGATGCAGCAGCTCAGTCTTTTTTAGAGGTATATGGTACGAAGGGGAGCTTTATTGCAAAGGGGACCATATCTCAAGTGGATGGCGGTGAGGTACTTGCATATCTATCCGATGATGAACTTGACTATGATGCAGCTCAAGATAGAGTAGATGTAGAAGCTGTGAAGATAGATGTGGAGTTTGGAGATATGTATACAAGGCAGATAGAGAGCTTTGGAAGGTCTATATTAGAGGATGAGCCAGTGCTAGTTCCTGGAGATGTTGGCCTTAGAGTACAGAGGCTATGTGAGCTAGCATATGAATCTTCAGATACAAAGAAAATAATAGATGTATAATGGCAATTGATGTATAATTGTAATTGATGTACAGACGTAGGAGGGATTTATATATGGCTGATGTGACATGCCTTGGAATTCTTGTAGCAGATGCAATAGCCAAACCTGTAACAGAGATTCCAGATAGTGGGAAACTTAGTTTAGTAGATCAAATAGAGCTCCATACAGGCGGCTGTGCTACGAATGCTGCAATAGACCTAATAAGAATGGGTATGCCTGTATCTATAGTTGGAAAGGTTGGAAATGATGGATTTGGAAGGTTTCTGCAGGCAAGTCTTGTAGATGAAGGAGTAGATGTTAGGGGCCTAAAGATGGATGATGATTCTAATACCTCGGCATCTATAGTTCTTGTTAGCGAAGATGGGGAGAGATCTTTTATCCATTGTCTAGGATCTAATGCGACATTTGATGAAAGCGATATAGATTATGGGATTATAAAAGAATCTAAAATACTATTTGTGGCCGGTGCACTATTGATGCCAAATTTTGATGGCGAGCCAACAGCCAGAGTGCTCAAATGGGCCAAGGATAACGACATATACACTGTATTAGATACAGCCTGGGACTCCACTGGTAGATGGATGAAAGCTATAGGACCATGTCTTCCCTATTTAGATCTATTTATGCCAAGTATAGAGGAGGCAAAGATGCTAACAGACGAAGATGATGTAGATATTATGGCAGATGTGTTCCTTGAAATGGGAGCTAAAAATGTGGTTATAAAAATGGGCCATAAAGGGTGCTTTATAAAAAACCATAGTGAAAGATATGAGCTTCCAGTATTTGATGTAGAAGTGGTGGACACTACCGGCGCCGGCGATGCATTTGTAGCCGGATTTATAACGGGTCTACTAAAGGGTTGGGATTTAAAAAAGAGTGGAATATATGCAAATGCAGTAGGAGCCCATTGCGTCATGGAGATGGGTGCATCTAATGGAATTAGATCCTTAGATGAAATAGTTGAATTTATAATTGAGAGAAATGGCGAATTTTAAATACTAGATAATATGAAACAGGGTTAGTCGTCCTGGGGTGAAAATTTCAGGGCGATTATCTCTGTCAAGATATAGGGGGTAATCATATGGAGATAAATGAGAAAAGGGATGCAGTTATATGGGGTGCAGGAAAGATCGGCAGAGGATTTTTAGCTGAGATATTTCATAATGCGGGATATAATATAAATTTTGTAGAATATGATAACCGACTCGTAAGGGGCTTAAAAAAGGCAGGCAGCTATACTATACATAAAATCAGTGGGGTAAATGCAGGATCTGAAATCAAAATAGGTAACTTTGATATAATTCAGACAGATGATGTTAGTGAGATAAAAGAAAAGCTCAAAGGTGAAAATAAAATTGTTGCCATAGCAGTACATAAAGGCGCCCTATCTAGTATAGCCAAAGTTCTATCGACTATTATAGAATACAAGGCAGAAAGCGAACCAGAAAACTATCTGGATATAATATTTTGCGTCAATATGCACAGGCCTTCTGTCTATTTTAGAGAACTCTTAATAGAGCATCTATCTAGTAAATCCTATGATTATCTAAATAAAAACGTTGGGCTTATAGATAGTGTGGTTATGCGTATATGCCCAGAGCCGACTGAAAAGCTACTAAAAAAAGATCCATTCGTCGTCCTGACAAATGGATATGACAAGATGCCTGTAGATGCAAAGGGATTTAAGGGGAAAGTACCGGATACAGATATGTTAAAGCTATCTACCAATATAGTGGCCGAAGAGGTAAGAAAGATATATACTCTCAATATGTCCCATGCTGCATTAGCATATATGGGTAGTTATGAGGGCTATAAATATGCTCATGAGGCCATAAAGGATAATAAGATCAGAAGTGTAATAGTAGGGGCGCTAAAGGAAGTTGGAGAGGCGCTTATGTTAGAATACGATTTTAATACGGAGGATATGAGAGTATGGAATCAAGATATAGTAGAATTTATAGAAAATCCCGCTCTCAACGATTCGCTTATAAGATTGGGCAGTGATCCAAAAAGAAAACTAGCTGCAGGAGATAGACTAGCCGGGCCAGCTGCATTATGTGCGAAATATGATATATTCCCGGGAAATATAGGAAAAGCTATAGCTTATGGATTCAAGTTCAAGGATTCAAAAAATACTGAGGAGCAAGAGTTATGTGAATATGCTAGAGAGAAAGGCATAGGGGATGCTATAAAAAAGTATTCTAAGCTGACAGATGAAAGACTTATATCACATATTAAGGACATATATGAAAAATTTTAATTACATCGAAGCTTATATTGAGATAAAGTTGAGCTTTCTGAACTACTTTTGTGGGGTGTAGCTATGGCAAGGTATATTAAATTAAGTACAATAGATATGATGTTGGAATTTAATGTTGAACTATCAGATAATATACGGCCTGCTCTCTAAAGTTTCATAGGGAAAATGTAGGAGAAGATTTCGTAGGGGCTATTTTAGATTTAGCTTAAATATATGGCTAAAGCATGATATAATATAGGCGGGTTTGGAATCATTTCTTTGCTTTCAGAATCAAAAACTCGGCAGAGTGGAGGGGTTTTATGTCCATAAGAAAAGATGTAAACCAGACAATTAAGTTCGCATGTGAGGAACTAAGTAAGTATTTAACCAAGATGGGTAATGGGGATAGTAGGTCAATACGAGTGGGTCTTTTTAGTGATTTCCAAATTAAACCTCAAGTGAAAGATAATAATGCATTTGATGATGAGATATTTATTGATATACGCTCCGGCGAAGGGGTAATAGCGGGGATAAATCCAAGGAGCGTACTTATAGCTGTTTATAGATTCCTTTCAGAGGCTGGATGTATGTGGGTACATCCTGGAGAGGCTGGGGAGCATATACCTCATAGACCAATAGAAGATATTACGGTCAATATTCATGAGGATGCGTCCTATAGACATAGGGGAATTTGTATCGAAGGGGCCAATAACTATCAGAATATATTGGATATAATAGACTGGGCACCTAAGGTAGGATTCAATTCATATTATTTTCAATTTAGGGAGGCCTATATATTTTTTGAGCGCTGGTATACCCATAGAAATAACCCCTTTAAGGAACCTGAAACATTTACTGTGGACATGGCTAGAGAGTTTGTAAAGGGTGCAGAAAAAGAGATAAAAAAAAGGAGTCTTATATATCATGCAGTGGGTCATGGCTGGACTTGCGAACCCTTTGGTATAGAAGGATTAGGATGGGATCCTGTGGAGGATGATATTGATTCCAAAACGCGAGAGTACCTTGCTAAGGTAGATGGAGAAAGAAAGCTATGGCATGGTGTTCCATTAAATACAAATCTTTGCTATTCTAACCCTGAGGTAAGAGATATAATTGTAGAGGATATAGTAAATTATTCAAAAGAGCATCCACAGATAGATGTGATACAATTTTGGCTGGCGGATGGTAGCAATAACCAATGTGAATGTGACGAATGTCAACAGAAACTACCATCGGATTTTTATATAATGATGTTAAATAGATTAGATGAAAGACTTACAGAGGAAGAACTAGATATTAAGATAGTGTTCTTAATATACGTAGATCTTCTCTGGGCTCCTGAGACAGAGAGGATACAAAATCCAGATAGGTTTATACTAATGTTTGCACCAATTACGAGAACCTATAGTCATACATTTAGTACTGATAAGAAACTACCAGATATTCCGCCCTATGAGAGAAACAAACTTAAGTTCTCACCTAAAGTAGAGGACAATTTAGCACTCCTAAGGTCGTGGCAAGGTCTATTTGAAGGAGATAGTTTTGACTTTGACTATCATTATATGTGGGATCATTACTACGATCCGGGCTATTATCAGGTGGCAAAGATATTAAGTGATGATATTAAGAACCTCAAGGAGATTGGACTCAATGGATTTTTAAGTTGCCAGACTCAAAGAGCATTCTTCCCTACAGGGCTGAGTATGTATGTAATGGGTAGGACCCTATGGAACAAAGAATTAGAATTTGATAATCTTGCAAGAGAGTACTTCGAATCTGCATTTGGAGAGGACTGGAATGAGTGTAAAAATTACTTTAAACAACTTTCGGAGCTATTTGATCCACCATATTTAAGGGGTG
>JAAZLT010000171.1 GCA_012799205.1 Clostridiales bacterium
AGGGTTGATCCTAACGCAGTTGGTCAAGGAGAATCTGGTGAACAAAGTGATGAAAAGAATGAAAAGCATGATGCTGATATAGAAGATAAAGGGTCAGATAAAAAAGATAGTAAGGAAGAAGTAAAAGAAGATGAAGAGGATAAGAACTCAGATGAAGATAAGGCTCAAGATGAAGTTGACGATGAAAAGGGCGAGGCCAATGTAGAGGCTTCAGAGCCTGCTAAAGTAAAGCTCTATTTCAGTGATGATGCTGCTATGTATTTAAATGCAGAAGAAAGAGAACTTGATGAGCTGACGATTGAATCTGTTATTGATGCTTTAATTGACGGCCCAAAGGATGATGCTAATAGAAAGACTATACCAGACGGCACAAAGCTCATTGATGCTAAAATTGAAGATGGCGTTGCTTATATAAACTTTAGCAAAGACATAGTTGAAAAACATTGGGGTGGCAGCACAGGCGAGATGCATACTATCTATTCTATAGTAAATACCCTTACATTAGATCCAAATCTAGGTATAGACTCTGTTAAATTTCTAGTAGAGGGTAAATCTATTGAATCTTTAGCTGGTCATATGGATCTAGCTGATTCATTTAAGACCAATCTAGATCTATTAGAGCAAGAGTAAAATCTATTTTTCAAAAAAACAGAAGTAAAATAAAAACCTCTCCATTTACATGCTATGGAGAGGTTTCTATTTTATAAAATCTTTGCTTGCCGTATATATCTACAATATGGACATATAAGTCACCTTCTAAACCGCTTAATATCTCCTTTTCATTAAGTGTAAATTTTATATCTAGGCTAGGGCTTGATTTTGTTCTCAAACTGTATTTTATACTATTATATATGCCATTTTTGACATAACCTATGCCCCAATGATCTATTATTTCTACATCTTCTTAAAAATTATATATAGATAATTCCTGATAATTCCTCTGCATAGTTGATAAAACTGGTATGGTTTTATTATAGAAAAAACCAATATTGATTACATTTTTATTATTTAAAAGTCTCTTTCTACATGTATGAAGGGAAAATATGCTACTGTCAATCCCAAGCCAGTGCCGTCCTAGCCTTTGTGCAACACTCAGCGTAGTGCCGGATCCTGCAAAAAAATCAACAACTATATCACCCGGTCTGGATGAAGATAATATTATTCTCTCAAGAAGTTTTTCAGGTTTTTGGGTGTCATATCCTGTTCTTTCTGGATTTTGCTGATGCAAATGGGGTATATCATCCCATACATCACTTGGGTAGACCTTATCATCTTCATAGTATCTGTATTCTTTGCCATTTGATTTTATAGACCAAAATACCCTGCCGTTTGCATCTTTGCCTTGTTTCATATTATTTTTTCTATCAGCACCTCTGGGTATTCCCACAGCCTCTATATTAAAATAGTAGCCTTTAGATTTTCTATAAAATAGTATATTATCGTGTTTTCTACTAAAATATCTCTTGGCTCTCCCACCTGTTCTATAGTGCCATATTATCTCATTTAAAAAATTATCTACACCAAATATGTCATCTAAAATTATACGCATATAGGCACTCAATCTATAATCTATATGCAAATACAGACATCCTTCATCAGTTAAAAGCTTATGTGCTAATGTTAGGATCTCTGTCATCATGTTTAAAAAATCGTCTCTATCTTCTTTATCAGTATAGGCTATATGAGAAATTGAATGTTTTCTATCACCACTCCAACCTTTTGTGCCTATAGGTTGTCGAAATTTAAAATCCTGTCCCGTAAAAAAGGGCGGATCCATATATATAAGTTGCACCTGATTCCTATATTCAGGAATCAGGTGTCTTAATGTCTCTAATACATCCCCTAAATAATACTTTCCTTGTATTGATTGATCTATAATCTCTGGGCTACTATATATTTCAGCGTTCACACCGTAAGGCAATTTATATCTTTGCAACTGGTTTTTTTACCTCCATGGTTATGGCATCAGTAGGACATTTCTCTGCACAAACACCGCAGCCAGTACATGCCTCATCTATAATCTTATGAATTTCTTTTCTTTCACCTTCGATTGCATCAAATTTGCAATTTACTTTGCATATAGTACATCCGATGCATTTCTCGTCTTCAATTACCGCTATTGGTCTTAAGTCAAAGTTTGCATATATAGACTTAGTCGGACACTTTTCTGCGCATACCATACAATTAGTACATTTTTCATAATCTATTCTGGCAACATTATCTACCATCTTTATAGCGTCAAACTCGCATGCCCTAACACATATCCGACATGCTATACATCCTACGCTACAATATTTACGAACGTCTCTTCCTAGATCCTGTGATATACAGGTTACTTGCACGAGACTATCCTTAGGTACCATCTCTATTAAATCCTTAGGACAGGCTTCTACACATAGGCCACATGCTGTACATTTATCCTCATCTACTACAGCTATTCCCTTATCATTAATGTGTATAGCATCAAATTGGCACACCCTTACACAATCTCCGAATCCCATACATCCATAGTCACAGGTCTTAGGCCCTCCTGATAATAAAGATGCAGCAGCACAATCCTCTACACCTTCATATATATATTTGTCTTTAGCTTTTTCCCTGTCTCCCTGACATAGCACTTTAGCCACAACCTCTTTCGCCGCATCTGCTTCCACCCCAAGTATTTTGGCAATATCTTCAACCAGCGCAGCACCTCCTACAGGGCAACCGTTAGTTGGCGCCTCGCCTACAGCAACTGCTGCCGCAAATCCATCACATCCGGGATAACCGCATGCACCACAGTTGGCTCCTGGCAAGACCTCTCTTATTGCCTCAATATTAGGATCAGTCTCCACTTCAAACTTTTTATATGCTAGGGATAATCCTATTGCAAATATAAATCCCATTCCCCCCAGTCCCAATATGGGGAATAATACATTCTCAATCATATTTTCTCCCCCCTCACCTTATAAGACCCTGAAAACCCATAAAAGCCACAGACATTAGCCCAGCTGTAATAAGCGCTAAAGGGAATCCCTTTAAGTTCTCCGGGATGTCTGACAGCTCTAATCTCTCCCTTATACCAGCAAAAAGCACTATTGCCAGTGTAAAGCCTAATGACACTCCTAATCCGTTTACAAGTGTTTCTAATAGGTCATAGTCATTATCTATATTCATTATAGCAACACCCAGTACTGCACAGTTAGTAGTAATTAGTGGAAGATATACCCCTAGGGCGCTATACAGAGTTGGGCTAGTCTTTTGTATTACCATCTCTATAAGCTGCACAAGGGTAGCTATTACCAGTATAAATGCTATGGTCTGCATATATTCTATTTTCAATGTAACCAACAATGCATTATGCACAACATGGGTTACTACAGATGATACAGTAATAACAAATGTAACTGCGATTCCCATGCCCATTGCCGTATCTATCTGCTTAGATACCCCTATAAATGGGCAGATTCCTAGTGATCTAGATAATACTATATTATTTATGAGTATAGATCCTATAAATATCAGTACCAATTGATTTAAATATCCCACATCTATCACCCACAATCCGTTTTAGTAGTTATTTTATTTATAAGGGCTAGTAATACTCCTAAAGCTATAAATGCCCCTGCAGGCATTATCATTATTGCTGCCGGTTCAAAACCCTCCGGCATAATCTGCAATCCAAACCAAGTTCCAGCACCTAATATCTCTCTTATAGAGCCCAATATAGTAAGTGCAAGGGTAAATCCAAGTCCCATACCAAGTCCATCTATTATAGATGGCAGGGCCTTATTCTTCGAGGCAAAGGTCTCTGCCCTTGCCAGTATTATACAGTTAACAACTATGAGTGGTATAAAGAGCCCTAGACTTTCATGCAGTTCCTGAAGATAGGCCTCCATTATCATTCCTACCATAGTTACAAATGTAGCAATGATAACTATAAATGACGGTATACGAATCTTAGATGGTATAAAGTTTTGAAGTAAAGAGATAACCAGGTTGGATCCTATCAGTACAAAAGCTGTAGCAAGTCCCATACCTACACCGTTTATAGCTGCTGTTGTCACAGCCAAGACTGGACACATTCCAAGCACTAATTTAAATACAGGGTTTTCGTCTAAGATACCATTTTTTAAAATTTTAATAAGTTTCATACAATTCCCCCTAATTACCTTTCTACATTCTCATTGAAATATTCCATAGCACAGTCCACCGCATTATTCACCGCGTCTGTTGATACGGTGGCACCTGTAATAGCTTCAATACCATCAAGAGGTTCGGAGACGACCTTATCCTTAAATTGATCAAGGAATTCTTCATTAGTTATTTTATCACCTAACCCCGGTGTTTCCCCATGCTTTCCAATCTCTACAGTCCCAATTCTACCATCTGTATCTATGCCCACTATGACCTCCATATCGCCACCATAGCCTTTAGACATCACCTTTAATATATGGCCTACAACTTGATCGCTATCACCTACGCCTTTAAATATTTCAATAACCTTTGCATTATTTTTCGAATTCTCATTTACTTCTATTTCTTCAAAGTTTTCAGCATCAGATAATATCCCCTGCATCAATTCTATTTCCCCTTCATCTGCTCGATCTGCTATTACTTTATCGGTCATATAATTAGTAACGCCAAGAGCCAATGCTGCAACGGCAGTGATTATAAATAGTTTTAATCCTAAAGTCCATGTTTCAGACATCCTCAGCCACCTCCCCAAATACCTTGGGCATTGTAAATTTATCTATTATAGGAGTTGCCAGATTCATTATAAGTATTGCATAGGATACTCCCTCTGGATAGCCACCATATAAACGTATAATGGTTGTAAATAATCCGCATCCTATACCCATTATAATTTGCCCCATCGGAGTAACAGGCGACGAAGAATAATCCGTTGCCATGAAAAATGCCCCTAACATCAGCCCTCCTGTAAATAAATGGTATATGCCATTGCCGGTAAAAAAGCCATAGGGGCCAAGCACCCAAGTCAGAATCATAAAAGTTCCCAAGTAGGTAATCGGTATTCTCCAGCTTATAACTCCCCTGTATAGAAGATAGACCCCTCCTATAATTAATGCTATAGCTGAAGTCTCACCTATAGATCCACCTACATTTCCTATAAATGCATTCCATACACTAACTATATCTATATTTGCACTTCCTTCTTTTAACATCTCAAGAGGCGTTGCACTACTTATGGCATCAAGCTTTGGCGCTATCCATGTGGTCATGTGTGTACCCCAGGAAGCCAGCATTATGGCCCTTGCACCTAAGGCAGGGTTCATAAAGTTATGCCCCAATCCCCCGAAGGCCTGTTTTATAATAGCTATTGCAATTATAGAGCCAACAGCTACTAGCCATAGCGGCACAGTAGGGGGCAGATTATATGCCAACAAGAGACCTGTCACCACCGCACTCCAATCGTCGATAGTAACAGGTTTTTTTAATAGTTTTTGCATCGCCCACTCTGTCAATACAGCAAAAATAATAGCCACTGTTATTACAAACAAGGACCTAATACCAAAAAAGAAGACACCGGCAATACCTGCAGGTATAAGTGCTATTACAACATCCCTCATAATTTTAGCCACACTCTCATCTGAGTTTATATGTGGCGATGAAGATACAATAAATTGATCCATTCCCACTTCCCCTCCGTTCTTTGAATGTATACTAAATATTTATATCTTGCCCATTTATAATTTCATATTTGGCAGTTCGTATGTTTTGCAGTAGAGGAATCTTAGACGGACATACATACGAACATGCACCGCATTCTATGCAGTCTATAGCGTTTAATTTATCGCATGTCTCATAATCTTGTTGCCTTGAATAGGCATTTATCATAAGCGGCATAAGATAAACTGGGCAAGCCTCTACACATTTAGCACAGCGAATACAAGCCCTTTCTCTATTAACCTGAACATCATCAGATGTCAAAAATATAATCCCAGTTGTTCCCTTAATAACTGGTACATCTAAAGTATATTGCGCTACTCCCATCATAGGGCCACCGCATATAACCTTTTTAACATCATCTTTTAATCCACCACACTGCTCCACTATATAGGAATATTGAGTTCCTATGGGTACTAACAGATTTTTGGGCTCTGAAATCCCCTTTCCAGTAACCGTAATTACCCGTTCTATAAGGGGCATCCCTCTACGTATTGCATTAGAGATTGCAGCCGCCGTTCCTATATTATTTACTACTACCCCAATATCTCTAGGTAGACCACCAGATGGCACCTCTCTACCTGTAATGGCGTCTATTAATTGTTTTTCTGCCCCCTGTGGATACTTGGTTTTAAGTGTTATTATCTCAATTCCAGCATGGCCAAATGCCGCGCCTTCCATGGTCTTAATGGCATCTAATTTATTGTCCTCAATACCAATATACGCCTTCTTTACCTCTAAGGTTTTCATGATCACTCTAAGACCATATATAATATCATCTGCTCTCTCTAGCATCAGCCTATGATCACTAGTTAAATAGGGCTCACATTCTGCACCATTTAGTATTATAGTATCTACAGTTGATTCAGGTGGTATTGTAAGCTTAACATGAGTTGGACATTCTGCTCCCCCCATGCCTACAATCCCAGCTTCCTTGATAGTTTCTATTATCTCCTCTTTAGACAGTATATCTACGTTTTTTTCTGATATAGAGTTAT
Source organism: Clostridiales bacterium (assembly GCA_012799205.1). GTDB lineage: Bacteria > Bacillota > Clostridia > Caldicoprobacterales > Xylanivirgaceae > JAAZLT01. The sequence continues at coordinate 6,666 of JAAZLT010000171.1, forward strand.
GGTTTTCATACTTTCCATCGTTCTCTATAACAACTGCCATGCTTTTGCCCGACGTAGGATGAGGAAGAGTTTCTATAGATTTAACAACCCCGGACACACTGGAGTGAATTGGGGCACCTATAAATCCCTTTGGCTCGCCTATTTTTTGCCCTCTTTTTACCGCATCTCCCTTTTTTACTAGTGGTTCACAAGGATCCCCTATATGCTGTAAAAGAGGTATAGTTACAAACTTTGGCGGCTTTAGCACCTCTATTTCCTTTTTATCTGTAAGGCCTTTTCTAGGAGATGGATGAATTCCCCCTATAAAGCTCAATACACTTGATCTCATTTTTACACCCTCTTCCTAAAGTTGCCCTCTAGTCAACTCATTATATTATTTTATAATTACGTTCTATGCCAAATGAAAGCAGCCTCTTTCAAATAAGGGCTGCTAAGGCGATAAATACTCATTATCTATCTACCTGTGTAGTCACTATATTTGATTATAACATAAATTTAAGAGGCTCTCATTACCAAATTTATGGATACTTTTATCGTAAGGCATAATATTTATGTACCTATTATATATCAATGCGCAATCAAATTTCAAGCAGAAATCCAGTCAAAGTTGAATGAAAAATTGCATATTGCATTTAAATGTTAAAAGATCATCTCTGTTTGCGAGCAAGTTCATATAACCCCATTACAAATAGGAATGTGCCAAATAGTCTCTTTAGATACAGTGGCGATACTACAGACGCAGCCTTTGCCCCTATAACCGAACCCACAATGGCGAAAATTGTAATATAAGTCGAAGTTTTATATTTAACCCTATTATGTCTTGTATGTATAATAAGCGCTATAGTTGATACAGGCAAAAATACCATTAAATTTATTCCCTGGGCAATTTTTTGTGGTATTTGAGCAAAAAATACTAGAGTAGGTATAAGTAATGTGCCTCCTCCTATGCCCATACCTCCAATAATGCCAGTTATGATGCCGATTAAAATATATACCATCTATATTATCATCCTTATGGCAGCTAGTATTATGAATATTGCAAATATCCTTCTAAGCCATTTTGATGATAGTTTGCCCAATAACTTTGATCCTAGCACACTTCCTATTATACCACCTACCATCAATTTGGCTATCAAGGCCCAGTCATATGCATCGGCTTTAAAGTAAATAAATGCGCTTATAAGCGATATAGGCAAAATTACAGCCAATGCCGTAGCATGAGCCCTATGACTTTCAAATTTAAGTATATATACTAAGGTAGGGACGACTATAATGCCACCGCCTGCGCCAAAAAAACCGTTACAAAATCCGGTCAAAAGTCCCAACATTCCTGCAATCAAAATTTTCTTCCTCTGCTTCATATAATCACCAATACTATTTTACCAGTATCGCCGTGATTTTATCCTAAGTTCAAATTATGCTATTTCCCTGCGGCTTTTTGAACCATGGCTTGATGATCTGCATCTTGTTTGTTTCTGACATGGGTCCTACTTTTGTAAAAATGTATGCAGACATGACCATCCATTCCATTTCCAGACACATGTTTGTATGCATGTGGCATTCCATGCATAGATGCAGCAATTCTAGCCCCGCCAATCTCCACGATTACAGCCCGCCTCTTCCAGCTCCAGCCACCCCATATTTGTTTTATCTTTTCCGTATCCTCTTTAGATATTGGTTCGGAATCTGCATGATAGCTACCGCCTGTTCGTTTCATATTAAAAGTTATGCCTGTATTTACATCAATTACCTTTGCAGTGCTACCTCTAGCGAAAATATATTGTCCCTCTTCAAACCAGTCTACTATCTTACCATACGAGGAACGCCCTCCCCTGGATGCTGGCAAAAGCCCTGCTACATCGCTGGATATGATTGTACATCTTTTGGCATCATCACTATATAATATAGCCTTTGTCTGCGGACCCACTGTACCATCAACTTGCAGTTCATTCTTTTCTTGAAAATACCTGACCGCATCTAAGGTAGCACCGCCGAAGTACCCTGTAACCTTATAGTTGAAATAGCCTAGGTCCTTCAGCCTCATTTGCAAGTTTACAACCTCATCCCCTTCACTAGTTATCTTTAGTATCTCACCTTCATTAGCCTGTGCAGCACTTACGGCACACAAAGAAAATATGATGGTTGCTAATATAATAGCTATACCAAGGAGTGTGTTTTTCATAACAGGGACTATCCCCCTCTTTCGTTAAATAATTTACATATAGTCTATCACAACTTAAAGAAATTATCACCATATTTTACAAAAGTGTTACGATTTGCCTGATCTAGGGTACTAATTTTTGGGCATTTTTATAATATATCTTTTCAAGCACATTACGAGGTAGCCCTATACTCTCTAAAAGTTTCCTATGTCTGCTATCAAAATAATCCCTAGCGTATAAGATTCGATCCTGAAACTCTAATAAAAAACCCTTTGTAAATTCTATATCCCTACTAAGCGCATTATATCCTGAGCCAGCAGATATATCGCAATATAGATTTGGATACCTTTCAAGCAGCTTTATTATTTTCCCATCTGGTAATACTTTTCCTGTAGGATATGGAGTTTTATCATATTGATCATCTCCTGAGATATGTGCCCAAAACCCTGGTGCATGCCCTAAAAAGTTTGTCTCTGGACATTTAGCTATAGCTCTTTCAAATGCATCAATGCCTCCACCATACCACCAGTTGGGCCTTGGATAACTGCTGCCTGTGTCAAATTCATAATCAATATGCACAATCACCGGCAACCCCTTAAGCCCGCAAAATCTATACATCCTTATGGCATCAGGATTGTCTAGCATCATACGAAGTTTTAACTCTCCATAGACCTTTACACCATATGTTTCGATAGCAAATGAAAGTCTATCTATAGCATCTGCCTGCCTAGGATCTGGTGCATAACCTAGCACAAATCTATCTGGTGCCCTTTTTTCATAATCTAGACATCTTCTAAAGGATATGGGTCCATCCTCTGTTCTATCGGGTATTACCGGGGTTGTATCAGGACTGTATTCATCTTTAGGCGCCTCCCAACTAAGTATCCAAGTTACATCAATATCATTCTTATCCATGTTTGCAATAAATCTATCAAAATCGTGACCATGCCAATCTGGATGATTATGTGCATCTATAATCAATCTCAGCTCCCCCTTTGAAATGTTTTCTAGTTTAATCATAGACCTAGAGGAATATTTTAGCAAGGGTATATGTATTTTGTATTTAGCATTTTTTACACAAAAAAACTACCCCTAAGGGGTAGTCTTTGGTGCAGAAGGAGGGACTTGAACCCTCACGAGCTTTGAAGCTCAATAGGCCCTCAACCTATCGCGTATGCCAATTCCGCCACTCCTGCTCAATTTGCTATAATTTTTTGAGTGCAAAGATATTATATAGATATAGCGACAAATTGTCAAGGAGTTCAAATTATTTTTTATAATTAACATACCAATCCTCTATATTCTTATATATGTTCAAGTCACGTGGCAGTTTCTTACCCCGTATTTTTGCTGAGGTCAAAATTGAGTTAGTGGGATAGTAAAGACTAATAGTAGGTATATTTTCTACAAAATGGTTCTGAATATCTTTGTATGCCTGTCTTATATGATCTTCTGATATCAAATGCCGACTCTCTAAAATAAGTTCGTCTAATATAGAACTTTCATAACCCAAAAAATTATACTCCCCCTCAGACCCAAATAAAAACTCCAAATCTGGCATCTCTGGCATATGATGTCCTATGAGAAGCAAATCAAAATCCTTATTGGGGATGATCTCCCCCACTATTTTATCCCATTCTACTATTTCAACTTCAATATATATGCCAAGTCCATCCCTTGAATTAGACAGCTGCCTCCTAATGGCTTCAGCTGCATCCTTCCTTGGATCATTTTCCATATTTGTTACTAGCTTAAATCTAAGTTCAACCCTTTCTCCATCTATAGTCTTTTCTCTTATACCTTCTTCATTTAAGTATTTCCAACCAGCCCCCTCCAGTAGCTCAATTGCCCTATCTACATCCCTATCATATATCCGGGTGTTTGCATCAAATAGCCATGAATCAGGCGATATAGGGGTATCGATTGCCTCTGCATTATTTAAGTATATAGTTTTGATTATATCCTTCCTATCAATACCAAATGCCAATGCCTTCCTTATGTTTATATCATTAAAGATAGGGTTATTATGGTTTATAGCCAAAAACTCATAGGTAGAAGTTAAATATCTAGTACGCTTTGCCTTAGAATGTTCTATATAGCTATCTACAAAGACTACATTTGTGTCAAATACATCTATTTCTCCTTTATTAAATGCCTTCATTATATGGGATGCATCATCATAGACTTTAACTCTTATCCTATCTATATACGGTTTATCGCCCCAATAGCTATTATCCCTAACTAGGCTAAATTCTTCGTAAGGCTTATAGCTACCAGGCTCGACTTTATATGGGCCTGTGCCTATAGGCATCATATTATGCAATTTAATATACTGAATATCAGTCTTATTATCCTCATCGGTTTCATCCTCGTCCTCTAGCTCCTCTTCAGAATCCCCTATTTGATCATCAGCTGTTTCATCCTGTTCATCGTCCTGCTCTTCTAGGGTCTCCTCCACATACCCAAATACATGCCTTGGTATTATTGGAAAGGCAAGTGATTCTAGGAGGTAGCTTACTGGTTCATCTAATTCTATGTAGAGCGTATTTTGGCCTATACCCTTTATGACCTGTATGCCATTCACTCTATTAAATTTTTTTGCATAATAGCTGTCAAATCCTCCATGCCTTAAGACATCTATTGTAAATAGTACATCTTCTATAGAAAAGCTCATTCCGTCATGCCATTTAATGCCATGCCTTAGCTTAAATGTCCAAACCTTGCCATCATCTGATACACTCCAAGACTCAGCCAGCGCCGGCGCCGGCTTTAATTCGTCATCAAGCTCTATTAATCCCTCATATATAAGTCCAGATATATTTATAATATCCTTTGATGATGTAATCAAGGGAAGATGGTTATCCTCTCTTAGCATAGGGATATTAATACTACCCCCATATAGGGGTTCATCTTCCTTCTCTGCTTCTTTTTGTATATTATCTATACTATCTACTTCATCTTCTACCTGGATTTCTAAATAAGATGCATCTATCAATTGACATCCTGGAAAATTGTATAAAAACAAAACACATAAAGTCAGTACAATAAACCTCTTTGTTGCGTTCATATTCTCTCCCTTATTTCAAATCATACAAAGCTTTGTATTCTCTATATGCACCTTTTACCCTGTCTAAATATTCTCTAGTCTCCTTAAAAGGTATGTGATAGAGTGTCTTGCCATCTTCACTATATCTTTTATCTGCTAACCACTTCTTTACATTGCCACTTCCGCCATTGTATGCAGCTAAAGTGTTTTCGATATTTCCATTAAATTCTGCTTTAAGCTTATTTAAATACCAACATCCAAAATGGATATTGAGATCCGGGTCATACAAATCCTCTACCTTAAATCCGTCTACTGCTTGCATCTTGGCTATCCATTTTCCGGTTTCTGGGGTAATTTGCATAAGCCCAGTAGCATCTTTATGAGACCTGGCATCTGGCCTAAACTTGCTTTCTGTCCAAATAATTGCCGCCACTAAATAAGGATCTACATTGTATTCTCTAGAATGCTCATCTATAAACTCTTTGAAATAGAGTGGATATACCTGCCTTCTATAATGTGGTGATTTAAAATATCCTATAACTGCTAAAATAGATAATACAATTACTATTATAAACAATATTATAATGCGTCTTCTCATCTACGTCCCCCGATTATTTGCGGCTCAATGCATTATTTCATTCCACATACAATATACCTGCTCCTTCGTATGGGAAAGTTCTTTCGAATTATCAATTACCCTATCTGCCAGCTTTATTTTTTCGCTCTGGGGCATTTGACTTTCTATCCTATCTGTGGCCTGTTTCTTTGTAAGTCTATCCCTTTTTATAAGTCTGTCTATCTGCATATCTTTAGGAAGGGTTACAACCCATATTTCATCGACTATATCATGACAACCCGTTTCAATAAGTAGCGCAGCATCAATTACCACCACTTCATATATATCCTCTTCTTTAAGGCGTTTGAGTTTATCATTGATCCTCTTTACAATTATAGGGTGAACAATTGCATTTAGCTCCCCTAATGCCCCCGGGCTACTAAATACAAGCTCGCCAAGCCTCTTTCTATCGATTTCTCCGTCTACCGCTATATACTGCTTGCCGAAATGCTCTTTTATTCGCATCCATGCTACTTCCCCCTTTTTGGTCACTTCTCTAGCTACTATATCCGCGTCTATAATATAAGCCCCCAAGCCTTTCAATATCTTTGATACACTGCTCTTACCACTGGCAATATTCCCTGTAAGACCTATAACCTTCATAGATTCTGCCCCCAAACAATTATCTAGTTTGCATCAAACCAGTTATATCCTATTCCTATATCTACTATGAGTGGAACTTTAAGCTCTATAGCATTTTCCATCTGTCTTTTCACGATTTTCTTTACCTCATCTAACTCTGGGATATAAGTATCTACTATGAGCTCATCATGTACCTGTAATATAAGTTTCGACTTAAGCCCTGCCTCTTTTAGCGCATAGTATACATTATTCATAGCCATTTTTATTATATCAGCCGCAGTACCCTGTATAGGCATATTCATAGCCACTCGCTCTCCGAAGGATCGAATATTATAGTTTCTAGAATTTAGCTCAGGTAGATATCTACGTCTTCCCAAGAGTGTAGTTACATATCCATCTTCCCGTGCAGATTCAATTGTATTATTCATATATTCTAATACCTTTGGATAGCGTGCAAAATAATTATCTATATAGCTTTTAGCCTTGTTTCTACTTACATTTATATTTCGGGCAAGCCCATAATCGCTTATTCCATAGACTATTCCAAAGTTTACAGCCTTTGCATCATTTCGTTGCCTATCTGTCACTTCATCTGCCGGAATATCGAATATTTGTGCAGCGGTTCTTGTATGGATGTCTTCCCCTCTTAAAAATGCATCTATAAATGTAGGATCCTCAGACATATGAGCAAGCACCCTCAGCTCTATCTGTGAATAGTCAGCATCTACCAATATATGGTTGTCATCGCTTGCTACAAATACCTTTCGAATCTGCCTTCCCATATCAGTCCTAATAGGAATATTCTGTAGATTAGGCTCCGTGCTGCTTATTCTACCTGTAGCCGTTACGGTTTGATTAAAACTTGAATGTATCCTTCCATCGTGTTTGTCTACTTCCTCCAAAAGCCCATCTATATATGTGGATTGCAGTTTCATTACTTGCCTATAATCTATTACAAGCTGAGCTATTGGGTGGTGTGCACGTAGCTGCTCCAATACATCTATATTTGTAGAATATCCTGTCTTTGTTCTTTTTATAACTGGTAGTTTTAATTTGTCAAATAGTATAGTGCCTAACTGTTTCGGCGAATTTAAATTAAATTTTTCACCGCCAACTAAAGTATAGATTTCATCGGCCAGGCTGTCAATCTTATCCTTAAAATCGGCCCCCAGCTCTAAAAGTATATCCCTATCAACTCTAAATCCTTTAAGCTCCATATGTGCAAGTACATATATCAAAGGATGTTCTATCTCTCTATAGAGATTTAACATATTAGTTTCTTTTAAAATCTCTTCCATCTTCTCAGCCAATAGTAAAATGTCTGCAGCATCTGCACTATCAATATCTATACTAGCATATTCAAACATGAGCCTTGGAAGGTCATAGCCTTCCTTGGTAGGATCTATAAGATAACCTGCAATAGATGTATCAAATGCTAATTTTTCAAGTCTTATGTCATACCCATGAAGCAATATTATTATATCCTTACCACCGTGGACCATCTTTTTAAGCACTTTGGATTCAAATATGGGTTTTAGCATCTTCAAAACATCCTGAATATCCACCCCCTTATCTATGAGGTTGGTAGAAAAATTTATCATATAGGCTACATCTTTTTCAAATGCAAGGCTCAGACCTTCATTTGAAAACAAAATTCCCATACTATCCTTTGTCTTAGCCAATCCTAAAAGAGCTTTTAGATCTTTACTATCTTCAACTACAATAATGTCCTTTTTTCGCATTTCTACCTTAGGCATTTCTATATCAAAATCTAACCTTTCTAATATACTATAAAATTCGAGATCTATAAGCATATCTCTAAGCTCTTCACTTTTTGGTATCTTATATTCACATTGTTCAATATCTATATCTATAGGAACGTCTTTATTTATTGCAGCAAGCTCCCTGCTCATAATGGCCTGAGCCTTATATTTTATCAAGTTTTCACGCACTAGGGATTTTTTCATACTATCTATATTTTCATATATACCCTCTAGGGTTTTATATGATTTTAACAATCTTATACCTGTCTTCTCGCCCACCCTAGGTACACCAGGTATATTGTCAGATGAATCGCCCATAAGGGCCTTTAAATCCACCACTTGGCTTGGCAAAATACCATATTCCTTTTCAACTTCCTTAATATCAAACCTATGTACATCAGAACTGCCCCTTCTAGTTATTAGCACATTTACATTTTCATCCACAAGCTGGAGGGCATCTCTATCACCAGTTACCAACAGACATTCAAGTTGGTTTTCAGATGATAGCTTGGCAAATGTACCCAGTATATCGTCTGCCTCATAGCCATCTATCTCATAGATAGAAATTCCCATAGCATCCAAGAGGTCCTTTAGTATAGAAAATTGCACTGATAGGTCTTCCGGAGTCTTTTGACGGGTTCCCTTATAGTCTGCATAGGCTTCATGTCTAAATGTAGGGCCCTTTCTATCAAATGCAACAGATATATAGCCTGGACTATAATCCTCTACTAATTTAAATAACATATTCAT
>JAAZLT010000172.1 GCA_012799205.1 Clostridiales bacterium
AAAGTCTACCTCGGATGAGAGCAGGATAAAAGAGTTGGCGCGTACTCTAGAGAAGATGAAGTTTGGAGATTATGTCAAGTATTTAAGCGATACTAGACGTATGCTTATTGCCAATTTTATATCAGGCTTAGCACGGGGGTTTGGTATGGCAATTGGGTTTTCAGTTCTTGGAGCTATGGCTTTATATCTGCTTACAAAGCTAGCAAACCGAAATATTCCACTCATTGGAACCTTCATAACAGAGATTGTAAAAATGGTGCAAGATAGTCTATAGAGGGAGGATGTGTATGGAAAATAGGGATCTAGATTATTTCAGGCAAAAATTATTAGATGACAAAAGGGCACAACTACGGCAAATTGAAGACTTTGATGAGATGAATAAGATAGATTATGCAGATGGGAAGGAACTTTCAATGATTGACAATCACCCTGCAGAAATTGCCAGCGAGACTTATGAGATCAGTAAGAATATGGCATTAAAGCAAGAGCAGGTCATGCATCTAAAAGAGATAGATGAAGCATTACAAAATATTGATACTGGACAATATGGAGTGTGTAAAGGGTGTGGGAAAGACATACCAATGGAGAGGATGAGGCTTATGCCTACAGCCATAAGATGTGTAGATTGTCAAAAGGATAATGAGATAATTACAGGAAGTCGGCCCATAGAAGAGCGATCTTTGTATCCGCCTTTTGGTAGAACCAATTTGGATGAAACAGATGATGTAGCATATGATGGAGAAGATACTTGGCAGGATGTGGCTAGATATAATAAGACAGAGAATAAAGCCTTAGATTGGTATGATAATAATTGGTATGATAATGAATAATTGTTATAATAGTAGATGATAAATATACCCCTCTAAAATAGGGGTATATTTATCATAACAAACATCTTATTTTATATGCTATAATTAGAGAACAGAAAAATCTAAGGGGGAAATATATTTGGGAATTATTATAATACTTGCGATTATAGCATTGGATCAAATAACTAAACACTGGGCAGCTAATCATCTTCAACAAAAGGGAACTATGGTAGTTATTAAAGATATATTTAGCTTTACATATGTAGAGAACAGAGGAGCAGCTTTTGGCATACTGCAAAATCAAAGATGGCTATTTATAGGCCTGACCATTATAGTGTGTATAGGCATGGTGTATTATCTTTATACAAATCAGGACTTTAACTTGATAATGAAGCTGGGCCTATACTTTATACTAGGGGGCGCAATTGGCAATCTCATAGATAGAATCTATAATGGATATGTAGTGGATATGTTTCATTTTACATTTATAAATTTTCCGGTTTTTAATGTAGCCGATTGCTTTGTGGTGATAGGCACTATTATATTGGCATCTTATATATTATTTGTAGAAGGTAGGGTTATCGAATGAAGTTTATGGTTGATGGGGTAAAGATATGAAAGAAAATATTATAAATATAGATAGTCAGGATGTGGCAAGTCGCTTAGATGTAGTTTTAACTAGGTTTCTAGAAAATCATACGCGCTCATATATCCAAAATCTCATAAGATCAAAATATGTATATATAAACGGCGAAGTGGTGATTAAACCGGGATATAAGGTTAAATATAATGATAGTATAAAGATTTATATTCCAAAAGAACAAGGTATAGATATATTAGAGGATAATATTCCATTAGAGATAGTGTATGAAGACTATGATATTGGGATTATCGATAAGCCCAAAGGATTAGTTGTACACCCAGGCCCAGGTAACCAGGCGGGAACACTTGCCAATGCACTTTTATACCATTTTGATAGTTTATCTGACTACGGTGGTGAGCTAAGACCGGGCATAGTACACAGATTGGATAAAGATACTTCAGGGCTTATGGTTATCGCTAAGAATAATACAGCACATCAAAGGCTCTCAGAAGAGTTTAAACAAAGAAGAGTAGAGCGTATATATTGGGCTCTAGTTGAGAGAAATATTAAAAATGACTCAGGTACCATAGATGCTCCTATATCAAGGCATCCTACAAATAGAAAGAAGATGGCGGTGGTAGAATCTAGCTCTAGCAGGATAGCTATTACTCATTATAGGGTACTTAATAGATTTGCAGGATATACTCTAGTAGAACTAAGGCTAGAGACGGGCCGAACTCACCAGATCCGAGTACATATGTCATATTTTGGAAATCCAGTCGTGGGTGACAGTGTCTATGGGTCAAGAAGACAAAAATTTAATACCCATGGGCAGGTTTTGCATGCCAAAGGGTTAGGGTTTATCCACCCTAAAACTAGGGAGTATATGAAATTCGAAGGGCAATTGCCAAGGTATTTTTCAGAGCTAATAAAAATTATAAAAAGTAGCTGAAACTGGCTTTACTTTTATAGGTTTTTATGCTACTATGTTCTAAATTACAACATTGCCTTTAATACAGTCCCGTGAGACTGAAAAGGTATAGAAAAAAGATAACTATAACCGTTTTAACGGGATAACTATACCTAAAAATCTCACTGGCTGTGAGATTTTTTTATTATGAATTAAAGATGGGAAGTGTTTTATATGAAAGATTTTAGAGAAAAAGCCTCGATTATGGATGAAATTGCTATAGACAGAGCGCTGTCGAGAATTGCCCATGAGATAATAGAAAAAAATAGAGGAATTGAAGATGTTAGATTAATTGGGATTCAAAGAAGAGGTGTTCCCCTAGCTAAACGCTTAGCATCAAAGATAGGTCAATTCGAAAATGTAGATATTCCTGTTGGGATCCTAGATATTACCCTATATAGGGACGACCTATCAGTGTTGGCAGAGCATCCCATTATACACAGCACCGATATCCCATTTGATGTAAATGATAAGATACTAGTTATGGTAGATGATGTTCTTTATACTGGCAGGACTGCCAGAGCTGCCATGGATGCAATTATAGATAATGGCAGGCCCAGAGCTATACAATTTGCTGTATTAGTGGATAGAGGCCATAGAGAGCTTCCCATAAGAGCCGATTTTGTAGGCAAAAACTTACCTACATCTAGGAGTGAAATTGTGGATGTCCAAGTGGTAGAGATAGATGAAGCTGATAAGGTGATAATTTCAGAAATTATAAGCCCACACTAAACCAGTCTAAAAGACTGTCGAGGGCTTTAGGATTATATTAGAGCCCTGACGGTATAAAAGCCGGTTGGGGTTTTATTATGGACAAAATAAGTATAGAGGTGATAGAGATCATGGCATTAAGACATAAGGACGTACTTGGATTAAAAGATATGACTGTGGAAGAGATCGATGAGATTTTAAACACAGCAGAGCTTATGAAGCATATATTGAGGCAAAACAATAAGAGAACGCCTCATCTACAGGGCAAATCTATTGTTACGCTCTTTTATGAAAATAGCACAAGGACAAGGCTGTCATTTGAACTAGCTAGTAAATATATGGGGGCCAGCGCTGCTAATGTATCTGCAGCGTCTAGTAGTGTACAAAAGGGAGAGACATTAATAGACACTGGCAAGTCAATAGAAGCAATGGGAGCAGATGTAATTATAATGAGACATCCTATGGCAGGGGCTGCACATTTACTTGCAAGAAATTTAAAGGCATCTGTAATAAACGGGGGGGATGGAATGAACGAACATCCTACTCAAGGTTTATTGGATATATATACCATAAGAGAAAGACTTGGAAGTGTGGCAGGGAAAAAGGTGGCTATAATAGGTGATATTATGCATAGTCGGGTGGCCCGAAGCAATATATGGGGGTTGCAAAAGTTAGGTGCCCAGGTGGTATTGGCAGGACCTGAGACTCTTATCCCAATGGAAATAGAAAAAACTGGTGCTAAGGTATATAACCAGATAGAAGATGCTATAGAGGGTGCAGATGTGGTAATGGGTCTTAGAATCCAAAATGAAAGACAAAAGGATGGACTCATCCCATCTATAAGAGAGTATGTAGAACTTTTTGGCATTGATGAAAAAAGGATGGAGCTGGCAAGTCCTAATGTTGTAATAATGCATCCAGGTCCTATAAATAGGGGTGTAGAGATGAGTTCTAAGGTGGCAGACTCCCCATCATCTGCAATAAATGAGCAAGTTACAAATGGCGTAGCAGTACGCATGGCGCTTTTATATTTACTTACTAGAAGGAGGTCTACAAGCCATGATATGTATTAAAGGAAGCACCATAGTAGATGGTATATCTAGGGAGCCCTATATTGGAGATATACTAATAGATAATAAAACCATAGTAAAAATAGGACAAGACATAGATATAGATCCAAGAGATGTTACTTTAATAGATGGTAAAGGCCTACATGTGTTCCCAGGCCTTATTGACATGCACTGTCATCTAAGAGAGCCTGGCTATGAATATAAGGAAGATATTGAATCAGGGACAAAGAGCGCCGCTGCAGGCGGCTTTACAGGCATAGCACCTATGGCTAATACAAATCCTCCTATAGACAATGCGGGAATGGTTAACTTTATAAAAAAGCGGGCTCGTGAGAGTGGGGTAGTGAAGATATTTCCTATAGCTACTGTTACAAAACAGATGAAGGGTGAAGAAATTACAGAGATAGGTGAGCTCAGTAGGGCTGGTGCAGTTGCACTGTCAGATGATGGACTTCCAATAGAGAATGCTCAAGTAATGAGATTGGCTCTCCAATACTCTCAAATGTTCAATATAAGGATAATAAGTCATTGTGAGGATTTCAACTTAGTAGATGAGGGAGTTATGAATGAAGGATATATGTCCACTATACTAGGCCTTAAGGGAATAAATAGGGCGGCGGAAGAGCTAGGTATTGCCCGGGATATAATAATGGCCAAAACGTTTAACGCTCCCATACATATTGCCCATGTGAGCACTAAAGATGGTGTTGAGATGATCCGTCAGGCTAAAGCTGAAGGAGTAGCCGTTACCTGCGAAACAACACCACATCATTTTTCAGCTACAGATAAGTGGGTTAGTAGCTATGATACAAATACCAAAGTGAACCCTCCCCTTAGAACATCAGATGATGTACTAGCTATAAAAGAGGGGCTTAGAGATGGTACTATCGATGCAATTGCTACAGATCATGCACCTCACCATATGGATGAAAAGAATGTGGAATATGATATAGCAGAATTTGGTATATCCGGGTTTGAGACTGCCTTTTCGCTTGGATATACCAATTTAGTAAAAGAAGGGGTTTTGAGTTTAAGTCAGCTAGTAGATAAAATGAGTACGACCCCGGCTAAGATATTGAATGTAGGTGGTGGGAAACTAGAGGAAGGCTCTATTGCAGATATTACAATTGCAGATCTTCAGGCCAGATATATAGTGGATATAGATAAATTTTATTCAAAAGGGAAGAACAATCCATTTCATGGTAGAGAGGTCTCGGGCAAGGTGCTCTATACTATCGTAGATGGCAATATCGTATACAACAATGGCAAGATTATTAAAAATAGAATTTAGGGGCTGATAGTAGTGATAGATATACTCATTGATAGAATTATTGACAAAAGAAATCCCACTGTAGTTGGGCTAGATACTAGAATAGAATATCTTCCAAGCGAACTAATAAATAAGCATAAACGTAGAACATTAGATTTCAAAAGCGCATCTGATGCAATATTCGACTTTAATAGACAAATTATTGATAAGGTGTATGAGTATGTCCCGGCTGTAAAGGTGCAGGTAGCCTATTATGAAATGTATGGCATCTCGGGATTACAAGCCTTTTATGACACTTGTAAATATGCAAAAGAAAAGGGACTTTTGGTAATTGGAGATGTAAAGCGAAATGATATAGGATCTACAGCCGAGGCTTATGCAAATGCCTACTTGGGACGAACAAACCTTATAGAACAAGAAAAGGGAGCATTTAACCTAGACTTTATAACCATAAATCCCTACCTTGGGATAGACGGGGTTAAGCCTTTTATTAAGGCCTGTGAAGAATATAATAAGGGAATATTTATACTTGTAAAGACCTCGAATCCATCTTCTTCGGATTTTCAGGATCTATATCTAGAGGATAAAAAGACTAAAGTATATGAAAAGGTAGCAAACAAGGTTTCAAAATGGGGCGACATAACTATAGGCAATAAAGGCTATAGCTCAGTAGGGGCCGTAGTAGGGGCAACTCACCCAAATGAGGCGAAAAGGTTGAGAGTGGACATGCCACACACCTATTTTTTAGTGCCAGGATATGGAGCACAAGGTGGAGGAGCAGAGGATGTATGCAAATCCTTTGATAATAGAGGGCTTGGGGCTATTGTAAATGCATCTAGAAGCATAATATGTGCATATAGACAGGATAAATGGAAGCAAAAATATAGTTCTAGCCAATTTGCTAAAGCCGCTTTAGCTGAAGTCTTGGATATGAAAGAGAGTATAAACGCCGTATTAGAGCAAAGTGGTAAAATATACTGGCGATAAGGAGAAGTTTATAGACATGGGAAAAGATTTAGATATAAAAAAGGTACTAGTAATCGGCTCAGGCCCAATAGTTATAGGTCAGGCAGCTGAATTTGACTATTCTGGAACGCAAGGCTGTAAAGCGCTTAAGGCAGAAGGGGTTGAAATAGTGCTTATTAATAGCAATCCTGCCACTATAATGACGGATACTAATATAGCGGATAGAATATATTTGGAACCTCTCACTGTAGATAGTATAAAGAAGATTATTATAAAGGAAGAGCCTGACAGCATACTCCCCACATTAGGAGGGCAAACTGCCCTGAATTTGGCAATGGAGTTGGCTGAAGAAGGTTTTTTAGAGCGGCATAATGTAAAGCTATTAGCTACTTCTATAGATACTATCAAAAGAGCTGAGGATAGGGATGAGTTTAAAAAAACTATGATGGATATAAATGAACCTATAATAGATAGCACAATAGCTCATACAGTGGAAGAGGCTAAGGCGTTTGCTAAAAATGTAGGATATCCTGTAGTAATAAGACCTGCCTATACACTTGGTGGAACCGGTGGTGGTATTGCCTCAAATCAACAGGAACTAGAGAGGATTTCGGCAGATGGTATTAGATTAAGTAGAGTGGGGCAAGTGCTAGTAGAAAAATCTCTCGAGGGCTGGAAGGAGCTAGAATTTGAGGTCATAAGAGATAGGCTGGGCAATTCTTTGGTGGTATGTAGCATGGAAAATATTGATCCTGTAGGCATACACACAGGGGATAGTGTGGTAGTAGCGCCGGCGCAAACCCTTAAAGAGAAAGAACTTAGTATGCTAAAAAAGTCAGCACTTAAAATAGTAGATGAGCTAGGGATTGAAGGAGGCTGCAATGTTCAGTATGCCCTACATCCATCAGATCTATCCTATTATGTAATAGAGGTAAATCCTAGGGTCAGCCGATCCAGTGCCCTAGCTTCTAAAGCTACAGGCTATCCTATAGCCAATATAAGTGCTAAGATAGCAATAGGATATACACTGGACCAAATCTTATCAGGTGTGGACAGTAATAAAACCGCATTAGATGTACCTGAAATGAATCATGTAGTTATAAAATTCCCACGCTGGCCCTTTGATAAATTTCTAAAGGCTGATAAAGATCTTGGTACCAAGATGAAGGCTACAGGAGAGGTAATGGCTATAGGAAAAACCATAGAGGAGGCTCTATTAAAAGCTATTAGATCGCTTGAATTGGGTCTAGATAGACTAGAACTAACTAGTTTAAAAAAATTAGAATCAGATGAGTTAAAGTTAAGACTGCTTGAGAAGACCGATGAGCGGTTATTTGTAATTGCTCAGTGTATGAGGCGAGGCATATCTATAGAGCGTATATTTAAGGATACGAATATAGATAAATATTTTTTAAGGGTATTAAAAAATATAGTTGACATGGAAGGTGCGCTTAAGGGATTAACAATAGAGAAACTATCGGGGCAGATATTAAAGGATGCAAAGGTTATGGGATTTACTGATAGCTCTATTGCACATTTTTTAAACGTTAAAACATCTGACATTAAAAAAGCTAGAATCAAGCAAAATATTAGGCCCATGTATGAGAAAATAAATACATTTACCACTGAGAAAAGCAGCTCTGAGCCATACTATTACTCCACTTATTCAGGAGAAAATCAGCTAGATAAAAACCTAAGCAAAAAGATAGTCGTAATTGGCTCTGGACCTATCAAGATCGGGCAGGGGATAGAGTTTGATTATTGCTGCGTACATGGTGCATGGGCATTAAATGATCTAGGATATCAATCTATAATGATTAATAATAATCCAGAGACAGTTAGCACAGATTTTGATACTGCAGATAGACTATATTTTGAACCACTTACAGAAGAAGATGTGCTGAATATATTAGATATAGAAAGCCCCGAAGGAGTGATTGTCCAGTTTGGAGGGCAAACCTCTATAAAGCTTGTGAAGGCCATCTCAGATGCAGGCTATAAGATATTAGGCACAGATCCTAGATCTATAAACCAAGCTGAAGATAGAGAAGAATTTGACAAATTATTGAGTGATCTTAACTTATTAAGACCAAAGGGCAAGACTGTATTTACTACAGATGAAGCTCTAGAGGTTGCAAAGGATCTAGAATATCCTGTATTAGTTAGACCATCCTATGTACTAGGAGGACAGGGTATGGAGATAGCATATACTAGTCAAAACTTAATAGAATATATGAATATAATAAATAGAAATAGACAAGAGCATCCTATACTTATAGATAAATATATGTTAGGTACAGAAATAGAAGTGGATGCCATATCAGATGGAGTAGATATCTTGATCCCCGGTATTATGGAGCATATAGAAAGAGCAGGGGTACACTCAGGTGACTCCATCTCTGTCTATCCTCCGCAAACTCTTTCGAAAGGGCTTATAGAAACTGTAGTTGACTATACAAAAAAGCTCGCCCAAGGCTTAAATATTAAAGGACTTATAAATATTCAATTTGTATACTATAATGAAGAACTCTACGTAATCGAAGTCAACCCAAGATCTAGTAGGACAGTGCCATTTATGAGCAAAGTTACAGGGATCCCTATGGTATCTCTTGCTACTCAGGCTATGCTAGGTAAAAGACTAAAGGATATGGGTTATGGAACGGGATATACAGTCCCTAAAGATATAGTAGCTGTAAAGGTTCCTATATTCTCCTTCGAAAAGCTTCCACAAGTGGAGATCAGCCTCGGGCCGGAAATGAAATCTACAGGAGAAATTTTAGCACTGGATAGAGACTTGCCAAGGGCTCTATATAAGGGGCTAATATCTGCAGGGTATACATTTAAAAGCCAAGGCACAGCTCTTATAACTGTTGCCGATCATGATAAGCAGGAGATCATTCATATTGCCTCTGAACTTGAGCGATTGGGATATAATATATTGGCAACTCAAAACACTGGTCATGTACTAAGATCTAACTATATTGCAGCAAGCACCATATATAAACTGCAAGAATCATCTCCAAATATAGAAGATTATATAGCTGAGGGGAAGATAGATATTATAATAAACACACCTACAAAGGGTAAATTACCACAAAGGGATGGTTTTCAAATTCGAAGGCAAGCTGTAGAATATACTATTCCTTGTTTTACCTCATTAGATACTGCAAAAGCTTTTCTAAACTCATTAAAGCTGTATTACCAAAATGGAGATAGTATAGAAATGGAAATATTTGAATTGGGGGAGATACGATGAATAGCCTAGAAATCGTGGAGATAGTCAATAACGAAAAAATTTCAGACAATATGTATTATATGGGCTTTAAAAGCAGGGTCATAGCCGATAAAGGGCAGCCGGGGCAGTTTGTGCATATAAAGGTGCCTGATAATAGCTCGCTACTTTTAAGAAGGCCCTTTAGTATAAATCATATTGATAAAGATAGAGAAATTGTATATATAGCATATCAGATTATAGGGGAGGGCACCCTTATACTCTCTAAGCTCCATGGCGGAGATATGCTCGATATATTAGGGCCATTAGGTAGAGGGTTTTCTATGGAGGAGGGTATAGATAGAGTAGCCATTATAGGTGGAGGCTGTGGAATTGCACCGCTCAGATATATCCCAAGCTATTGGCCTAAAGCATCATATACAGCTTTCCTAGGATATAGAACCCGTACTTCTATATATCAACTAAAGGATTTTGAGAATATTTGCAGCAGAGTCTGGTTTACTACAGACGATGGCAGCGCCGGCGAGGGGGGCTTTGTTACTGACGTTTTTAAAAGAGAATTAGATAAAATCAGGCCACAATTAATAATGGCCTGCGGACCCATAGATATGCTAAAACAGGTCCAACATATAGCCAATGAAAAGGAGATAGCCTGTCAGATCTCACTGGAGGAGAGGATGGGCTGCGGTATAGGCGCATGCATGGTCTGTTCCTGTGCTATAAAGGTAAAAGAGGGGTTTGAATATCAAAAGGTATGTAGTGATGGGCCAGTATTTCCAAGCGATGAGGTGATTTTAGATGAAAACCATAAACTTAGCTGTTGATATCTGTGGTGTAAAGCTTAAAAACCCTATTATCGCAGCCTCGGGAACATTTAACTTTGGCAGAGAATTTACCGACTATTTGGATATAGGGGATATCGGCGCTATAACCATAACTGGGCTTACACTAGAGCCAAAGCATGGCAATGCACCTCCCAGGATTGCAGAGACACCATCTGGGATATTAAATAGTGTGGGGCTACAAAACCCTGGGGTGGAATACTTTATAGAAAATGAGCTGCCCTTTTTATTAGAGCAGGATGCAAAGATTATTGCCAATATAAATGGCACTACCATAGAGGAGTATTGTAAATTAGCAGAAAAATTAAACACGTATCCAATAGACCTTATAGAACTAAATATATCCTGCCCTAATGTAAAAGAGGGAGGATTGGCATTTGGTACTTATCCAGAAGGGGTCTTTGATGTTACAAAGGCAGTGAAAGCCTATACTCAAAAGCCCTTGATAGTCAAACTTACCCCTAATACTGCAGATATAAAAGAAACTGCCAAAGCCGCTGTTGAGTCAGGCTGCGATGGAATATCCCTTATAAACACCTTAATGGGAATGGCCATTGATGTTAAAAGACGAAGGCCTATACTTGCAAATGTCACTGGAGGACTTTCAGGACCTGCAATAAAACCTGTTGCTCTTAGGATGGTGTGGGAAGTTGCAAATGCGGTGGATGTGCCTATAATCGGCATGGGAGGGATTATAAATGGAATAGATGCTGTTGAATTTTTGATGGCCGGCGCCGATTGTGTTGGCATAGGTACAGCAAATCTCATAGACCCTACTGCATGCATTGATATACTAGATGGACTTACAGACTTTATGGTTGAGCAAAATATAGAGAATATTAATTCTATAGTGGGAAGCTTGATTATACAAAGAAGGAGAGATTAAACATGATAAATACAAATAGAGTAAAGCAAATACTTATAGAGACTGATATGCTCATGGAGGGGCATTTTCTATTGACTTCCGGAAGACATAGCGATAAATACATACAATGCGCTAAGCTAACTCAATATCCTAAATATACTGAAGAAATTATGGGCATGCTCGCACAGCAGTTTAAAGATGAGCAGATAGACTTTGTAGTAGGGCCAGCTGTAGGTGGAATAATACTATCTTATGAAATGGCCAGGCAACTTGATGTAAAATCTGTATTTGCAGAGAGAGAAAATGGTGTCATGGCCCTTAGACGTGGATTTGAAATTCCCAAAGGATCTAATGTATTAATAGCGGAAGATGTAATAACCACAGGGGGATCTGTTCTAGAAGTAATTTCTCTAATGAAAAAATTAAATTGCAATATTAAAGGAGTCGTATCTCTTGTAGATAGAAGTGGTGGAGGGGTAGACTTTGGCACAGAATTTTTGCCAGCCCTTACCATGGATGTGCGCTCCTTTGAGCCAAGCCAATGCCCCCTTTGCAAAGAAGGCATTGCGCTTAGGCAGATGGGCAGTAGAAAGATTAGTGAGGCATAGAATCGGGTTTAAACCGTTTTTAATCCATTTATAATGCTTTCCTCTGGAGTTATATACACTGTACTATGGTTATCGTATATGACCATCCCAGGTTTTGCTCCAGAGGGCTTTCTAACATGGCGTCTCAGGCAATAGTCAACCTCTACATTACTAGACTGCCTTCCCTTACTGTAGTAGGCTGCTAGCATAGCTCCCTCGTTTAAAGTAGTTATGGGTATAGGTTTTCCTTGGGATCTAATGATGACATGAGACCCGGGTATACCCTTGACATGTAGCCATAGATCATTATTGTTTGCCTTTTGCAGTGTCAAATAATCATTTTGCTTATTATTTTTACCTACATACATATCATATCCATCACTAGATATAAAGTGAAGTGGTTTAGAATGTATAACCCTACGCTTTTTATGTCTTTTCTGACCCCGTCTTCTTATATATCCTTCCTGTATTAGCTCTTCTCTAATCTCATCAATTTCAACCTCTTCAGTGCACTTACTTAAGTTTTCTATTTGATTTTCTATATAATCTATTTCATTTCTAGTTGAAACAATGCGTCTAGATAGTATACGTGAAGCATTTTGTAGCTTCCTATATTGTCTGAAATATTTTTCTGCATTTTGTGCCGCAGTTTTATTGGGATCTAGGGGAATGTGTTCCAGATCGCCCTCAGGTTTATAGTAGTTTGGCAAACTTACCTCAGATTTTCCTTTTGAAATTTGATATATATTAGCGGTTATAAGCTCGCCCCAAAGCTGATACTTCTTTGCGCGTTTAGCCTCTGTAAGCTCTTGTTCCTGTACAGCTAGCTTCTTTTGGTTGTGCTCTAGCTCTCTTTTTAAGAGTCTATCTAAATCAGAAGATCGCTGCTTTAGTCTGTTAATCTTATCTCTATCCGCATAAAAAGTAGAAATAGCCTTAGAAGCGCTTTCATATTTTGCTTGGAGCTTTATAGGAAATTGCATATACTCAAAAGGTAATATGTCTTTGGGCATTCTTTCTTCATCATACAAAATAGTAGGAACAAAAAGCCCATTTTTCACATCATTAAAGAGGTTTAAGAACGCATCACAGACTAAACTTATGCCTTTGATAGAAACATTATCCTTATATTTATTATTAAAGGCTCTATATACAATTTCATCTGCCGAAACTGGAGAGATCCCTAGGTAATTTCTAAAAATAGTCTTTGCAAACTGATCTGGTTCTACTCCTTGTAAAAGCTTTTTTAGCCTATCTCCTTTTTCTATAAGTGGACTTTGTTTTTTTCCACCAGGTGGAAGACAGTACTCTCTGCCAGGCAGTATCTGTCTTATTCTACTGATAGATTCTGGCACCCTTTTTATACTGTCAATGATTATATCATTATGATCAAATAATATAATATTACTATGGCGCCCCATGATCTCTATAGCCAAGGTCTTTGTAGTTATATCTCCCAACTCATCCATGGTTTCAAATTTTATATGACAAATCCTATCGAATCCGGGCTGTTCTATAGCAATAAGCCTTGCCCCTATGAGATGCTTTCTAAGCACCATACAAAACACAGGGGGCCTATCAGGGTTAGATTTAGTATCCTCAGTCAGGTGTATTCTAGGATAGCTAGGATTTGATGTTAAAAGTAGCAAATGATTCTCTCTATTAGCTCTAACATATATATGGATCTCATCTTTTTCAGGCTGATATATCCTATCAACTCTTCCCGTAATAATTTCATGATTTAGTTCGTAAATTACGCTAGATAACATTATTCCATCAAAAGCCATATAAATACCTCCATTCATTAGGATATTATACTATACTACCTCATAACTATCTATTCATATAGGCAAACTTTATCAAAACAATTGCTGAGATATCATACTTTCAGCTAAAGTTTAATATAAATATTAGCAAGAGTAAGTAGAGGGGGAGTTTATAATGTCTAGAAAGACTATGGTGTACATTTCACTGATGATAATTATTATAATACTTTTTACAGGCTGTGGCTCCATCAGGAAGAAAAAACAATTGGATGATAAAGTGGGAGCAACCAGTGCAGACTCTCACGATTTAGACGAAAAAGAGGACTCAGATGAAGAAATAAGGGATACCTTGCTCTATTATCAAGATGATAATGGCTATCTTGTGCCCGTGGTAAGGAAAATCCCATGGGAAGAGGGTATAGCCAAGGCCGCAATAAGTAAGATGATGGATACAGATGAGCAGCAGATAGACTTTATGGCCATGGGGCTCAAGCCCATACTACCTGCATCCACAGTTATTAATGGACTATCTGTCAATGATGGATTGGCAAAATTAGATTTAAATAAAGATGTAATGGAAAGAGCAAATGCAGTGGATGAATACAATATGATACATGGAACTGCAATGGCTCTATGTGAATTTCCAGCCATTGACAGAGTACAGTTTTTATTTGATGGGGAAATAATAGATAAGCTACCACATGGAACTGATGTCAGTGGCCCTATTGTGCCAGAGGATCTCAATTTAGAGATGGGAGAGTCGAGTCGAATAGACGGGGAAAAGGTGACAGTATTTTATCATAATAGGAGCAGTAGCCAATATAAATATCTAGTGCCTATAACCAGAATAAGCTCTTTTGATTCTATGACCCTGGAAAATGCTATCAATGAGCTATTAACAGGTCCAAATCCAGATAGTGGGCTGGAATTCGATATCCCATTGGGAACCAGATTATTGGGGGTACAGATTGAGGGAAATTCAGCCAATATAAATTTAAGTAATGAATTTGAAAGCTTGGCCGACCATAGTGAAAATGAAGATATAGTGTTGAGATCCATATATATGACAATAAAGGAGTTTTCAGGCATAGAAGATGTTAATATATTAGTGGATGGAAAAGGGTATGGTGCCAAGGGGGTATCAGTCCCTACATTTATAAATCAGTATTAAATATTAAAGGCAGAAAGTTAGAGAATATGGTAATTAATCTACATATTTCTCTAACTTTTTTCTCCCTGTGAGGAGTGGCCAAATAAATTGATGACTGCAAGTATTATCTTTGCTATAATACAATTGTAGTTAAAGTTGAAAAATAGGGAGAGAATCGCAGTTGAAAAAGCTTATTGTGGCAACTTATAATAAAGGAAAACTAAATGAGATTAAAAGTATATTATCTAATCTGCCATATGAAATAATTTCATTACAGGAGTTAGGATGTAATATACATGTAATAGAGGATGAGCCTACTTTTAGAGGCAATGCGCTCAAAAAGGCTATAGAAACTATGAAGCTTACAGGCGAGATTGTAATGGCAGATGATTCAGGGTTAGAGGTCTCTTATTTAAATGGACAACCAGGGGTTTATTCAGCTCGTTTTGCAGGAGAAGGGGCCACGGATGATGAGAATAATGCAAAACTCCTAGATTTACTTAAGGATGTTCCCAAATCAAAAAGACAAGCTGCATTTAAATGCTCTATTATCATGGCATATCCTGACGGAACTATTTTGGAGTCTGAAGGTAAATGTAAGGGATATATAACTCTTTCTCCTAGAGGCAATAAAGGGTTTGGTTATGACCCGATATTTAAAATAGCAGAGTTAGGCAAAACTTTTGCGCAATTAGATTCGGTAACTAAAAATGAAATTAGCCATAGAGGACGTGCTTTAAGAAATTTAAGGAAGGTCCTACAAAAAGAATTGATAAATGATATATAAGTTGAATAACTTATATAAATCGGCATACTTTATTGTGAAAAGGGGAAAACTAGAGCAAAAGCGATGATAAATGATAATAGTTTCTACTATTGACAAATTTTCAGACATTATTGGGGGCCAATGTATTTGACCAAAGCGATATATTAGGCTATACTATTTTATGCTTGTTTCCTACTAATTGGAAGCGGCAAGAAATAAAGTAAAAATAGTATTTGACAAAATGAAAGTTTTATAATATAATTCAATATCGTCAGCCTAAATATTTGCGGGTGTAATTCAAAGGTAGAATACCAGCCTTCCAAGCTGGTTGTGTGGGTTCGATTCCCATCACCCGCTCCATAGTATGCGCCTGTAGC
>JAAZLT010000173.1 GCA_012799205.1 Clostridiales bacterium
TAACTTTAGAGGCATTTAAAAAGAGGATAAATAAAGCGGCTAGAGTCGGTGTTGAAACGGCTAAAAAGGCGGGAACCATTTTTATGTCAACTGGCCATGCGGAATCGCTGCCCCCTGCGTATACTTATATGGGGAAAACACTAGTTGAAAAGGGTGCTAAGCTCTATAATCCATCTATATATTCTATTATGTCAGAAGATAATGAACACTGGCTAGGAAGTATTTGTAATGTTACCATGCTTTTTTTAGATGGCGCAGTAAGACATACGCATGATGATTGCAATATGGACAAAATTATTGAGGCAGAAGGTATAAGGCCAGACTTAGCTATTGCTGATCATGGATTTGGAGCTGCTATGATACGTGCCAAAATACCTACTATATTAATAGTAGATACAAACGATATAGAGTTAATTGTAGCGGCATGCACATATCCAGAAAGGATCTTTCCTATTCCGATTCATGATAATGCAGGTGTGGATGAATCAATGGCAATGGCCTATTATTTTGAACATTTAGCAGGGACTATTAGATAACGAGACTATGGGGCTGGTAGAGATTAGATTATATATACGTAAAACAAATTTGTCTAGATGATTTGTAGGAGGTTATCATGAAAAGATTAAAAAGCCATCATGGAGTTATTTGCAGATTGCCTAAAAAGCCATTGGGCTATTTTGGATGGCCCTCTATAGCAAGATCAGAAGATAACACATTAATAGTGGCAAGTTCTGGCTTACGAGCACTGCATGTATGCCCTTGGGGCAAAACAGTTTTGCATATAAGTAAGGACAATGGTAAGTCCTGGACTGATTCAATAGTGGTTAACGATACACCTATTGATGATAGAGATGCAGGTATTATTAGCTTAGGTGGTGAAAGACTTCTTATCTCATGGTTTACTAGTGATACAAGGGAGTATAACCCCCATACATGGGAGCTTAACTTAAAACCTTGGCAATATGGAATTCATGATAAGATTTTAAAAGAGATTAATTCCTGGACGGATGATAGAGTATATAAGTATTTAGGTTCATGGATAAGAGTTAGTGAGAATGGGCAAGAATGGGATAAACCCATACGTGTTCCTGTTACTGCGCCCCATGGCCCCATAAGACTCAGTGATGGGAATTTGCTTTATTTCGGGAAGTCGGTTTCCAGTGGAAAGGCCTACCATACGGATTTAAAGTATGGAAAGATAATATCTGCTAATAGCAAAGATAATGGGCGTACTTGGAACATAATTGGTGAGCTGCCGATTCCAAAAGGAACTGCATTTGAAAGTTTTCATGAGCCACATATTGTAGAACTTACATCAGGAAAAATTATAGGAATAATAAGATATCAACATAGTGGAAGCATGAAAAAACACGATGACTTCTCTTTGTTTCAGACAGAATCCTATGACGGGGGAGAGACCTGGTCTACAGCAAGACCCACAGGTGTATATGGTTCACCGCCTCACCTTTTAAAACATTCGTCAGGAGCTATCATATGTGTATACGGCTATCGTAGAAAGCCCTATGGGGAAAGGGCCATGTTAAGTTATGATGAAGGGATTACCTGGAAATCAAATTATATAATAAGAGATGATGCACCAGATAGTGATCTAGGCTATCCAGCTTCGGTAGAACTAGAAGACGGTAGCATTTTTACAATATATTATCAAAAATATGCTAAGGGAGAGAATTGTTCTCTATTATGGAGTAGATGGAAATTACCATAAGGGCTATTAAATAGCTGATTACTTATTAGGAATCAATTTAATATGAAAGCAGCATTCAGTAAGCATAACAATGAAAAAATGGAGGCTATTATGAAAAAGGATCTAAGGTTTCAAAAAGATGGTACTTTTAAAGTTATCCAGTTTACAGATACCCATTGGCAGAATGGTTTGGAAAATGATCAAAAGACACTAAGGCTTATAGAAAGAATATTAGATATGGAGCGACCAGATTTTGTTACATTTACAGGGGACAATTTATATATCGGTAGTAGGAACAACCCTTCAAAACAAGCAAAGGCTGATCCTTTATCTGAATGCAGGAAGCTCTTTGCACCTGTAATAGAGAGAGAAATTCCTTGGGCCTTTGTTTTCGGTAATCATGATGTTGAAAATTTAGATATAAGCCGTGAGGGCATGATGAAAGCAATGATGGAATATGAATCTTGCTATAGTGAAATCGGACCTATGGATATCGGAGGAGTAGGAAATTTCATTATACAGATTAAGGGCTCAAAAGATAATAGAAACGCAGGATTATTGTATTTTTTTGATTCGGGAGCAGATTCTGATTTGCCAACGGGTGGATATGCATATATAACTCATAATCAAATTCAATGGTATTTAGAGCAGTCAAATAAATTGACCCAAGAAAATGAAGGTAAGCCTTTACCTGCCCTTGCATTCTTTCATATCCCGCTACCGGAATATAATGAAGTATGGGATTACCAACCATGTTATGGAGAAAAAAATGAAAAAGTATGTGCACCGAAAATTAATACAGGTCTATTCTCAGCAATGCTAATATCTGGAGATATTATGGGGATATTTGTAGGTCATGATCATACAAATGATTATTATGGAGATTTATATGGTATAAGGTTGTGCTATGGGAGAGGTTCGGGTTATGGTGGATATGGAAAAGAAGATTTTCTAAGGGGGGCTAGGGTGATAGAAATGATGGAAGGTAAGAATGATTTTAATACATGGATACGTTTAGGTGATGGGACATTGATTGACAAACCTAAAGTGCATGAACCTACAGGATATGATTCATAGAAGATAGAGAGATTTTTATTCACGCGTTCTAATATTTGATTCTTTTCATACTATTATATAACTCTATTTTTTCGAGTGCTCATGCTATGGGGTATAAAAATTATTAATCATTATATTTTCTTAATACTATGATATGTGATTATTACAAACTTACTCTCTTATTTATATTGGTGAGATTAGATTTTTGTATTACACTTATATCAATCGTACATAATATTTAAGCAACTTAAATTTGTTATACTATCTAACTAAGTTTGAATTAAGATTAAATTCACACTATATATTACCAGTTTAGACTTCATAGATAAAATTAGAATACAATGAATAGATAAGGTGTGAGTTTAAAGAAAATAATATATAAGGGGGATGTAGGACAATGCGAAAAAGGAACTTAATTAAGATAGCTGCATTTGTTATTATGGCAATTTTATTGGTTAGTGTTACTAGTTGCGGACAAAAATCTACAACCAGTGAAGATGAGGGTGCTAAGAGCGATAAGATAGCTGATAAAGAGCAAAAGAAAGACAAGAAGACAGAAAAGGAAGAAGTAGAAGAACCTATAGAGATGTCTATCTGGGCTCCTGCGGGCAGATTCACTCCTGAGGATAGATTGGATAAGGTAGATTATGATAAGGACTTTGGTTTCCTGGAGGATAAGTTTAATATTAAACTTAAATTTGTGCAAGTACCAAGCGAGCAGGCACGCGACCAAATAGGAATTATGCTTGCAACAAATGACTTAACAGACATGATTCACATAACAAGTTCATATGATACTTTCTTGGTTAGACCGGATCAACTATTGGCTGATGGGCAAATTATTGATTTAAAAAGTATCGAGGAAAGTATCCCCAACTTCATGAAAATAGTTAATGAAAATCCTGTAATTATGAAAAATGTCATGAATGACAATGGCAATATATTATATTTCGGTGTACCGATATTTGAACAAGAAATTGCAATGTCAGGCGGTTTAATGATTAGGAAAGATTGGTTAGATAAATTTGATTTGGATTTGCCCCAATCCCTAGAGGAATTTATACAAGCATTACGTATCTTCCGCGATGAGGATCCCAATGAAAATGGAGAAAATGATGAAGTGCCATTTTGCGGAAATGAGGGTTCACTTCAGGTTATTGGGAATTTGACCGGGGTACAAGAAACATTCTCTATGGTGGGAGGAGCTGGCGGAGACGTTGTCTTTGGTCCATTTGAAGAAGAAGCTTATAAAAAGCGGTTAAAATTGATAGCACAGTTTGCCCAAGAGAAACTTATAAATGAAAATTATTATAACTTTGATTTTGATATGAGAGATACATGGATTGCCGAAGATAAAGTTGGTGCATCTTTAACGGGGTTAGGCAATTTAGATAAATGGAATGCTTTAATGGCAGATCATGAAACATTCTTAATGTGGCCTATAGATAATCCTAGACAAGAAGATGGCAATCGCTATTTTGATAGAACTAGTATGTCGAAAGGAATGGAGGATAACGTAACTGTTATTACAACTTCAGCCAAACACCCTGAAAAATGTGGTGAATTTTTGGATTATTTCTACACAGATGAAGGTCATAATCTCAAGACTTTTGGGGTGGAAGGTATAACCTATAATATGGAAGATGGTTTCCCTAAATTTACTGAACTCATCACCGACAATCCTGATGATCTAGGAGTGGGGGATGCTAGAGGTAAATATATAGGAATACCAGGTACAGTTACGCATGAAGATTTAAGGGTTTGGGCTCAATTATCCTTAACTACTCCTGGTTCCCGTCAGGCTAGTATGAGAACCTGGACTGATACATTTACTTCAGACACAAATACACCGATTCCGCCGGCTATGATGACAGAGGAAGCTGCTGATGAATACTCTGATATTATGGCAGATCTTCAGACGTACATTTTAGAAAGTGTAGCAAAGTTTACCACAGGCGATTGGGATGTAGATGCAGATTACGACCAATTTGTTGAGACTTGCAAGACTCATGGAGCAGAGAGGGCATTAGAGCTACTTGATGAAGCGGTTAAGGCATGGCAAGCAAGAGGTGATGTGCCTTATGAATTTACCCTAGGAAGAGCGAACATTGATTATTGGGATAAGATCCCATTAAAGACCGAAAAGGGAATTGAATGTATGGATCCTAGCTTGAAGTAATTATGATATCAGGTAGACTACTCTACCGGCATCGTTGAGTAGTCTACCTATACATAAATACATTCCATAATATCTAGTCTATTCATTGTAGTTCGATTAGAAGGGAAGTGTTAGAAGGATGAACCAAGAAATAGAAAAAAAAGGGGAGATAAGGGTAGCTCTCAAAAAAAGGACCAAACGATTATCATATATTTCTCAATATTGGTTTTTGTATGCCATATTTGTTCCTGTACTAGCATACTATATTATATTCAAATATCTACCTATGTATGGAGTATTAATAGCTTTTAAAAAATATTCACCTGCCCTAGGTATAATGAAGAGCAAGTGGATTGGGCTAAAAAACTTTAAAAAATTCTTTAGTAGTGCCTATTTTATGAGAACCTTTAGAAACACCATTATATTAAATTTATTAAATTTAATATTTGCTTTTCCAATACCTATAATTTTTGCACTAATGCTAAATGAGATTCGCAGTAATACATTTAAAAGGACTGTACAAACCATAAGCTATCTCCCTCACTTCATATCCATGGTGGTAGTTGCTGGTATGGCCCATGACTTTTTAAATAAAGATGGTACTATAACAACTTTATTACATCAGTTTTTTGGTATGGAAAAGAGAGTATGGCTCAATAGAGTAACAGCTTACAGACCTATATATGTAATTATGGATATATGGAAAGGTACAGGTTGGAATGCAATTATATATCTGGCAGCATTATCTGGGATTGATACAGAGCTTTATGATGCTGCAGAGATAGATGGATGCGGATCTCTACGAAAAATGTATTATGTTACTATACCCGGAATAGCTCCAACTATTATTATATTATTAATACTACGCATAGGATCGTTATTAAGTGTAGGGGCCGAAAAAACATTATTGTTATATAACCCCAATACCTATGAAGTCTCTGATATAATTTCATCTTTTGTCTATAGGAGAGGTTTTGGTATAGATTCGCGAGCTGACTACTCATTTAGTACAGCAGTAGACTTATTCAACTCAATAA
>JAAZLT010000174.1 GCA_012799205.1 Clostridiales bacterium
AACCAGTTCCCTATCTAAACCTTGAATTATAGATTTCGGAGTACCCTTTACATCTTCAAAGGTAACATCGCTAAAGCCAAATTCTCTTAAAAGGATCTGTGCCTTATTCTCTGAGGCTTTATGGTATATTACAAAATAATTTGCCTCATCACGAGAGCTGCCAACCCGCTCTATATGCATTAACTGAGCATCTTTTGAGATTTTCTCTTCAAATATATGTACACTATTATTGGGTACAGAGCCTATAATAGCCGTAGTGTACCTAGTTCCACCTATATTGTCCAATGGGATGTCAAGGCCAGTCCATCCCTCGTATTGCCCCATGGCATTTTGGATTTGTGATGTTCTTGTAATGATTTCGTTTAGCCTTCTATCAAGAAGCATACATTCATCCACAAGTCTCAAATATATATCCTTATGGTTTTGAACCTGGCTCAAATCATTATAGGAAATTTCCTCTGGCACCTGAAACATGCCTTTTTCAACCTCGCCATGTCGCGTCAAAAAGTCGATGGCAAACTGTACCTTAGAGAGGTCTTCATATAGTACCTCTAAATCGTCGTTTTGAGCAATAGCCCTATAATCATCCAACTCACCTTCATCCAATTCAGCTATCTCAACATTACCCATCTTTTGAAGGCTTTTAAGTATTTTATCTCTTTCCCCTTCCATGCCAATCAAAAGTAGTTTTTTCATTTCAATTATGGCCATAGAAACTCACTATCCTTTTCATTATATATGCAGATGCCTCATCTTTTCTTGCCTGAGCCTCTATCGTAAGCCCTTCACATTTTTTATTGCTAATGGATTGAAGTTTTTCTATCTTTTTAGCCGTCTCGCTCTTTAACTTTTCAATGGCCTCTTTACCTTCTATCCTGGCGGTCTCTCTAGCTTGTTCTAATATGTCTAGGCCCTGTCTTTCTGCCTTATTTATTATATCTCTGGCCTCTTGGGTTGCCTCTTTTATAATATTCTCCGCCTCTTTTTCTGCTTGTCTTATATCCTTGATGATCTCTTGAGACAAATTATGTCACCATCCTCTTTACTTAGTACCGTATAGTCTATCTCCTGCATCGCCTAGGCCTGGCACTATATATCCATCTTCATTTAACTTCTCGTCTAGTGAGGCCGTATATATATCCACATCAGGATGATCCTTAGCCATTTTATCCACTCCCTCTGGAGCTGCAACTAGGCATACAAATTTTATATTCGTTCCCCCTCTTTGCTTTATAAAGCTTATGGCTGCGGATGCAGATCCGCCTGTGGCTAGCATAGGATCCACTACTATAAACTCTCTCTCCTCTAAATCTTTAGGCAATTTACAATAATATTCTACCGGCTCTAATGTTTCAGGGTCCCTATAGAGCCCAACATGTCCTACTTTTGCAGCCGGTATTAATTTTAAAACTCCATCTACCATCCCCAGCCCAGCTCTCAGTATAGGAACCACCGTAAGTTTTTTGCCCGAGATTACATTGGATCTTGTTCTCTTTATAGGTGTATGAATTTCTACTTCCCCCAAAGGTAAATCTCTCGTCACCTCGTAGGTCATTAGTAGGGCCAGCTCATCTACGAGTTCCCTAAATTCTTTTGCACCTGTACTATTATCTCGTATTAAAGTAATTTTATGTTGTATCAAAGGATGATTCAAAATATGAACATTTGCCATGCTATAAACTCCCTTCAAGTAATGCAGTAATTTATGGTATTCTAAATTAAGTATTTCTTATCAAATTATATATCATTATAGCATAACATGTCCATTATTTCAGATGAAAATCCTAGCAGTGTTTTCCCTATATTTTATCTGCTATAATCTCTAATATAGCTTTAATATCCTGCGCAGATTGTCTATAGGCCTCAATGGGCCTTCCATAGGGATCATCTATGTCCATATTTTTATATCTTCTATCAAATTTTGCTCCATATTCAGATAAAGTATATGTCTTATCAGCTGCCATGGGATCTATGGATAATATAGCATCCCTATGGTTCTTTGTCATAGCAAATATTATATCTGCGTTCCCTATAATAGGTAGAGTAAGTCTTTTCGCCTTATGGGTGCTAATATCGATACCCATTTCCTTCATAGTTTCTATAGCCTCAGGGTTTGCACCCTCTCCATCTATAGCAAATATGCCCGCTGATTCCACTCTAATATCTTCCCCTTTCATATCTTTTAAAAGACCCTCTGCCATAGGGCTTCGGCAGGTATTGCCAGTACAGACAAATAAAACTGATTTCAACAAAAAAACCTCCTTAATCTGCATATATTACATTAAATGCTGATGCCCTGAGTATCCTATTCATGATGGCAAGCCCCTCATGAGTCTCCTCAATGGCCTCAGCTATTATAAGATCCATTCCCTCACTATCACATTGTCTAAAGGTAGCAAATAAATTTGCCGCTATTTCAGCAGGGTTATCCCGGCTACCTATTATGAATAAAGAATATCCATCCCCTATATAGCTATTGGCTGTCTCCCGAGTTGCCAAAATTGCCACTTTTTCTCCGGATAATATATGCCCCTTGGCAATTTTATCCACCATATCTGGTATTCTAGACAACTCCCCCTCTACTACAATTACAGGCGCCTTAGGTGCATAATGTATATATTTCATTCCAGGTGATCTGGCTTCTTTATTATCTTCCAATGGCTCTAATACCCTATCATCAATATGGACTTTCCCGATAATAACCTCTATCATTTCCTTTGTTACACCGCCTGGGCGCAATATAGTAGCACAATCCCCTGAAATATCTAGGACTGTAGATTCAAGACCCACACTGCATCTACCTCCATCCAATATGAGGGGTATTCCTCCATATAAATCCTCTATTACATGAGCTGCCGTAGTTGGACTAGGCCTGCCTGATGTGTTAGCGCTGGGGGCAGCTATAGGTGTGTTACTTTTTCTTATAAGTTCTAGAGCCACCCTATGATCTGGCATCCTTATTGCCACCGTATCTAGACCCGCGGTCACTTCATAGGGTACCTTATCAGACTTTGGCAAGATTAATGTCAATGGCCCAGGCCAATATGCCTTTATAAGATCTTTCGCTATTTTAGGCACATTTCTTACTAGTTCATATATGCCCTCCACTGATGCAATATGCACTATTAATGGATTATCCATGGGCCTTCTCTTTACCTTGAATATATTCTCTACTGCTCGGGTATTATATGCATCTGCTCCAATACCATATACAGTTTCTGTAGGAAAGACTACAAGTTCTCCGGCCCTTATAAGCTTTGCAGCATAATCTAGTATAGGTTTATCCGCCTCTATATCCTCTATTTTTTCTACCCTTGTCTCCAAATTCTATTTGCTCCTTCTTTCCTTCAATATACCATATATATTAGCATGAATTCGGGAAGCTTTCTATAATTAAGTTCATAATCCCCAGCTTGTTTCATGTACATATTACAATACCCATTATAATGTTGCTTAAACCTGTAAGTTTAAAACCAAAACATTGCCAATATCAATACCATCTACACTAAATCAGTTACTACATGGCCATTTCTTTTAAATATTGGGCCTGGTCTGCCTCTATAAGGCTATCTATCATTTCATCTAGATCGCCGTCTAAAAACATCTCTAGTTTATGGATAGTCAACCCTATCCTATGATCTGTTATCCTACCCTGGGGGAAGTTATAGGTCCTTATTCGCTCGCTTCTATCTCCTGTACCAACTAAATTTTTTCGTGTCTCATCATATTCGCTTTGTTGCTGTGATTGGGCCAAATCAAATAATCTTGCCTTTAAAACTCTCATGGCCTTTTCTTTATTTTTAAGCTGAGATCTTTCATCTTGACATGTCACAACTAACCCTGTT
This sequence comes from Clostridiales bacterium, assembly GCA_012799205.1. Lineage (GTDB taxonomy): Bacteria > Bacillota > Clostridia > Caldicoprobacterales > Xylanivirgaceae > JAAZLT01. Next base: position 3,846 of record JAAZLT010000174.1, read on the forward strand.
GGAATATGAGTTAATCTTACAGCAGAGTCGGTAGTATTTACGCTTTGTCCGCCATGTCCTGATGCCCTATATACATCTACTTGCACATCATTTAGATTTAAATCTATCTCCACATCTTCTGCTTCAGGAAGTACAGCTACGGTGACGGTAGATGTATGTATTCTACCCCCTGATTCCGTTGTAGGTATACGCTGAACCCTATGCACTCCACTTTCATACTTAAGTCTACTATAGGCACCTTGTCCCTCTAATACAAATATAATCTCTTTTACTCCACCCATATCTGTATAGTTTGCGCTCATAATATCTATCTTCCAACCGTTTCTCTCTGCATATCTGGTATACATTCTAAATAGGTCAGCGGCAAATAAAGCAGCCTCATCGCCCCCGGCTCCACCTCTTATCTCTAATACTACATTTTTATCATCATTTGGATCTGTAGGAATCAAGAGTATAGAAAGCTGTGATTTAATGGTCTCTTCGCTTTCCCTTAGCTCCTCTAGTTCCTGGGATACAAGTAGGGCAAACTCCTCATCCGTATCTTCATCTTCAAGAAGCATCACCAGATCATCTATTTCCTCTGATACTTTTTTATACTCTCTATATTTTTCTATTAAAGGCTGGATTTGTGCATGTTCTTTCATCAGTTCCTGCCATTTATCCTGCCTGGCAATTACATCAGGGTCTGATATGGTTATTCCCAGTTCTTCATAGCGCTCCTCTAACATTTGCAATCTATTAAGCATATAACTCTCTACTTCCTTTCATCTTTTGATAGATAAGCTATCACTACTCGTTCGATGCCCGATAGGTCATGTTTAGAGTATAACCTGGAGTACTTACCCTCTTTTTTTAATATATCAATTACATCCTGAGCCTGGTCATAACCTACCTCTAAAGAAATAAACCCATCAGGTCTCAAAAATTTATGAGCTATAGATGATAGCTTCCTATAAAAATTCAATCCATCTAGGCCACCGTCTAGCGCTACCCTAGGTTCGAAATTCCTTACATCTATTGAGAGGCCATCAATCTCGCCCGTAGGGATATAGGGTGGATTGGAGACTATGGCATTAAATATGCCATAATGGTCTTTTCCTAAACCAGAGAATAGATTACTCTCCATTAGCTTTACCCTGTCCTCTACTCCATGTGCTATGGCATTTATTTGTGCTACATCGAGGGTTTTCTTGACCCTATCTACCAATACCGCCCTAGCCTCTTTCATGTAATGAACTATGCTAATTCCTATGGCGCCACTACCAGTTCCCATATCGCAAATCAATATTTCTCTATCTTTAGGCAATAATCTAATAGTCTCTTCCACTAAAACTTCTGTATCATTTCTAGGAATCAATACATTTTCATCTACATGGAATTTTAACCCCATAAACTCTCTATACCCTATTATATATTGTATGGGTTTACCACTACATCTATCCTCAATAAATCTATTATAAGTCATTAGCATCTCTTCATCCATAGCTAGATCTTTATTTAGGTATAGATGATGACGCTTACATTTAAGGATATGACTGGCCAGCATTTCCGCCTCCAGTCTCGCCGTATTTATTTTGCTCTTTTTAAGCCTTGTCTGGCCCTTTTTCACAATTTCCATCACATTCTGTCTTTTCTTCATATTCATCGCCAGCAGTAGCCGCTAAAAATGCCTTTATGGCTACCTCTATCTGGGTATCATCTGGCTCCTTTGTTGTAAGTTTTTGTAGCATTAAACCAGGGTACATCACGATATTTACTAAACCTGATTCACTTTTACCTGCCCATTTTATCATCTCATAGGATATGCCGGATATTATAGGAAGTAATAAAACTCTTGTGAGGATCCGCATAAGTATACCATGCCAACCAAAAAAAGAAAATACTACTATACTGAGCACCATTACTATTAATAAAAATGCTGTACCGCATCTTGGGTGAAGGGTGGTATATTTACGCGCATTTTCTACCGTCAAATCTTCGCCATGTTCATAACAATGTATGGTCTTGTGTTCTGCGCCATGATATTCAAACACCCTTCGAATGTCTTTTAATCTAGATACAGCTACTATATATAAAATAAATATGATAAGTCTTATCAGGCCCTCTAAGAGATTTTTCACAAGGCTACTTTCGATATGTCGCCCTAAAAAGCTAGTGACTGTAGTTGGTATGATTATGAATAATAAAACCGCAAAGGCAAGCGCCAATACTAGGGCCGAAGCTATCATCACATCTTCGATACTCTTTCCAGTCTTTTCAGATACAAATCTTTCAAATTTAGATGGCTCATAATCCTCTGCATCATCATCATATAGTTCAGCCGATATCATTAGAGCCCTTATGCCTATTATCATAGTCTCAAAAAAAGTCACCATACCCCTAATTATTGGGAACCCTAAACATTTGTATCTTTTCTGTATCGAGTCTGCCTTTTGCCTTACTATCTCGATTTGCCCATCTGATCTTCTAACTGCAATGGCAATACGCTCTGGCGATTTCATCATGACACCTTCGAGTACTGCCTGGCCACCTATATTACATTTTTTCATAGACTCTACCTTCTTCCCCATTTATAAAAAATACAGACCAGGATAGTCCCAATCTGTATCTGTATGAGCTTTACCCGGCTCCTTAATCTTCTTCTGTCCAGCCGTACTTTTTCTTAAATCTCTCAACACGTCCACCTGAGTCCAATAATTTCTGCTTTCCTGTGAAGAAGGGATGACATTTGGAACATATTTCAACCCGAAGTTCCTTTTTAGTAGATCCTGTGGTGAATTCCTCGCCACATGCGCATCTGACCACAGCATCCTCATGGTATTCGGGATGTATTTTCGCCTTCATCTATCGTTCACCTCTTTCATCAACTTGAATCGATACTCTACGAGTTATTAGTATAACACATATTCTACACATCTTTCAAGAAATATTTTTGTTTTTATTTAAATTGTGGTATAACCTCAGCCCGTTGTAGCGTTTTTATTACTATAACAAGTATAGGTCCAAGTATCAAACCTGTAATTCCAAAAAGTTTTAACCCTATATAAATAGACATAAGCATGACTAGAGGATGCACCCCTAGGTTGCTGCCGATTATGCGAGGCTCTAAAAACTGTCTGGCTATCATAATAATTATATAGAGCATTAAAAAGGCAAATGCCCTTGAGGATTCCCCCATTATAAGATAGATAGCCGATACGGGTATCAGTATAGTGCCAGTTCCTAGAACTGGTATAGCATCTACTATGGCGGTAAATATAGCAAAGAAGAATGCATACTCTACCCTTAATATGGTAAAACCCAATAAAAGCTCTAAAAATGTTATTAATAATAGGGTAAGCTGCGCCTTAAGATACCCTATGAACGCCACAAATAGATCCATCTTTATAATTCTAAGCTTCGACTTCCAACTGCTAGGCATTTGTCTAAATACAAATGCAGCTAGCTTTTCTCTATCACGGCTCATAAAGAATGTAGATACTAAAGATACTATCAAAAATATAAACATTCTTGGCAAGGATTTCACAATATCCATCATTAGCTTAAATAGTTTTGTAATCCATTGGGATATAGTGGATACTATAGTGTCTAAATTATTTTCTAATGCATTTACAATATCTTCTGGTATCCCTAAATAAAAATCCTGGCTCTTTTCCATAAGGGATGTTAAAAAATCAATTATAGGCTGGGGGCTTGGCATCTCTCTTGTAAGATAGGCAAGTTCCGTAGTGAGTCTATAAAACACCAATGTCACAGTTCCACCTATTATAATTGTAAATAGCAATATTGCAATAGCTACTGCTAAAGAGCGAGATAGCTTAAGCCTCTTTTGCATAAATTGTACCGGGTTTTCTATTATGAAAGTCAATAGAATCGCAGCAATGAATGGAGATATAAATGGCAATACTTTAGTTATGATTAACATTGTAAGTGCAAGTATCAAAACTAACTTTATGACCTTTTTTATCATCTCTTTATTTAACATCTTTGCTAGTATCTCCTACTATATCTCTCTCTATCTGAATTATCTAGATTCTGTAATATAGAGTCCACAAACTCTTCGTTTGTATCTGCACGGAGTATATCATCTATAATCCACTCCATAACTCTATCAGGCCTGCCTTCGCCCAGATTCTTTCTGATAGATACTACGGCCTTTAATTCCTTTTGGCTTAACAGAAGTTCCTCTTTACGGGTACCTGATTTGTTTAGCTCTATAGCTGGGAATATGCGGCGCTCTGAAAGCCTTCTATCTAAATGTACTTCCATATTGCCAGTACCTTTAAATTCCTCAAATATGACTTCATCCATCCTGCTGCCTGTATCTATAAGCGCTGTGGCTATTATAGTCAAACTGCCACCCTCTTCTATATTTCTAGCAGCTCCAAAAAATCTCTTTGGTCTATGAAGTGCTCCAGGATCCAATCCTCCTGATAATGTCCTGCCCGTTGGCGGTATGGTTAGATTATATGCCCTAGCTAGCCTAGTTATACTATCCATTAATACAACTACATCTCTTCCTTGCTCTACAAGTCTTTGAGATCTTTCTAAAACCATTTCAGCAACCTTTGTATGGTGATCTGGCAGCTCATCAAATGTAGAATATACTACATCTCCATCTATAGATCTTTGCATATCTGTCACTTCTTCTGGTCTTTCATCTATAAGCAGCACTATGAGATAGGCCTCAGGGTGATTCGCTGTAATACTGTTGGCAATCTTTTTAAGTAAAGTAGTCTTGCCTGCCTTTGGCGGCGATACGATAAGCCCTCTTTGCCCCTTTCCTATAGGGGAGATAAGATCTATAAGCCTAACTGCTAAATCTCTTGGATGACCCGGTCTTTCTAATGTCATCCGCTCTGTAGGATATATAGGTGTGAGTTCATCAAAGGAAGGCCTTTCATTTGCATCTTCAGGGTCCTGACCATTTACAGCTGTTACATAAAGTAGCGCCTTAAACTTTTCCCCATCTTTGGCCTTACGAGTCTTTCCGGTTACTAAATCTCCTGTCTTTAAATTAAACCTTCGTATCTGTGATTGGGATATATATATATCTCTATCCCCTGGCAGATAGTTCTCAGCTCTTAAAAATCCGTATCCATCAGGCAATATTTCAAGTACGCCCTCAGCATCCCCAACGTCCCCTGTCTTTAATAGCATGGGAATAGCAGGGTTTGAAGTGTTATAATGTTTTCTGGCATATGCCACCTGATCCTCATAATCTGCATCTGGATCAAGCCCCTCCGCTACTGGATCCATCTCCTCCTGATCTGAATCGTCATCCTCTTCTTCGGATCCTGAATCCCAAAGACCAGGTTTAGGCTTTACAATCCTTGGTCTTCTTGTTGGTTTTATATCTTCTACCTTCTCTTCATCCTCTACATTATCTTCCTCTAATATCTTCCTATCTTCTACTTCATCTTCTCCATTATCCTGGTCCTTAGCCATCTTAGACAGTTGAGCTTCTATAACCTCAATTAGTTGAGCTTTTCTATATTTAGTCACGCTTTTAATTTCAAGCTGTTTAGCAAATTTCCTCAGCTCTAAGATGGTATTATTCTCCAGGCGGGTCAGATCTAAATCTAATAAATCCAAATCTATTCCTCCTATATTTGTTTAGTTGTGCGAGTTATATATAGAATTGTACTGGTAAACATTGCATAATCATATTATTACCATACGATAAGTATATATACTTTGTATCTATCCAAAATTCATTTAAAACACGTTTCATTTCTAAAACTGAATAGGTTTATTCCAATGAAATCAGCTGTTCTAATAGAAAATCTGAGATTTGAAAAGACGTATCTGACGGCATAAATATAAAGGCAAACTCCACTAGGTCTATTATAGTATTTAAAACCCGACTGGTCAAACAAAAAATTTAACCTTTTCATAAATATGTAAAAAGAGGCTAAATATTTAGCCTCTTTTTTATCAAGCTTTACCAGCACAGCCAAATAATTGCATCTTGGCTGAAACAATCTCTTTCATCGCTTCCCTAGCCGGACCTAATATCTTTCTAGGATCGTATTCGCCTGGCTGGTTTTCTACCACAGAATGAACCCCTCTAGTAAATGCCTGACGAATCTGTGTATCAATATTAATTTTACAAATTCCAAGCTCTACTGCCTTTTTTATAGCATCATCAGATACCCCAGAGGCCCCATGTAGTACTAGCGGCGTATCCACCGCATCCCTTATTGCCTTAAGCCTTTCAAAGTCTAGCTTTGGTTCGCCCTTATATACCCCATGAGCGGTTCCTATGGCTATTGCAAATGCGTCTACGCCTGTCTCTTTGGCAAATAGAGCTGCCTCTTTTGGATCAGTCATGGTGGCGTCCTTAGCATCTACGGCTACATCATCTTCTACACCACCAATTTTTCCAAGCTCCCCTTCTACAGACATGCCCACAGCATGGCTAACTTCTACTACCTTTTTTGTAATCTCTATATTCTCATCGAGAGGATATTGGGATCCATCTATCATAACAGATGTAAATCCATTTCTTATACATAGCATTATTTGCTCAAAATCTGTGCCATGATCTAGGTGCACGGCCACTGGAACACTTGCCTTCTCCCCGGCGAGCCTTGCCATAGCAGCTATGTAATCCACCCCTGCATACTTCAATCCTCCTTGACTAGCTTGGAGTATAACTGGTGAACGTTGCTCTTCGGCCGCTTCCATAATAGCCTGTACTATCTCCATGTTATTTACATTGAAGGCACCTACAGCATATCCACCTTTTTGTGCATCTTGTAATATTTCTTTTAATGTTACGAGCATGAAAACACCTCCTAAATTATACATTTGTTATCATTATATCATAGGCTTTTGTATTTACTAGAGGTTTTTATAAAATATCTTCTACCACTTCCTCCAATCCTTCCTCTAGGAGATAGAGATTATTTAGGTATTTGTTCATAAGCTTCATGGAGTTGGAAAAATAAAGGCCGTCACATATTCTCTCATCCATTGCCAGGCCCATCTCACAGATATGACCGATCTGCACCTCATTTCCTTTTGCTATGGGGGCCTTTTTTTGCTTTCCTAACGATATAAATATTCCTGTACTCCCAAAATCATATATATGATGATATACATAATCTAGTTTAATGGATTTAAGATATGTGAAAAATATTGTGGTGTGAAAGGGGCTAGTCTCTATGAGATCTTTCGGTAATATCCCCCATTTATCCATTTGTCTTAATATGCTCATCAGAAATTTCACCAAAAAATTTGGCAATGACATAATGTATTTGGCAAGTCTTTCCGTATCATTACCTTCACTGGCGTGTTTGCCCTCCTCTATGGTTTTATCTATGATCTGTGCGATTTCAAATATGTTCTCTCGTCCAGTAAAGTGAAATTTTACCGTAGTCTCCTGTCCTTCATCTTTTAATGTTCTCTTAATAGCCATAGATATCCATATCTTATTTCTAGCATAATATTTATTGTTCATTACAAATCGATTTAATTTTGGTCTTTGGGCTATAATTCTAACTAAAACAGCTATGAATATGTGCAAATACGTAAGTCTTTGTCCTTCTAATCGTTTTTCCTTTATATATGCATTGATCGAATCAGTCTCTACAGCTACTTTGCTAAATACATGTGCATCATACCTTTTTGGCATGATATAGGGAATCATCTCTACGAAAGGATCCAGGGTTTTAAGTCGTCTACCATCATATCTATTTATAAGTCCGTTATGAATCTTTTGAAATATATTCACATCACACCGCCTTTCCTCAAATGTTATTTAATTATTAGTCCACACTATAGTATGTATAATATTACGCAAAACATAATATATTGTCAATAATCCTATATTTATTTTAAAATTTATTGAACTAAAACTCCCTAAGTAGTAGAATACTATATGAAATGGTTAGGAGGAGATGTAATGGTAGAAAAATTGAACTTGGCCATACTATTCGGTGGTCAATCTGGCGAACACGAGGTTTCACTTATGTCTGCTACGGCAGTTATTAATAATATTGATAAAGATAAATATTCTATCTATATGATAGGCATAAGTAAAGATGGTAAGTGGTCATTATATGAGGGTGATATAGAAAATATCGAAAACGGTTCTTGGGAGAGCGTTGCAAAGCCAATAGTATTTCCAGCAGATCCATCATTTGGCGGTTTCTATTTATTATCCAATCCAGAAAAAATCTATAAAGTGGATGTAGTTTTCCCCGTAATGCATGGTCCAAAAGCTGAGGATGGCACTATACAGGGACTATTCGAATTGGCAAAGATCCCCTATGTGGGCTCCAATGTGGTTGCATCATCATCGGGTATGGATAAGGTCATATCAAAGGCCATATTCAAAAGCTATAACCTTCCCCAATGTGAATATAAGGCTTTTCTAAAGTCGGATTACATTGAGGATATGGATACTATCTTAAATGATATAGAGTCTGGTTTTAACTATCCTGTGTTTGTAAAACCCGCAAATTTAGGGTCTAGTGTGGGGATAAGTAAATGCTATGATAGAGAAGAGCTCATAGCTGGCATTGATGAGGCCTTAATCTATGATCGCAAGGTCTTAGTTGAGGAATTCATAGATGGACTTGAAATTGAATGCGCCATATTGGGACATAACAACCCAGAGGCTTCTATACTTGGAGAGATAATACCCTGTAATGACTTTTATGATTATGAGGCAAAATATTTGACAGGTGGACAGTCGGAAATTGTAATCCCTGCGCCGCTACCTAAAGAAAAAAGTGATACGATTCGCAGTATAGCCATAGAAGCATATAGGGCCCTTGATTGCAGCGGCCTTGCCCGGGTAGATTTTTTTATTGAAAAAGCTACAGGCAATATATATCTAAATGAGGTAAATACCATCCCCGGCTTTACCCAGATCAGCATGTATTCCAAGCTCTGGGAGGCCTCTGGAGTTTCTTACACAGATCTATTAGATAGACTTATTATGCTTGCTCTAGAGAGATTTGAGGAAATCTATGGATAAAAGGGCCATAGGAGTATTTGACTCTGGCCTTGGTGGCCTTACAGTCGTCAAAGAGCTCATTTCAAAACTCCCGGGGGAAGATATTGTTTACTTTGGTGATACTGCACGTATTCCCTATGGTACCCGATCCAAAGAGGCCGTAGGAAGATATTCTGCTCAATGCGTTAGATTCTTGCAAAGCCAAGGGGTAAAATTAATAGTTGTAGCATGTAACACAGTAAGTTCTTGCTGCCTCGACCTTCTGCAAGATAATGTCGATATACCAATTATAGGGGTTATAAAGCCTGGCGCAAGAGCTGCCTTAGAGGTCACATCCAATAACAGGATCGGTATAATAGGCACCAAGGGCACCATCTCAAGCGGTGCCTATGAGAATACTATAAATTCATTAAATCCAGATATCACTTTATTTAGTAGGGCATGTTCGCTTTTTGTACCCATTGCTGAGGAGGGATGGGCAGAGACCGATATTGCCTACCTTGCAGCAAAAAGATATTTAGATGATATGAGAGATAATGATATTGATACCTTAATACTTGGCTGCACCCATTATCC
>JAAZLT010000175.1 GCA_012799205.1 Clostridiales bacterium
AGCCTTATCATCAAATAGTCTTTTTAAGGCTTGGCTTGCGCTTTGGGAATGACCAACCTCTTTATATGCCCATATTGTCATAGGGGTTACGGTGTCTTTAACTTCTTTTAGAAATCTTTTAAGGCTTGGAACATTATTACCATCCCGGCCAAACCAAATTCTATTATCTTTCCTATATCTATTAAATACTTCTCTAGTATACAACCAACTCCTACCAGATGGTGGCATCACTTTCCGCCCGCCTGGAGTTATTATCTCATATATATTTTTTTCTACTGGAGGGCCCACCGATAGATTATCTGATTTCCAAGGTCCTCTGGGATCGTTATCAGGATTAGAATACCTATCATCTGCCTCATCGCTTCTGGGAAGCCCCAAATTAATAGCTTCTGAGATATCCCTAGCATAACATATAACAAAATCATGGGATTCGGAAAAATGTTTTTTTAGATTCACAGGGGCATATGCCCTCTCCCATATAATCTGGGCTATAAAATTATTCTCCCCGAATATCTCATCACAGATTTTTCTAAGATTATGTAATTCATTATCATCTATGGATATAAATATCACTCCATCATCTGATAGGAGGTTTTTAGCAAGTCTCAGTCTAGGATACATCATATTTAGCCAATCTGTATGGTATCTACCACTATATTCTGGATTGGTGGTAGTGGCTCTATCATTACCGTCTATCTGGCCTGTAATCTTTTTATAGTTTTTGAGATTATCTCTATAGTCGTCTTTATATACAAAATCTTTTCCTGTATTATATGGTGGATCTATATATATCATCTTTACCTTTCCAAAATATGATTTTTGAAGTAGCTTTAAAACCTCTAGATTATCCCCCTCTATATAGAGATTCTCTGTTGTCTCCCAATCCCGGCTTTCCTCTTTGGCAGGTCTTAAAGTTCCCATAGAAGGCGTCTGGGAAATTCTAAGCGCTTCACCCTTGCCATTCCATACAAACCTATATCTCTCTTCTGAATCGTCTATATAGTCTCCTAAAAGCTGTTTTAATTTCTCAAAGTCGACCTTTCCATCTGTTATGGCTTCTGGAAAAAGCGTTTTCATTTTTTCTATATTTGTCTTTTCTATATCCATAGATCTTCCATCTAATTTGGCCATATTACCCCTCCATATTCTTAAGTTTATTCTCTAGCCTTTTAATCTTTATATTTAAATCCATCTGCCTATTAAAATGTCTTTCGTTCTTAAGTTGGCCTCTAAGCTCTTCAATTTTGGTCTCCATATTCACTATTTCGGCCCATAATCTTTCTCTATCGGTATCAGATATAATATTCCGTTTTTGTAAATTATAATCTAGTACTGCTTGCACATAGGAATCATATAGGGTAAAAAGATTCTGTTTATTTAATTTATCATATTGAATAGTGTCAATAAATTCATTATCAAATCCAATAAAGTCGGTACTATATATATTCTCTAAAACAGTCCTTTCGCTATCCGCCCTATTCTCCCTTTGATGCGCTACATAGAAAATTGTCCCTTCTTTATATAGTCCTACAAGTAGCATAGGATATGGAATACTGCTCATAATTAGTTCAGCTATCTTTTCTATAAAGGCTTTATCTTTCAGCCTAACATTTAGTATAGATAGCTCTATATAATTTCTCTCCTCATCGTTATATTCAGCTACATTGGTATTGGCCCTTGTCAGCTGGGCATGAAGCGTTATTCTGTCTATACCTTCTATGAATATCCTCTTATCCCTTTCTGTAAACTCCCCTTGCTCGTAAAATTCTTTTTTAGGTATAAATTGATTATATATAGCCTTATTTGGCAGTCCCAGGTTTAGCCTTTCCATAGCATCACATCTTTCCTAAGAATCTATTACTAAAAAGCTAATAAGCTCAAAATCCTCTAACCCGTCTATATCCTGACTTAATATATTGGTGCCTCCCTTAGTAAACAGGCTTCTTATTCCTGCCTGTTCTTTGGATCCGACTATATTTTCTATGGCTATTTCTAAAAGATTTGAATATTTACTCATATCCATGGCGTCATTTGTTATATGATTAAACCTATCTATTAGTTCCCTATCTAGAAGATCATTCTTATAACATATTTTCTTATAATAATCTAAAATCTGCTTTGATTTCGTGAAGGATAATTTCACCTTGCCTTCATCTGTTACATATATCAGATAAAAGGGATGAAGAGGGTTCTTCTCCAACTGAGACTCTTTGCCAGCAACCTGCTCTAATAAAAATATCACACCTGGTTCTAAATCATCTTTGACTGCTTTATCTATCCTAGCAATAGCATATAATCCCGTTGGCGCTTTCTCTAATACCTTCCTATTGTGCTTTAAGTATCCAGCTAGATCTGCCCTAAAATCACTAAAGGTTAGATCTGTAATAGATATACCTTCTGAAATATCTTCTAAATCGACTACTTCTTCTCTTAATCTTTCCATCTGCTTTCTTCTATACAGTAGGTCTTTCATCTCTGTAGATTGTTTTTCTGATACAGGATTTTCTTCCCCGGTTGCTGATACATCTGCCAATACCATTCTTCCCTTGACTCGCTGTTCTAAATTTATATAAGTATCTAAATCTTTTGTGGGCCAAAAATTTACTAATTGTATTCTCTTGTTTTGTGATCCAATCCTATCGATTCTCCCAAACCTTTGTATGATTCTTACTGGATTCCAATGTATATCATAGTTTATAACAAAATCACAATCCTGTAAATTCTGTCCCTCGGATACACAATCTGTAGCTATCAAAAGATCAATTTCATCATCCATAAAGGGAAATATCTTCTTCCCCTCTTTGGATTTTGGTGAGAACAAGGTTAATACCGTATTAATATCGCTAAACCTGATCTGGTTTCTATAACCTTTAGGCACTTCTAATGTAGAGCGGTTCTCATCACTTCCCGTTACAAGAGCAGCATTAATGCCTAAGGATTTAGCGTGCTTTGATAGATTTTCATACAAATACTTTGCAGTATCAATAAAAGTAGTAAATATAAGAATTTTTCTATTTCCTTTATTGATAGGGTTTATAAGCTTATCTATTATAGTTTCCTTCAAAATGTCTAGTTTTGCATCGTTTTCTGGTTCAACTTGTTCAGCCATATGTAATAATTTTTCCAGGATTTTTTTGTCTTCATCTAGTTCTTGTCGCCATTTGACAGTATCCACATCATTTAATAGCACCTTTACCTTGTTTCCAATTAATAGGTCCTCAAATTCAATATCATCTGGGTCTATATCCAATATACTTATATCTTCAAACTCTCTTCTATCCTCATAGCTCTCTCTATGGGCCTTTATACTATCCAACGTCTTGTCTACTTGATATAGCAAGTTCTTAACTGTGAGTTTAAATGAATGTATCGAACTCTCCAGCCTCTTTAATATATTTACGCGCATCAAATGTATCAGACTATTCTCTCTATCGCGTTGCCTAAATATGCTTTGGCCACTTTTCACCTCTATATCATATTTCTTTTGATATTCTTTGAGTTTAAAATTAAATACATATTTTAATGGGGAATATATAGCAAGATTTAATCTGTTTATAGTATCATTTACATCCTCTATCATAGGGAATTTCCCGTTGATATCTATTTCACTGTATTTATTGATAGGTTTTAGTCTCTCCGGGAACTCCCCTATTTCTTCAATGTCATAATATTTTTCTATATGCTTTCTAGATCTTGCAATAGTTAGGGTATCTAGTATTCTAAAATAATCCATATGCATCATCTCTACAAAGTTATCCGTCGTTCTATATTTCTCTGATAATTCAGACCATTCATTAAATATCATCTGTGCCCTTCTAAGTGTATTATCAATACTGGATATACCTATATCTGCAAGTGCTTCATCATTGTCTTCTACTATAAAGGCTATTTGATTTTTGATGTCTGCCATTTTGTTGTTGACTGGAGTTGCAGATAGCATCAATACTTTAGTCTTTACTCCAGACTTTATTACATCTTGCATTAATCTCTGGTATCTAGTCTTTCTATCTTTAACAGGTGGATTATTTCTAAAATTATGAGATTCGTCTATTACAATTAGGTCGTAATTCTCCCAATTTATCATAGCCAAATTTATATCACCAGAGTATCCACCATCTCTACTTAGGTCTGTGTGGTTTAAAACATCATAGCTAAATCGATCTTCTACAAACATATTACGTCTATCGTTCATAGTGTAGACAACCCAGTTGTCTCTAAGCTTTTTGGGGCATAATACTAGTACCCTGTCGTTTCGCAGTTCATAATATTTTATAATAGCAAGAGCACTAAAGGTCTTCCCTAGTCCTACACTATCTGCAATTATGCATCCGTTATGTTTTTCTATTTTCTCTATAGCCCCTAATACTCCATCCTTTTGAAATTGATATAATTTGTTCCAAATAACAGTCTCCTTTATGCCTGTCTTTTCTTTAACAATTCGATCATCAGTTAATTCATTTAAGTACTCATAAAAAATATTGTATAATGTTATAAAGTATATAAATTCTGGAGGGTTTTCTTTATGAATTACATCCATGTTTTCAATAACCATATCAGTGACATCCTGAAGTTGTTGTTCGTTCGACCATATATTTTCAAATGCCTGTAGCATACTAATAGTATGTTCACCATAAAATGCATTCATAGCTTCCACACGCGTTGATGGGATAAGTCCTAGGCTATCTGCCGTAAAATCCACGGTGCCATTTAATGCAATTTTGTTTTCTTCATCTTCTATATACATAAGTCTTGGATAGGCAGGGTTTCTGGTTTTAAATGATTTAAATTTTGCCTTTTTCTTAATCCAGTTAACACATTCTTTTGCTATTGCTGACTGCTGCATTTTGTTTCTAAGTTTGATTTCAAATTCAGTTCCGAATATATTTTTGTCCTTAGATATGTAGAATTCTCTCATTGCACGGTTTTTTGCTACAAAAGTTGGCTCCGTAAATATAAACCTAAACTCGGATATATTTGATAGCTCCTTTTTAAGTTCTTCAAAGGCAAAAAGAGTAAACTGCGCAGCTATTACGCTCATCTTGCTGTTTTTCTTGGTATATTCCTTTATCTCATCTATCATCTTATTATCTTTATTGTCTATAAACTTAGGCGGTTTCATTGTATTCCCTCCAATAGATAAAAAGGTACCATTATATACAGATTATAACATATTATAATACATATATCTCAAAAACATCTAGTAAACATTTTATATTTTGAACTGTAAATTCTTATTAAAGAAACAAAAATTAGACATATAAAACTAAGCATAAATATAAGATATATGAAAAGAATATATAACGTGGGGCACATCATAAGTTGCAGTTGCCTAATCAATTATTATACAAGGAGGATTTATTTTATGCCTACAAATGTAAAACTAGAAAAGGTGCTAGCAAGTGCCAAAGGCTTGGCCGCAGAACTTAAGACATTTTCCATGGACACGAATGATCAACAATCCAAGGAGATGTTTCATATGTTATCTACAGATGCGGATAATATAGCTAGTACCCTACAAGATAGGGTGAATTTTGTTAAATCAGAAGAGCCTCAATATGACGAACTGCCATAAAGTTATATAGGGTGAAATGATTATCAAATGCGATGGGGAACATATCCCTATCGCATTTCACATATGCGAGAATATCTTAACTAGGGTCATCTTCCAGAAATCTGCATTTTAAAATATATACAAAATCATATTGCTTTAATTTCTTTGGCTCTTGCGCATATTCTTGAGGATCATATATGCTCATTACATTACTCTTATTAAACATGATGACATATAATACAATATCCTCCCCCGACTTTATATCTGTTTCCTCTACTAGCTTAGTACCGCCATAACCAAATTCTTTATAGATTTCTTCCTTAGAATCTGTAACAAAACTATAACTACTTTTACCTTCATCATGTTGCAAGGTTATAGTCCAGGCAAAGTCCCTATCTTGATTTAATCCTATGGCTATTCTTCCTTGTTTACCATTTAGTTGTTGCAATGATAAAGGCCCTACGTCTTCTATTTTTTCTCCCCTATTATATGCCTCTAACCATATCTGAACACTCTTTACATTATCGCCTAGATTATAGTCATATATATCATATTCCCTTTCCTTGCCTACTAACTCCAGCATACTCTCTTCAGCCTTTGTAAGCACAGCCGGCACAATCTTACCTACATTGGATGCCTTACTTTTACAACCCGCAATAGATATCATAATTAGTAAATACATAGTTAAAATAATTACTTTATTTTTTTTCATGAGAATCTCCTTATCTCTATATTAATATCTATAATATAACTTCCTTACCTATTGCAATAGCTTTGCTATCTGGGTTATGTCCTATTTCATCTGTCTTTACTATAGGCACACCTATATGTTCTGTAAGTTCTAATACGTAATCTTTTATAATAGGAAATTCATTATGCTCCTCAAGTTCCGTAAAGGTTCCTAAAATTATACCTGCACACTCATGGAAAACTCCTAGATGATACCATTGGGTTATTAAGGATGTAAGTCTATTTGCTCTGCCACTTAAACTTTCCAGCAAAATCACCCTTTCTCTATAGTTGGGGAAGTATTTTGTTCCGGCCAGTTTTAGGGAGCATCTTAAGTTGCCACCGATAACTTTGCCCCTTATATTACTTCCCCTAAGCCAGTGGTAGCCAAAATCAAAAAGATCATTATTCCCCTGGAAAAGTGAACTATATAAATCCTTTTGCTGCCTATCTCCATTCTCTCTAACTAAATTCATAATATAATAATGATATGTCTCAAGCCCACTCATACTATATAGTGAATTTAATATGACAGATAGATCGCTTAGCCCAAAAAACGGCTTAGCATTTTCTTTTATCATATCAAAATCTAGCTGATCCAATATATGATTAGCGGCATCTCCTCCCGAAACATCAAATATAGCCTTAATATCTCTATCTTCAAATAGGCGGTTTAATTCTCTTGCTCTTTCTGTTGCTGGGCCGCTAAAGAAGCCCTCTCGTCTATATATGGTTGTGGCTATATCTATCTTTAAGCCCCAGTCTTTAAATATTGCTATAAGCCTATCTATTTTTGGCTTATCTTCATGTTTTATTCCATCAGAACAGGCAATTAAACCTACCGTATCACCCTTATGTAGAAATGGCAGTTTAAACATTTATAACTAGCTCCTCCTTCTCATACTCTAACTTTCTAATATCTCTTTTTATTTGATTCTTCTCTTCACCTAGCCTTGAAATGAAACCATCTATACTATGCTCTAAGATCTTGAGAGTATCTTGGTTTTCACGAATTTTGCTGCGCACATTTAGATCTGTGAATATATTATCAAGCCAAAAATCAACTGCCCTAGTTGTAGAATCTATCTCCGTAAAACTTGCCATTTTAGATAAATTATTATTGGCAAGTTGACTTTTTAGCCCTTTAAGCAGCGACTTGATCTTGTCTAAATCTGTCTGAGCGCTATCAATATGATCATATTTAGCAATGTGCCCAAAAATACTATTTTTTGTCCATACATCATATGTAGCCCAACTGTGGGCACTATCTAAAGATTTCATTGCGCTACTTATTGTACGCTTTACGCCTCTGACAACTGTTATAGTCCTATCTAATTCTCTACTACTTTTTATTGCATCTTTCCGGTCCTTTTCTAATTGCCTAAACCTTAAAGC
>JAAZLT010000176.1 GCA_012799205.1 Clostridiales bacterium
CTGTTTATGAAGAGATAGCAAATAGGAATCTTCCAATTTTATTTCATTCAGGTATATTATATGATGGCAAAAATGCATCAGGAAACTTTAATAAGCCTACAGAATTTGAGATTTTGCTCTCTATAGATAATTTGAGATTCGCTATGGCTCATATCTCATGGCCATGGACTGATGAGTGCATAGCAGTATATGGGAAATTTAATAGTGCACGAAGGCGAGAGAGTATAGGAGCACCAAGTGCTGAAATGTTTATAGATATATCACCGGGGACTCCGCCTATTTATAGGAAGGATGCGCTGGAAAAACTACTATTAACTGGATATGATATAGAAAATAATGTTCTATGGGGTGTTGATTCTAGCGTAAATAACTATGTTGCTGATTATGCAATTCGTGTGGCAGAATCTGATGACAAGATATTTTCAGAATTGAAGATCCCCAAAGAAACGAAAGAAAAGATATATTTTAGAAATCTCTTGCGCTTTGTGGGAATAGCTGATAAATAGTTCGCATATAAGGTATTAATAATTAAAAATTTTTATACAAATACGACTTCGTTGTCAATATAAAAAGGTAGGTAGACAAAACGTAGATATTCTTAGGTTTTGTATTTAACTGAAAGTATGGCAAGCTCTATCTCTTTCTAGTGTGGTTACATCAGAGAGTGATAGAGTTTTTATCTTTTTCCCATAATAGAAACTAGAAAAAGTCAAAATAGATGATATGCTTGGTTTATGTCCAAAATAAGATATAGTTTAGCGGTTGTACAATTGACACGCCAACTATTATCTGGTAAAATGTTATTTGGATGTTACATTTGTGCAAATCGATGTTGGAATCAAACATAAGAAAGGAGTATAATTTTGAAAAATACTAAGAGAAATGTATTATTAGCCCAATCGGGTGGACCGACCGCTGTAATAAATGCTAGTATTGTTGGAGCATTTGAACGTAGTATAGCCTCATCGGATATAGATAGAGTATATGGAGCTAAAAATGGAATAGTGGGAGTGTTGCAGGAAGAGCTCATAGATCTTACAGCACAAAAAAGGGAGACTATGGAGGGCCTTAAATATACCCCTTCATCAGGTCTTGGTTCATGCAGATATAAATTGGATAAAGATATACATACGCCAGACTATAAGAGGATTTTTGATGTGTTTGATGCCCATAACATAGGATACTTTTTCTATAATGGGGGAAACGATTCAATGGATACGGCTTTAAAACTTTCCCAATATGCAAAAGAGATAGGTTATCCTATAAATATAATGGGAATACCCAAGACTGTAGATAATGATCTTTGTGGGACTGACCACTGTCCGGGATTTGGTAGCGCTGCAAAATATATAAATACAACATTAGTGGAGCTTTCATATGATATTAATGTCTACACAGCGGGCACCGTACTACTTTTTGAAGCTATGGGAAGACATGCAGGATGGCTTACCGCTTCTGCAGCACTTTCTAGTCTAGAAATTTATGATGGGATAGTGCTTACCTACTTGCCTGAAGTTCCATTTGAAAGAGAAGTATTTTTATCGCAGATAGAGGATGCATATAGAAAGCATAAACAGGTGATAGTGGTTGCATCAGAAGGCATTAAAGACAAAGATGGTGAACTTATAGCTGCCCAGGAGGGGAAGGTAGATCAGTTTGGTCATAAACAACTGGGCGGTGTGTGTATACAGTTAAAACAAATTATAGAAGAGAATATTACAAAGCGGGCAAAACTTATAATACCTGATCTTATACAGCGAAGTGCAGCCCATTATTCATCAAGTACAGATATGAACGAAGCCTACTGGATGGGTTACAAGGCAGTAGACTATGCCCTAGAGGGCAAAACTGCATTTATGCCTGGAATAGAGAGGCTATCTAATAATCCCTATGTCTGGGAGCCTAAACTTGTACCCCTAGAAGATGTGGCAAATCACGAAAAGGAATTTCCAACTGAGTGGATCACTCCAGAGGGCAATTTTGTAACTAAAGAAGCCATAGATTATGTCAGGCCGCTTATTGAGGGAAATGTATCCATACCTGAGCGAAACGGCCTGCCAAGGTATCATAAGCTAGATAAGACTTTAATGCCCAAGAGATTAGATGATTATGAAGTAGAATAAAGTACAAAAGTTAGGATGTGGGCAGTGTGCATATTAGTAGAAGAGAGACGGTAAATTCCTATATTCAAAGTAAAGGGCAAGTTACCATAAAAGAACTTGAGAAGATGTTTCCAGAGGTATCTACTATGACAATTAGAAGAGATCTGGTCCAGCGTGAACATGATGGGTTTATAGTTAGAGTTAGAGGTGGAGCCAAGTCCATAGATAGCCTTACAAATATTAGAGAGGATGCCTATAGCTCAAGGCTTACAGAAAATATAGAGGGCAAAACTATTATAGCTAAAAAGGCGGTAAAGTATGTAGAGACAGGTAGGGCAATATATATGGATTCAGGAACGACCACCATGTGTCTTGCGAATACACTGCCGGATGATAAGTTCTCAATATTTACAAGTGGACCTAATATAGCCTTAGAGATACTCAAACACCATAAACCTTCTGTTACTATTTTAGGTGGACAGATAAATAGGGATAATGTGTCTGTTTCTGGTATATCCGCACTTAACTATATAAAAAATATTAATATAGACATTGCAATAATGGCGACATCCGGATTTTCTCTAGAAAATGGCTTTACAGCTGGAAGTTTTAGTGATTGTGAATTGAAAAGGGCTGCCATGGGTAAGGCCAATAAAACTATAATGTTGATGGATACTGTAAAGATTGGGAAGGATATGCCATTTACATTTGCCACATTAGAGGATATCGATGTGCTTATATGTGATGAAGAGCTACCAAATGAAGTTAAGACTGCTGCCGATAAATACGGGGTAGAGCTTGTTTAAATCTATTTAAGGGGAGGATAACTCATGAAGACAAAAGCCGTTAGATTATATGGTAAAAATGACTTAAGGTTAGAAGAATTTGAATTGCCACCTATTAA
>JAAZLT010000177.1 GCA_012799205.1 Clostridiales bacterium
CATAACAGAATATCTGGGGAATTATGAATATTATATTGATAAAAAGCAGGACCAATTAAGACAAGCTAAATTAGCTGCTGATAAGCCTCTTGCTAAATCTAAAACCCAAATTCAAAGAGAAAGACAGATGAAACGTGAGAGACAAAGAGAGAATGCAAGGAGGAATAAAAAGATTCAAACCCTTGAACAATCAATACACGAGCTTGAATCTCTATTAAAAGAGCTCGAGACCAGCATGGCTGATCCTAGCTTTTATACTAATCCTAGCAATATTAAAGATGCTAAAATTCAATACGCTCAAAATCAAAGTCTTTTAGAGAAGTTATACGAAGACTGGTTCACCCTTTTGGACGAGGTATAAGCTCTATATTATGGCTAGCATGAGATATATGTTCTATCATAAGTCTCTCGCCTCTCTCCGGGTCCCTAGCCGTGAATGCATCTAAAATATGCTTATGCTCTTCAAGAGCTTGATGAGCCCTCTTGGGGACTCTTAGGGAGGAAAGTCTAGCCTTTCTTATATATCTTAAAAGGTTTCGAAGGGTATTTTTAAGCACCTTGCTATTGCACGCATCATATATGCCATCGTGAAACTTTGTATCTAGCTTTGTAACCTGCTCCATATCTCCCTTTATTGTATAATATTCCATCAATTCTACAATTTCCTCTAATTCCTTCAGTTCCTTAGGCTGTATCCTCTCTATAGCCCATTTTACTGCCAAGCCCTCTATTAGAGACCTTATGGTATATATATCCTTTATATCCTGCTCGCTTATACCAGTTACATACACACCTTTATTTGGTATATACATCACCAGGCCTTCAAGTTCTAACTGCCTAATGGCCTCCCTGATAGGAGTTCTACTAACGCCTAATTCTTTAGCTAGTTTTGTCTCTACAAGGCTATCACCCGGCTCATACCTTCCATTGATGATATCTTCATGTATTTTATTGAACACCTGCCCACGCAAAGAACTCTTATCATATATATCCACTTCCCACATACTCCTTGGCAAAGCGTTCCCTCCTAAAACCTAAATTTAAAATCTATTATACATTCTTCTTAGTATAATTTAATAATCCTCCTGATAATATAATATCTTTAAGCCTTGATGATAGATCCATTCTTACTTCAAATACAAACCCTTTAGTATCATTGGATACGATCAGGATATTGCCCTTTCGAATCTGCTCTCGTGCATTATCTATTGAAAGCTTATCATCTAGCTCTATTTTATCATAGTCTGCTTCATCTTTAAACACCAACGGCAAAATACCTGAGTTTATTAGATTGGATTCATGTATTCGAGCAAATGACTTCGCTATGACGGCCTTTATGCCCAGATATAGAGGAACAAGTGCAGCATGTTCACGACTAGAACCTTGCTCATAATTATGCCCTGCCACTAAAAAACCGCCCCCAGCTTCCTTAGCTCTTTTAGGAAAAGATGCATCTACAGGTACCAAACAGTAATCTGATAGATGTGGAATATTAGACCTAAAGGGAAGTAGTTTTGCGTTAGATGGCATTATATGATCTGTAGTTATATCGTCTTCCATGACCATAAGAGTCTTTCCTTCTACTCTTTCAGTTAACTTATCATTTATAGGAAACTCTTTTATATTTGGACCCCTTACGACCTGTACTTCAGATGGCGTATCTGTTGGCGCAATTATAGAATTATCGTTTACTTCAAATCTATCGGGCATAGTGACCTTTATCGGCTCGCCTAAGTCCCTAGGATCTGTTAGAACGCCTCTAAGCGCTGTAGCTGCTGCCACCTCGGGGCTAGTAAGGTATACATTTGCGCTCATGGTGCCACTTCGTCCATAAAAATTTCTATTAAATGTTCTCACCGAAACTGCGTTAGTTGCCGGAGCTTGGCCCATACCAATACATGGTCCACATGCGGATTCTAAAATTCTAGCACCTGCGTCTATCAAATCTGCAAGCGCCCCATTTTTTGCAAGCATAGTGTTTACCTGTTTAGACCCTGGTGATATTACAAGACTCACACTATGATCCACCGTCTTGCCTTTTAATATCTTAGCCACCTTCATGAGATCCATATAAGAGGAGTTAGTACAGCTACCAATACAGACCTGATCTACTTTTATTGGCCCTACATCTCTTACTGTCTCTACATTGTCTGGGCTATGTGGCTTTGCTACTAAGGGAACTATTTGAGATAAATCTATTTCAATGGTCTCATCATATGTTGCATCGCTATCTGCCTTTAACTCTATCCATTCATCTTCCCTGCCCTGGGCCCTCATAAACTCTAAAGTCCTTTCATCACTGGGAAAGACTGATGTAGTTGCACCTAGCTCTGCACCCATATTTGTTATAGTAGCCCTCTCTGGCACACTTAGGTGCTCTAGCCCATCACCAGAGTATTCGAATATTTTACCTACACCACCTTTAACAGTAAGCCTTCGCAATATCTCTAATATTATATCTTTTGCACTGACCCACGGACTTAGCTCGCCCTTTAATACCACATTACATATCTTTGGCATGGTCATATAATATGGCCCACCGGCCATAGCAACCGCTACATCTAATCCCCCTGAGCCAATAGCTATCATGCCTATACCTCCCCCTGTGGGAGTGTGGCTGTCAGACCCTAATAAAGTCCAACCAGGGCGTCCAAATCTCTCTAAATGCACTTGGTGGCATATTCCATTTCCAGCTCTAGAAAAGTATATTCCATACTTATTGGCCACAGATTGTATATATTTATGATCATCTGCATTTTCGAATCCTGCCTGCAAAGTATTATGATCTATATATGCCAATGATTTCTTCGTCTTAACTTGTGATATATTCATAGCCTCAAACTGTAGATAGGCCATAGTCCCAGTTGAATCCTGCGTCAATGTCTGATCTATCTTTATTGCAATTTCATTGCCTGCTGTCATATCTCCAGATATGATATGTTTCTCAATAATCTTATATGCTAAATTTTTGCCCAATGCCCTTCCTCCTCAAATTGTAAATTCAATATAATTGTATACAATTGTACACTTTGTGTCAATATCGCCTGGGTATTAAGTTGCATTTGTAATTTCCATTTTGCCATATATGTCAAATAGTGCTATAATATGTCATATATATTTCTCTTGGGAAAAGGGGGCAATATGAATATATGGACAAACAAAACACCATACTAAAAAGGTTTATAAGTCTATTACTTATCAAGCCACAGATTACCGCAGGTATAATAGCTCTTATAGTCTCCATACTAGCAAAGCTTGTTGCGAATCTTACGGGTTTTCAGTTTTTTATAGCATTTTTATTCCAGCTTATCGCAATAGAAGGACTAGTATATATTGTATCAAAAAGTGCCACCGATAGGATCAATTCTATTGTATATATGACAGATAGAATAAGGCGCAAAGATTTAAACCATACAATAGAGGTTTCCGAATTTGATGGCCTGGAGGCTGTATCCTCTAGTTTAAACAGTATGATTACAGATTTGAAATCTATAATGAGATCTTTAAAGGATCTTTCTAACCGCCTTGTCAGCTCCTCAGATCTTTTAAACCAAAACTCTGGTAAACTAAACAATGCTATAGATGATATAGCTGCTACCACAGATGAGATTGCCCGTGGTGCCTCAGAGCAAGCCTCTGAAGCAGAAAAGGGCGTAGAGCTCATAACTAATCTTTCAGATCAAATTAGCAATGTGCATAATCAAGCCCTTATAGTGGGCGAATCCTCAGAGCATATGAAATCGTTAAGTAGCAATGGGGTGAAAACCCTTGAGATACTTAAAAAGGTCAGCAGCCATACAGAGGAAGTATCTGATGAAGTTCTAGGATTTATCTATGGTTTTACTGACAAGATCAATAATATAGGAGAGTTTGTATCCTCTATAAATACCATTGCGGAACAGACAAATCTACTTGCCTTAAATGCAGCGATTGAAGCTGCTCGGGCGGGCGATGCCGGTAGAGGATTTGCGGTTGTAGCAGATGAGATACGGATACTGGCAGATAATAGCAAAAAGGCTACTGAGGAGATAGAATATCTAGTTGAAGATATAATGATAGATGCCAGCACTGCTACTACCGTTGTAAAGGCACTAGATAATGTGGTAGACGATCAATCGAATGCGGTCGATAATACATCTGAAATTTTCCATCAGATAGCCAATAGCATTGAACTTATAATAGACCAGATAGATCAAACAATCGAAGCTGTAGATATCATAGAAAAGGATAAAAATAATGCCATAGATGCCATCCAAAACATATCGGCGGTATCACAAGAATCTGCTGCTGCTAGCCAAGAAGTAGCAGCTAGCACATCCACCCAGAAAGATTTTATAGAAGAAATGCTCAGCACTACTAAGATACTTAATAGGCTAGCCTTGGAATTTAAGCAGTATACAGATATATACAAGATTTAAAATAAATCCGGGGATGAAGGTAAAAACATTATCTTCATCCCCGGATCTATTAGGTCAGATCTTATTAGCTGAAATATGAAATGCCATTTTCAAATATTTCTCTGTATCCACTCCCAGGAATATTTATAAAAGTATCCTCGCCCATGCGCTCTGGATAGCCTAATCTTCCTAAGATCCTGCCATCAGGGCTTGTCATTCCCTCTATAGATTTGCAACCTATATATTGGGTGGCAATCTGCCCAGCATTTAACAATTCATCTACCATATCCTCAGGCATAATTACTCTTCCATTTATATTTGAGATAGGAAGTATATGCACATCTCCCACCTTTGCATTACTTAGCCAAGGCGAATTATTGGATATAACTTCTGTTTGTATCATCTTAGAGATAAACATGCCCGCTTTATTAGGCGCAAGGCCTATTTCGATATAAGAGCTAGGCCGGATCTCTCCATAGGGTATCAAACCCAACTTCAAAAGAGTAGCAAATCCTATTCCCACTCCTAATATTAGACCATTTCTATTATGAAGAAAATCCATTATAGCATCCTTCACTCTGGCATTCAAAAACGCTGCAGTCATAGGGCCACTCTCTACTCCTGCAGGCAGCATTATTATCTGCGATGACCCTATATTATCTACCAAAGATTTAAATGCTTCATCTAGGGCATTAGAATCTATGTTTTGAAATACCTCTATATTGCCTATAGCCCCAGCTTGTTCAAATGCTTTCTTAGCCTCATACTCCCCGTTAACACCAGGAAATACGGGTATCAATACTCTAGGCTTTGCTACTTTGCCGGGAAAGGTGTTGTAACTGCCCTTTTGTTTAGTGCTTTTTGCATTATCTATACTAGGTCTTGCGGCTATGGGAAAGACATCCTCAAGGGGCTCTATCCATGTTTCTAGTGCTTCAAATAGATTTATACACACATCTTTAATGGATATATTGCTATCTTCGCTAGTTTTTCCCAGTAGCTTATATTCTGTACCCTCAAATAGACTGTCTATATTTTCTTTTGCATCTAACTCTAGGATCAGTGATCCAAACTCTGGCATAAATATCCTCTCGGTATCTATATCATCTTCAAATTTGAATCCCATCATATTGCCAAAACACATCTTTGAGATAGCTTCACATAGCCCTCCACCTTTTACAGTGTAGGATGAGAGTATCTTTCCTCTATTGGCAAGCTCATGCACCCTAGAATAGTTTGCATCTAAAACTTTAAAATCTGGCATAAACCTTTCATCCATGGGGAGGGTCAATAGCACTACATTATTTCCTGCCCCCTTAAACTCTGAGGATATGATCCTCTCTACATCCATCTTATTGACAGCAAACGCAACTACAGTGGGTGGTACATCAATATCATGGAATGTGCCTGACATGCTGTCTTTTCCGCCTATGGATGCAATGCCTAATTCAATTTGCGCCAGATGCGCTCCTAGAAGAGCTGCAAAGGGTTTGCCCCATCTTGTAGGCTCATCTTCAAGCCTTTCAAAGTATTCTTGCAGCGATAGACGGGTTTCCCTATAATCCACTCCGAGAGCTACTATCTTGGCTAGCGCCTCTATTATGGCATATAGACCCCCATGAAAAGGACTCCACTCTGAAAGATATGGATTATACCCATGGCTCATAGTCGTGACAGTCCTGGTATATCCATGTAAAACCGGTACCTTTGCTACCATAGCCTCTTCAGGGGTTAGCTGATATTTACCACCGAATGGAGCTAGGACAGTGCCGGCGCCGGCGCTAGTATCAAAGCCCTCTACCAGACCCTTCTGACTACATACATTGAGATCAGACAATCTATTGAGCCAGGCCTTTTTTATATCTCTATCTATAGTGGTATCAAAGTATGTCTTATCCTCTCGTGGTGCCTTTATATATACCTGGGCTTTTTGATCAGCTCCATCTGTGTCTAAAAACTCTCTTGAAATATCTACAATAGCCTCTCCTTGCCACCTTATTAAAAGCCTTGCATCTTCTGTGACCGTTGCAACATGCGTAGCCTCAAGGTTTTCCTTTCTAGATTCGGCAATAAACTTATCTAGATCGTTTCTGTCTAACACAACCGCCATACGCTCTTGAGACTCTGATATGGCAAGCTCAGTCCCATCTAATCCATCATATTTAACCGGCACCAAGTCTAAATCTATATCAAGCCCGGGGGCCAGCTCCCCTATAGCTACAGATACCCCACCTGCACCAAAGTCATTGCATTTTTTTATCATCTTTGAGACATGGGGTTTTCTAAACAGCCTCTGAATTTTACGTTCCTCTATGGGATTTCCCTTTTGTACCTCTGAACTACAAGTCTCTATAGATTCCTCAGTATGAGCTCTGGATGAACCTGTAGCGCCTCCACATCCATCTCTGCCGGTCCTACCGCCAACTAATATCACGACATCCCCCGGCATTGGACTTTCTCGAATCACATTCTCCTTTGGCGCCGCAGCAATAACCGCACCTAATTCCATCCTTTTAGCAATAAAACCTTCGTGATAGAATTCCGCTACATGCCCAGCGGCCAAGCCAATTCCCCTGCCATAGGAGCTATAACCCTCGGCTGCTGTCCTAGTAATAGTTCTTTGTGGTAATTTCCCGGGCAATGTATCCTCTATCTTTTGCCTTGGATCGCTACTGCCTGTTATCCTCATAGCCTGATATACATATGATCTTCCAGAGAGTGGATCCCTTATAGCCCCGCCAAGGCATGTAGCTGCCCCTCCGAAAGGTTCGATTTCGGTAGGATGGTTATGGGTTTCGTTTTTAAACATAATCAGCCACTCTTCTTCTATTCCATCTATGTCTATGGGCAATACTGTACTGGCTGCATTTATCTCTTCTGATTCATCTAAATTATCAAGTATGCCCCTCTTTTTTAGCTCTCTCATGCCCATAGTTGCTATATCCATTAAAGTCACTGGCCTATCTTCATTTTCATATACATACTTTCGCGAACATGTATATACCTCAAGTGCCTCTTTTATAGGTGTTGATAGCTTAGCATCCTCTATCTCTATATTATCTAAATGGGTGGCAAATGTTGTATGACGACAATGATCTGACCAGTAGGTGTCTAGGACCTTTATCTCTGTTATAGTTGGATCTCTCTTTTCCACGGTTTTAAAATAATCTTGGCATAATATAAGATCATCTAGGCTCATGGCAAGGCCTCTAACCTTTAAAAAGTCTTTAAGACCTTCCCCACTCAGGTCTATAAAGCCCTCTATTATCTCTACGGACCCAGGAGTTTGCGTCTCCATCTGTAATGTAGCAGGCTTTATAGCGCTAGCTTCTCTTTTTTCTACAGGATTTATAATATAACGCCTTATAGAGGCATAGTCTTTCTCAGTTAGAGCACCCTCTAGCAGTATAAGTTGGGCCGTCTTTACCTTAATGTCCTTTCCGCCTGTCAGTATGTACAAACTCTTTTCGGCTATATCTGCTCTACTATCAAATTGCCCAGGCAAAAGTTCGATTGTAATGGATTTAATATCTTCGGATATATTCACCTTTTCATCATGTAATAAACAGACGCCTGGTTGGGAAAATATTGTTTCTTTAGCCAATATATACTCGTCCTCTGTGAGTCCCTCTATATCGTATCTCTCAATAGTATCTACAGATTCTAGACTCTCTATTTTTAAATTTTCTTTTAAGTCTTTATATAGATTATCCGCTATTGTATTTAAGTTTCTTCTAGTTTGTATAAAAAGCCGCCTTACTGTACCTTTCAAAATGTCTCCTCCTTAGGTTTAATAGTTGATTTTAAGTTCATCTGAAATTGCCTTTAAAGAGTCAAATATCATATCCGGTTTGATAGATGACGATTCTACATCTTTCATTGTTGTCTCACCAGTAAGTACTAATATAGATAATATCCCATGGTTCACCCCTGTTGCTATATCTGTATATAGCCTATCACCTACTATGGCTATTTCATCCCTTTTACAACCCGTCTTCTCCAGTAAGCTCTCTACAACTTCACTATGGGGCTTTCCTACTATCAGCTCAGGTCTTTTATCAGTGGACGCCTCTATGAAGGCTAGTATAGCCCCTATATCAGGAATCATACCATCCTCTGTGGGGCAGTTAAAATCTGGATGTGTTGCAATAAACGGGGTTCCCTCCCTTATAAGGGTACATACCTTAGACATTTTTTCATAGTCGAGTGTGGTATCATATCCGATAACAACAAGATCTGGTTCATCCTCAACTATTTCAATATTATAATCGGATAACTCATCTTTTAAAAATTCAGTTCCAAGTACATATACACTCTTGCCTTTTCTCTTCCTACTTAAATATATTGCCGTAGCCTCGCCAGATGTAAAAACTTTATCTTTGCTAACATTACAATCCATATTTTTAAGTTTATTCACATAATACTCTCCACTTCGGGAGGAGTTGTTAGTAAGAAATAAAAAATCTCTATCTTGGTTTTTTAAAGTATCAATAAATTCTAACGACCCATCTATGATAGAATATCCTAGATAGAAGGTTCCATCCATATCTAAAACAAAACATTTAATATCCTTAAGCATTATGACACTCCTTTTTTTAATAAGTTTATGATATTTGCTATGTAAAACATTATAGCATAATTGTAGTATCTAGCCATGTAAACACGGGTTTATTTCGCTAAATAATTCTACCTAGCTCATTATATCATAAATTAAATAAACTACTATTCCAAGTTTGTCATTTATCTATGATATAATAACATAGCAACTAAAATCTTTACTTTGCAATCTAGTAAATAATGGAGGAGGGATATACCCTTGATAAAAGTAGAAGATATGAGTAAAAGTTTTAAGGATGTAAAAGCCGTAAAAGATATAAGCTTTAATGTGACAAAGGGCGAAGTAATAGGGCTATTAGGTGAAAACGGTGCAGGCAAAACTACAACTCTCAGGATGCTAGCCACCATGCTAAAGCCCACATCTGGCACCGCCTATGTAAATGGTTATAATATTGTAGAAAATGCCCAAGATGTCAGAAGGGAGATAGGCATATTATTCGGTGGCGAAAGTGGCCTCTATGATAGGCTTACAGGTAGGGAAAATATAGAGTATTTTGCTAGGCTCAATGGCATGGATAGTATAAGTATGGATAAGAGTATTGATAATCTTGTAGAACAGTTTAAAATGGGTGAATATATTGATAAAAGAGCAGGTAAATTCTCTACGGGCATGAAACAAAGGGTTGCTATAGCTAGATCTATAGTACACGAACCTAGTGTAATGCTATTTGATGAGCCTACCGCCGGCCTTGATGTATCAGCAGCTAAGATAATACATAATTTTATACTACAATGCCGTGAAGATGGCAAAGCTATCATATTCTCCAGCCATAGCATGCAGGAAGTAGAGAGAATCTCCGATAGAATCATCATAATACATAAGGGCTCTATAGTGGATCATGGCACCATCAAATATTTCAAAGGAAAATACGAAAGCGATGATATGGAGGAAATATTTATAAGATTGGTAGGTGACGATGAATGAACATCATTTCAATAGTATATAGAAAAGAGTTAAAGGATATATTAAGAGATAAAAAGACGGTAATTGCAGCTATACTAATCCCCTTCCTGATATATCCCATAATATTTGGATTTATGGGAAAAGGCATAAAGGATAGCACCGAGTTTCTGGATAAGGAGGGCGGTATTGAAATGGCCCTTATGGACGAAGGGGATAGTAGCCTAAGTAAGTTCTTAAAGTCCCATCCCAGTATCGACATAAAAGAATCAGACGATATAATGGAGGATGTTAAATCTGGCAAATTACTACTTGGCATTGAAATTTCTAAAGATTTTGATGGTAATATCAATGCGGATTCTAGCGGCGATATCAATATTATATACGATAACTCTAGTCAAAAATCCAATATGGTTATGGGATTCGTGGATGGTCTAATAAACGAATACTCCACAACAGTAGTAGCACAAAGACTTAAAGCCCGGGATATAGATACTAATATCTTAACTCCTATTAATATGATAGTTACATCCCCGGATAAAGATGATAGCGGCTTTGGAAAATTGATATTATCTATGATGCTACCTATGATGCTTATAATATTTGCTGCATCAGGCCCCATTGCATCTGCAGTAGATCTAGGGGCTGGCGAAAAAGAGCGGGGCACTCTTGAGCCGCTACTTACAACCCAGTCTAGTAGAACATCTCTACTTTGGGGAAAATTCTTGGCTATAACAACTATGGGCATAGCTACCTCCCTAGCTTTTATTGGTGGATTAGGCTTATCTATGAAGACTTCACCGGAGGCCTTTGGGATGATTGATGATACTTCACTTAGCCTTGCTCTGGAGCCTAGGGCTCTAATTATTATAGGGCTAATCACGATCTTCCTTACCATGGTATTCGGGGCTTTAGCTCTATCTATTAGCATTTATGCAAGATCTTTTAAAGAGGCACAAACTTATCTAACTCCACTTAGCTTTATAGGCATGCTAGGTTTCACCTCATATTTTATAGAGCCAAAGACCATGTCTAAAGCGTTTTTACATATTCCGATTATAAATGCTGTAGTCATTATAAAGGAGCTTACACTCGGAATATTCAATATAGCACATATAGCAATATTATTTTTATGGATGCTAATATATATAGTAATAGCCATTTCATTTGCCAGATACATGTTCACAAGAGAGTCAGTTATTTTTAGAACATAAAAAAGAGGCAGTCATTGCCTCCTTTTTATGTTATATATTACAATGTTTTAACCAGATATAGAGCCCACCCTATCTAAAATTTCTCTCTTAATCCAATGGCTATCGCGAGGCTTGCAAAATAGAAAACCCTGCACCCTATCGCATCCCAGCTCTTTTAGGACCTCTAATTGTACTCTAGTCTCTACTCCCTCAGCAGTTATGCAAAGACCCATATCATGTCCCATTACAATAATGGCCTTCACTATAGATCTATTTATATCATCTTCGAGGTTATCTATAAATGTTTTATCTATCTTTATGATGTCAACTGGGAGCTTTTGTAGGTAATTAAGTGATGAATATCCAGTGCCAAAATCATCTAGCGAAATCTTAAATCCCATGCTACGAAGTTCATCTAATACATCTATAGTTTGATTCATATGCCTTATAAGGTTATGTTCAGTAATCTCTAGCTCTATATATGAAGGGTCTAATCCGGCCTTACTTAATATTCCTTCAACGCTATCTATAAAATGTCCGTATTGTAGCTGTATTGGAGATATATTTATAGATATATTGCATTTAAAGTTGCCACTCTCATGCCATGATCTCAGCTGATGGCACGCAGTTTGCAGCACGGTATATCCCATGGGTATTATAAAATGTGTATCCTCAGCTATATGTATAAAATCATTGGGATAAATTAGCCCTCTTTTGGGATGCTGCCATCTTGTGAGTACTTCGAATGATACAATATCTTTTGAACCTAAGTCGACTTGAGGATGGTAATGAAGCACAAATTGATCTTCTTTTACTGTGCCCTTAAAATCCTCTCTTAGAATGCTAGCCTTTGTCTTATCAGCTAACATGCTAGGATTGTATAAAAGAAAATAATTTTCACCATCTGCTTTAGTGCTCTTTAGGGCTATACTAGCCTGATCTATACACTCTTCTATAGTGCTCTTTGATTTTTGAAACAAAGATATGCCCATATGTACATTTATATAAATACCATCTACACCATGCCTGATAGGTGTGTCGAATTCTCTTATAATTCCGTTAGCCAATTTATATATTTCATCAGTATCCAGTATATTGGGGAAAAACATTAGAAACTCATCCCCAGAAATCCTTAAGACATTTTTTTCATAATATATATTATCCAATCTACACTTTTTTAGCCTGTTTAATACTTCTCCCATTATCTGGCTGCCTATCTCATATCCATACTTATCACCTATGATTTGAGAATTTTCAGCCTCTATATGAAATAGGGCACCTTCTAGGTCGGTCCTGCCCTGTAAAAGTCTATTTACGCTATCATATACGAATAGTTTTTTCATATCTCATTCCCCATTCCCTCTGAAAGTTTGTCAAAAGGTCATGTGTTACTTAATATGACAATACTATTCTTATTTTAACATTTTATTCTAAACTTGCAATAGTCGTAATAGCCTATATTTACTTACCCTTTGCGGCTGAGAATAAGTCGTCTAA
>JAAZLT010000178.1 GCA_012799205.1 Clostridiales bacterium
CTCACATCCATTTCAATATAATCTGCTCCTAGTGTTAAGGAGTGCTCAGCGGCCTGAATAGTAAGCTCTGGATATAGATCTGTTCCGCATCTGTGGGCAATAATATTCATTTATAACTGGAACCTCCTTTAAAATATATAATTTATTATTGTAGCGACTCTACAAGATCTTCTGAGTAACTACACTCTGATTCCAAAGGTGCAACTTTTCTATCAAATATATATTTCAAAAATACAAGGCTCACAATAAAGGATATGACTTCAGCTATTGGGTATGACCACCATACCGAATTTACCTGGCCAGAAAGTGACAGCCAATAGGCCACAGGAAGTAGGGCTACCAGCTGCCTAAGCACCGCTGTTATAAGGCTAAGCATCCCATTTCCTAAAGCCTGATATACGGAGCTAGCTACAATGCTAATCCCTGCGAATATATAGCTTAGGCTAATAATTCTAAGGGCTGGAACACCTATATTTAACATATCTTCTGATGCATTGAATAAGAGTAGTATCTTATCTGGGATAAGCTGAATAAGTACTAACCCAAATATCATAACTCCAAAGGCAAATTTAATGCTAAGCCTAATGGTATCTGTAATACGTTGCTTTTGTTTAGCTCCGTAATTATAGGCAACAATCGGTACCATGCCATTATTTAATCCAAAGACTGGCATGAATACAAAGCTTTGTAGCTTGAAGTATATTCCAAATGCAGCAGTTGCAGTAGATGATAGGCGAATTAATATATTATTTATGCCATAAGTTGTAACGGATGTTATAGATTGCATGACAATAGATGGCAAGCCTACAGAATATATCTGCCCTATGATACCTAGGTTTGGCTTAAAGCTTTTTAGCTTCATACTGATCTCTTTATTTACCTTTATATTAAATATTATAGCAAGCATAGCTGCTACTGTCTGTCCAATTATAGTAGCTACAGCAGCGCCGGCCACTCCCATGGCTGGCATACCAAAATATCCAAATATCAAAATAGGATCTAATATTATATTGATGATCGCACCTGCACCTTGAGCAATCATTGAATAAAAGCTCTTGCCGGTGGATTGGAGTAATCTTTCAAACACAATTTGCATAAATTTCCCTAGTGAACCAATACATATGATGACCAAATAAGATACACCATATTCGATAATAAGCGCATCATCTGTCTGGAATTCAAAATAATCCCTTGCAAATACTACTCCTAATACTAAAAATACAACATAACTAAGGGCTGCTAGAAAAATACCATTGCCCGCTGTTATTCTAGCCTTTTTATAATCACCCTCACCTAAGGATCTAGAAAGTAGTGCATTTATACCAACTCCAGTACCCACTGCAACAGATATCATAAGACTTTGCACTGGAAATGCCAGCGAGACTGCGGTAAGTGCACTTTCATTTATCTGTGATACAAATATACTATCTACTATATTATAAAGTGCCTGGACTAGCATAGATATCATTATAGGCAACGATATATTTAACAATAATGGTCTTATGGGCATTGTACCCATTTTATTTTCTTCTATTGACATAATGTCTCCTCCTTAATATGCTACTAAAATTGCCCTAAAGCTAAGATGAGGCTTTAGGGCCTGGTAGATTTAAATACTTAAAATATTATTAGGGTTTCTGTTTACAGATATAGAGAAGGACCATGTCTGTAACATGCTCTATTCTCTTTGTTAAACTCGGCCCATGGTCTAAATTGGCCTCTAAGAGCTTCGATAGAGTATATCTATTAGAAAAATATGAAAAGGTAAATGTCAGTATGGATAGTATCAGCTGCTCCTCGTCTAAATCTTCTTTAAATACTCCATCTCTTTTACCCTGAGCTATTGCTTTTTTCAATAGTATAAAAGTAGGGTTTTTGATATCTGTAAAATCAATATCTTCAATATATTTTCCATGGTTTAAATTCTCCCAAAGGATAAGCTTCACATATGTGGGGTTGTCCCTTAGAAATTCAAATTCCAAACGGATTATGCGCCTTATGGCATCCCTACAATCTAATCCCTTTGAGAGAATTACTTTCTCTCTTTTACCAAGTCTCCTGTAAGATTCCTCCAATACAGTCTTATAAAGCTGCTCTTTATTGCCAAAGTATTCATATATCATACGTTTATTTATATTTGCACGGCTGGCAATATCATCTATCCTTGCGCCGTAAATTCCCTTATCGGCAAATTCGTGCTCCGCTGCCATTAGTATATCCTGTTTAGTCCTCTGGGAATCTCTTTGCCGCCTATGTTCAGCCATCTTTTCACCTTCTAATTTATATTACCTATGTTTTACTAATCTAACTATCTCCTCTACAACTTCCCTATCTACAATTTCATAAGAATCTTCCCTAGGAAGCTCTGAGGGCAAAAACTTTATCTCAGGGTTATAAAGGGATGAACGCTCTAAAACCTTTCTCAGTGGCCCTAGATGCACCTGTGTACAGCCCGTCCTCTCACAGATTTCAACTACATTATGGCTCCTGATGCCACCACCAGGTAGTATCTCTATCTGCCCTTTTGAGCGCTCTATTATCTGCTTCAAAAATGCAATACCTTCATAGGAGTTTTTTGCCTGGCCACTTGTCAGTATCCTATGAAATCCAAGATCTATTATAATATCTAATGCCTCTATAGGATTTGGTACCACATCAAAGGCCCTATGAAACATAATTTCCCTATCGCCACATCTTTTTATAAGGCGCTTACAGGCATTTATGTCGATTGTAGAGTCCTCATTTAAAACCCCAAATACAAACCCATCAGCTCCAAGATCTAGAGCAATATCTATATCTCTTTCCATGGCAGAGAGTTCTTCCTCTGTATAACAAAATCCAATCCCTCTAGGCCTTATCATAACCATGCAGGGTATTGAAACCTCTTCCTTCACCTTAGCAATTGTTCCCGCTGAAGGGGTAAGACCTCCAAAAAAGAGCGATGAATTTAATTCTATCCTATCAGCGCCGGCCTTTTCCGCCTCCAGCGCATCCAAAAATGATCCACAGCATATCTCAACTAGTATATCATTCACCATAAAACCTCCTAAAACATTTCCTTACAAACAGTTGTTTATTTCCCATTATATAGTGTATTATATCTTAAGGCAAGCAATTTGCTAAGTCGCCATTATAATACAGGAAGGGAAAGATTTATATATGGGTTATAATAAATATATACTATCTCAACTCCAGGAAAATATTCAAAAAATAATCGTAGGTAAAGAAAAGGTCATCCGTCTTATACTGCTTGCCCTTATAGGCAGGGGTCATGTACTCATAGAAGATGTTCCAGGTGTAGGTAAAACTACAATGGTCTCGTCTTTGGCTAGATCTTTAGATCTATCATTTAAAAGGGTTCAATTTACCCCAGATATACTCCCATCAGATATAACTGGATTTTCCATGTACAATACAAAGACAGGTGATATGGAATATAGACCTGGGCTTATTATGGGCCATATAGTCCTGGCGGATGAAATAAATAGAACCTCCCCAAAGACCCAATCTAGTCTACTAGAGGTTATGGAAGAATCACAGGTTACAGTAGATGGAAATACATACCCCCTTCCTAGACCATTTATGGTATTGGCTACACAAAATCCTGTTGAATATGTAGGTACATTCCCTCTACCTGAGGCGCAGCTGGATAGATTCTTTCTTAAGATATCCATTGGTTATCCCAGTATGAGAGAAGAGATAGATATACTATCAAGATTCACATATGATATCTCCCCAGATATACTAGAGCCGGTAGCAACTGATGAAGATATAATTGGGCTACAAGATCGCGTTATGGACATTAGGGTGGCAGATCAGATCAAAGAATATATTGCCCAGATAGTAGACCGCACCAGGCATCACAAAGATATAGCCTTGGGAGTAAGCCCAAGGGGAGCTATATTTTTAATGCGAGCTGCTCAGGCCCAAGCGCTCCTAGAACATAGAGACTATGTCATTCCAGATGATGTGCAATACATGATAGAGCCCGTACTAGCTCATAGAATTATTTTAAAGCCTGAAACAAGGCTTCAGGATTTGACCCCTGAACTAATACTTAAGTCCATAGTAAAAGAGATCTATGTACCGGTGATAAGAGGATGAGGAAAAATCGTATAATAATATTTAGTCTCATTTTATTAGCACTCTTTTTCGGGCTCTATACCGGCGATAGAATATACTTTATAGCGCTTTCCATATTAATTTCTATGGTTATAGTCTCCGCAGTAATGGGTCTTTGGATATTAATAGATTTTAGATATTTACAGACCTTAGAGCCTTCCTATGTGGAAAAGGGCAATATAGTAACTCTTAGGATGGAGATACACAATGACAGGCCCTTTATATATCCATATTTAAAGGTGTTTTTTAGAACTCCCAAAGAGGCAATTATAGGCGCTAGAAAAGAGCGTGTAATGTCTCTGCTACCCTTTAGCCATAGGGCTATTGAGGAAAGCTTTCCCTGCACCCTTCGCGGCAGATATTCAATTGGCATAGAAAGCGTTCAGGTGCAAGATCTATTTGGGCTGTTTACATTCAATATATCACTGCCTGAGATGCCCTATTATAAACACCTCTATCTTACGGTACACCCTAGAATACTCGATATTTTGAACCTTCCCCTGCATTTTATAGATGTAAATGAGGTGCAAAGTGATAGACTCAGCCAAACGCAAGAGATCTCTTCTATATCCGACATAAGGCAATACGAATATGGCGATTCATTAAAAAGAATTCATTGGCAAATATCTTCAAAATATCAAGATCTTTATGTCAAAGAATATGAGACCAGCAGCGCCCCAAAGGTTCATATATTCTTAGACACCACCCATATATTAGATGATGCCTTAACCCGGTATGAAATAGAAGATCAGCTTATAGAAAGTAGCCTATCTGTAATAGCACATATGCTGCATAAAGATCTATCTACAGAGCTTATAGTATATAATAGCGATAGGGTGAGTATAAGAGGGCAAAACCCATATCATATATCCCGCTTTTTCGATACACTTTCTCTAATTGACTTTAAGGGTTACCTGCCCCTAGACAAGATATTAAGCCTAGAAGGCGCTAATCTGGAGCAAGGACATAATGTGGCCATGTTTACATATAACCTATCCTATGAGCTATTCAATCGTATATGTACACTAAAAGAACTTGGCCTGTTTCCTATGTTATTTTTAATACAATATAATGAAAATGTAGAAAGGAATATCAAGAATATGGTTGCAAGGCTGAATGATATGAATATACCATCTTATATAATCCCAATAGATAGAAGGATTGATAGGGTATTGGAGGAGCTAGTATGAGAAGTTCTAAAAACTATCTAGACTTTTTAATGGAGGCAATAATCTTTGTACTGGCGGTATCTAGCATATCAAAATCTATAATGGTCTCCCTTAAGCTTCCCATATCATACGCTCTTATAGTATTAATTGCTCTAGTTTTCTACTTTCTTTTTTCTATATATATGTATAACATATTTACCACCCTTATTGCAATCCCCTCCACGATCTATCTGTTTATTCTGTTTGCCAATAAAAGGCTGTCTGCAGACTGGTGGCAAGAGGTAATAGAGTATTTTAACTGGCTAATAGATCTCATATCTGGTAGCACAGCTCATATAAGTGCTACATATACAAAATGGTCAGCCTGGTCTATAACAGGTATTGTTTCAATTATATTCTTTCTACTTTTGATAAAGCTAGATGCATCCATTTTGTCTATAATCCTCTCCGCTATTATAATAGGCATACAATGGGCACTAGGTCATAGTAATATCACCCCTTATATATGGATATATACCATATCTGCCATATGTCTTATAAGTAGCTCCTATAGGCTGGATTTAAATAGACGATACTCTGTGCCTCAAGTAGGTATATGGCAGCTTTCGGTATTGCCTATAGCAATACTTATAATACTTTTCTCTATGAGCATCTTGCCCCAGGATACCCAAGATCTAAAATGGAGCTATATAGAAGAGTCCTTCGATGAACTTGAGGATCTTTGGACTGAAAGGGGCAAATCTAAAGAGCCGCGCACCTCATTTCGCCTAACCCAGACAGGATTTCAAACATCCCCAGGAGAGCTTGGAGGGCCTATAGAGCCCAGGGAAGACCTTTTATTAAAGGTTAAGGCACCTAAACCCCTATACCTTAGGGGGACCGTATTAAATGAATACACTAATAATAGATGGGTAGATTCCGTCCAGTCTATGAAATATCCTCTAAACAGCCTTTTTAACAGAAGGGCCAAAGATAGGATATCTGACCTAGATGAAAGTTTTTGGCAAGATCTCTCTTTTCTTAAAAGAAAGGGCATCATATCGGATCTCACTATAGACATAGAGACGGTTGGCATTATATCATCTACTCTATTTGCACCTAATAGGACGCTTTCTGCCCAGCCGCATATTAAAAGAGAATTTTCCCCCTATATAAATGATAAAGGAGAAATATTTACAGAAGATAATATAGATGAAATATCAGGCTATACCCTAGATATAATACATATGAACCTAGCCAATATCGAATTGGAAGATATACTCACCGACTACATAGATATTATAGACTTTAGAGAATACATAATAGAAGAGCGTGAAAACTATCAAAAGATACTAGATATACAAAGAGACTATACAACAGTTGATAATTCTGTTTCCGATAGGGTCAAAAAACTTGCAGAGGAAATTACAAGGGATATCTCATCGCCTATTGGGAAGGCCTTAGCTATAGAAAGTTACCTTATCCAAAACTATGAATATACGCTAACCCCACCATATACACCACCTGATAGAGATTTTGTAGATCATTTTTTATTCGATCTACAAGAAGGCTATTGCACCTATTTTGCCTCTTCCATGGCTATTCTAGGAAGGGCTGTGGGACTTCCTACAAGATATATAGAAGGATTTTCTATATCCCCCTATTCTAAAAAGGGAATGTATTATGAAGTTAGAAATACAAACAGTCATGCCTGGGTAGAAGTCTATTTTGCAGGTATTGGTTGGCTCACATTTGATCCCACACCACCTATATATGCCGGTGAACCGCCAAAAGACACAGTAGAGGGCTTCCAACCAGAGACTTGGGACGGTGATAGATATCAAG
The DNA here is from genome assembly GCA_012799205.1 of Clostridiales bacterium. Taxonomy (GTDB): domain Bacteria; phylum Bacillota; class Clostridia; order Caldicoprobacterales; family Xylanivirgaceae; genus JAAZLT01. The sequence goes on from JAAZLT010000178.1 coordinate 7,116, forward strand.
ATGATTATATGGATCATTACGAAGATGATCTACCTGATGATGGTATGTATATACCCAGTAATATAGAAAACGGCACCCTTATCGTGGGTAAAAAACTAATACTATACTTTATCTATATAGTATTAGCTATGTTATTGATATTTAGCCTAAGTATATGGATAGCCCATATTATATATAGCCATAGACTCAATAAGATGCCAGTATCTTATCAAATAGAAAGGTTTTATTTAGATATATTAGATCTTTTAGAGCTTTATAGCTTCCCCATAAATACAGGTGAAACCCCCTATGCCTATGCCCGAAGAGTTGATACATGGCTTATAAATAGTGCAGGGACTATGCAAGATATAGCCGATCTTATAATAGCAATTGAATTTTCAAATTATAAACCAACTAAAGAAGATCTAGACTTTATAAAGATATTTCATGAAAGCTTACAATCAGATACTAAAGATGTTATAGGTTTTTATAGATTCTTAATATATAGAATTATTAAAATATCAAAAGCTATGGCGAGCTACTCATAATGAGTACTTGCCATAGCCTTTTTGGTTAAGCGCTAAATTGCGAAGTATATAAATTGTGATATATGCCTTTTCTCTTTAACAGATACTCATGACTACCCTCTTCTACTATTCCCTTACTCGTTAAGACTATTATCCTATCCGCATCTCGAATAGTTGCAAGTCTATGGGCTATTATGAGTGTGGTCCTGTCTTTAGATAGCTCGAACAGTGACTCTTGTATGACCTTCTCTGTTTCATTATCTAAAGATGATGTGGCCTCATCTAATATTAGTATTGGTGGATCCTTTAAAAATATCCTAGCTATTGCAAGCCTTTGCTTTTGACCACCTGAGAGCTTGACTCCCCTCTCTCCTATATAGGTCTCATAGCCCTCTTGCATCTCCATTATAAATTCATGTGCATTTGCCCTCTTTGCCGCCGCTATAATTTCTTCATCGGTAGCATCTATATTTCCATATGCAATATTATCCCTCACAGAGCCTGTAAATAGGAACACATCTTGCTGAACTATTCCTATATTATCTCTTAATGATCTTTGGGTCACATCCTTAATATCGGTACCATCTATCTTTATACTACCGTCTACTATCTCATAAAACCTAGGTATAAGGTTTACCAAAGTAGTCTTACCTGCGCCTGATGGTCCTACTATCGCCACGGTCTCCCCAGCAGCTACATTAAAACTTAGATCCTTTAATACATTCCTATTTTCATTATAGCTAAAAGTCACATTGTCAAATTCTATATCTGCATGCTCTATAGTTATATCAGTGGCATTAGGGCTGTCTTCAATATCAGGGTCTAACTCCATTATCTCTACAAATCTTGAAAAGCCCGCCATCCCTCTTTGATAACTCTCTATAAGGGTTGAGATTTTTCTTATGGGCTGCATAAACATGCCTACATATAGGAGAAATCCAAAGAGTTCGCCTGTTGTAAGCTCTCCTCTATAGTAGAATATCCCCCCAAATATAAGTACTACTAGATTTGTTATATTTGAAAAAAAGTTTATGCCCGCATAAAACTCTGCCATTATCTTATATGCGTTTTGTTTGGACATCCTAAATCCTTCGTTGCCACCGTCAAACTTCTCTCTTTCGTAGTTCTCATTAGTGAAGGATTTTACAACTCTTATGCCGGATATACTATCCTCTGCCTGTGCATTTATATCTGCAACCTTAGTGCGCATGACTTTGAATGTCTTTTGCATCTTTTTGTTTTTTCTAATAGAGAATATTAGCATAATAGGCGTTACCGCAAATGTTATAAGGCCTAACTTCCAGTTGCTTCTCATCAGTATAATAAATGTGCCCACTAGCATTACTGCCGCTATAAATAAATCCTCCGGCCCATGATGGGCAAGCTCTGATATATCATTTAAATCATTTACAAGCCTTGACATTATATGCCCTGTCTTATTCTCATCAAAATAAGAAAAGGACAGTTTTTGTATATGATCGAATAGATCACGTCTCATATCATATTCTATTCTAGTACCTAATGTATGACCATAATAGTCTACAATGTATTGTAATATATAATGCAGTATATATAAAACCACAAGAGCTAAACCCATATAAATTAGATATTTCATATTCCCGCTTGGCAAAACATCATCCACTGTTCTTGTAACCATAGTTGGAAACACAAGCTCTAATCCTGCCATAAAAAAGGCACATGAAAAATCTAATATAAAGAGGGGTATATGTGGCCTATAGTATTTAGCGAATCTCCTTACCATAACTTTCTCCTTCCATCTGTCAATCCGATTTTTTCATTTCCTTATATATTCCTGGGCTGAAGCCTTCTATAATAGATGCTCCTACTGACTTTTTATAAATATATTCTCTTTCTCTAGCCCCATTATGTTACCTAAATTATCTGGAAGTTCAAAAGGCTTAATAAATAAATCAGCTATATTGATTATCCCCCAATATATCCCTTTCATCTACCGTGAGCACCCTAGCTAGATCTAGGATTATAATAATTTTATCCTCAAATTTAGCAGCACCTTTTATATATTCTTTTGCTATCTTAGTCATCTCTGGCACATCTTTAAGGTCACTTTTCTCGACTCTTAATATCTCTGTAACCGCATCTACTGAAAAGGCCACAAGTATGCCTTCAACCTCTCCTATTATAAGCCTTGTCTGTCCCGTGAAACTACTCTCTCCCAAATGAAAGCGTTTTTTTAGATCCAATACAGGAACCATTTGCCCTCTATACTCTATAACACCTTCTATAAAATCTGGGTTATTTGGCACCTTAATCGGCTCTTTAGGAAAGATTATTTCGCTTACATTGTATATATCGGCTCCATATACATCATCTCCAAGCTTAAATATAACAAATTGTGTGCTCATTAATTTACCCCTCCTTGTAAATAGGCGTTTATGAATATGTCTAGATCACCATCCATGACTGCCTGAATATTTCCCATCTCTGCATTAGTGCGATGATCTTTTACCATACTATAGGGATGAAATACATAAGATCTTATCTGACTACCCCATTCTATCTTTTTCATCTCCCCTTTCATGGCCTCCATCTTCTCTATGGTCTCCCTCTCTTTAAGCTCCAACAATCTAGCCTTTAAGACTCTCATGGCGGTCTCTCTATTTTGCATTTGGGATCGTTCATTTTGACATTGGGCTACTATGCCAGTAGGCAAATGAGTTATTCTCACAGCCGAGTCTGTCATATTTACATGCTGCCCCCCAGCCCCCCCTGCCCTATAGGTGTCTATTTTAAGCTCATCAGGCCTTATTTCTATCTCTAGATCATCCTCGAGCTCTGGCATTACGTCTACCGATGCAAAGGAGGTATGCCTTCTGCCGGAAGAGTCAAAGGGTGATATTCTTACTAATCTATGGACGCCCTTTTCAGCCTTTAAATATCCATATGCATTTAGGCCAGTTGCCTGCAAGGTAACGCTTTTAATGCCCGCCACTTCTCCCGGTAGCATATCAAGCACCTCTACCTCATAGCCTCTAGATTCGCACCATCTGGTATACATCCTATAAAGCATAGATGTCCAATCCATGGCTTCGGTACCGCCGGCGCCGGCGTGAAGAGATATAATAGCATTATTTTTATCATAGTCTCCACTTAATAATGTCTCCAGCTTAAGCCTTTCCATTTCTTTCGCTAGACTTGATACGCTCTCTTCTATCTCAGATATAATAGAGGCATCCCCTTCCTCCTGGGAAATTTCTATCAGCACCTCTACATCCTCTATTTCAGATGTCAGTCTTTTAAAGTTCTCTATCTTATCTTGGTGCTGTTTTAGCTCCTGGCCGAGTTTTTGTGCCCTTTCAGGGTCATCCCAAAAGTTTGATTGACTCATTTCATCCTCTATCTCTTGTATCCGCTCTTTAGTTTCAGATAGGTCAAAGAGACTCACCTATTTCTTCAAATATACTTTTAATTTCTTTTAGCTTGGAATCTAATATATCCAATCCTACCATATCATCACACCTTTCTTAGAGTTTAATAATTTCAATTACGTCCACAGCATCTTTTATATTTTTTCCCACTACCACAGGGACATGGGTCATTTCTGCCTATCTTAGGCCCCTTTACTATAGGCTCTTGAGGCCTTTCCTCTTTATTTCCATGGGTTGCACGAATAGGCTCTGCCACCTTTTCCCGCTTTGGTGCCTCCTTTTCTATCTGAACGCTATAAAGGCCCCTTAGTGTATCTGCTTGGATGCTTTTGATCATCTCTTCAAACATCTCGTAGCCCTCTAGTTTATATTCTATTACAGGGTCCCTTTGCCCATAGGCCCTAAGGCCAATTCCTTGCCTTAGTTGATCCATGGCATCTATATGATCTGTCCATTTTTGATCTACTGTCTTAAGAAGTATTACTCTTTCAGCTTCTCGCATAACTTCGCTGCCTACTTCTTCTTCCTTTGCCTCATACATCTCGAGGGCAATATCTAATATACTACGTTTAAGTGATTCTCTAGTAAGCCCATGTATTTCCTCATTTGATATCTCTGCAAATGATCCTCCTACAAATATGCTCTCTAGATACTTTAGAAGCCCTTCTATATTCCAGTCCTCAGAGTTTTCCAATCCCTGGGTATAGCTATCTATTATATCTTCTATAAACATATCTAGCATATCCAATATAGTATCTTTAAGATTTTCACCTTCAAGAACTCTACGCCTTTGAGAATATATGGTATCCCTTTGCACATTCATTACATCGTCATATTGTAATACATGGCGCCTTGCATCAAAATTAGATCCTTCAACCCTTTTTTGTGCCTTCTCTATCTGGTTGGAAAGCATGCCATATTCTATGGCCTGATCTTCCTCAAGCCCTAATCTAGCTACTATATCTCGCACTCTGTCAGATCCGAACAATCTCATTAAATCGTCTTCTAAGGATATATAAAATCTAGAGGAACCTGGATCTCCCTGCCTTCCAGCTCTACCTCTTAGCTGGTTATCTATACGTCTACTCTCATGTCTTTCTGTGCCTATTATATGAAGCCCTCCAACACCCAGGACCTGTTGCCTTTCTTTCTCACATTGCACCCTAAATTTTTCATACTTTTTCTTATATTTATCCCTTGCTTCTAGAAGTTCCTCATCTTCTGTGGCCTCAAAGCTGCTGACCCGATTTAATAAAGCGTCATCTATGCCTTCTTTTTTCATCTCTAGTTTAGCTAAAAACTCCGGATTTCCACCTAGCACTATATCTGTACCACGCCCAGCCATATTAGTGGCTATTGTCACTGCTTTAAACCTGCCGGCCTGGGCTACTATCTCTGCTTCCCTTTCATGGTACTTGGCATTTAATACTTCATGGGGAATACCCCTTATTTTTAGCATACTACTTAATAGCTCAGAGGTTTCTATAGATATGGTACCCACAAGTACAGGTTGCCCCCTCTCATAGCAGCTGGCAATCTCCTCTACAACCTGATTGAACTTGCCTTCTAATGTCATATATATAATATCGTTTTCATCTTTTCTTATCATTGGCTCATTTGTTGGCACTTCCACCACATCTAGCCCATATATTCCCTTAAACTCATCTTCCTCTGTTTTGGCAGTACCTGTCATACCAGATAGTTTATTATACATCCTAAAATAGTTTTGAAATGTTATAGTTGCCAAGGTCTTACTCTCTCTCTTGACCTCTACTCCTTCTTTAGCTTCTATGGCCTGATGTAGGCCATCACTATAGCGCCTTCCCATCATAAGCCTGCCTGTAAACTCATCCACTATAAGGACCTGATCATCTTTTACTACATAGTCTATATCTCGTTTCATAAGTGTATGGGCCTTTAGGGCCTGATAGATATGATGGGATAGCTGCAAGTTTTCAGGGTCGGCCAGTTTCTCTATATTGAAAAACCTCTCCGCCTTTTCATTACCCTCTTCAGTAAGATGCACTGTATTTGCTTTCTCATCCTTTTCATAGTCAATCTCAGGCCTTAGAGTCCTTACAAAGCGATCTGCTCTAAAGTATTCATCCGTAGATTTATCTCCTGCACCAGAAATTATAAGTGGGGTACGGGCCTCATCTATGAGTATAGAGTCCACCTCGTCTATTATGGCAAAGTTTAGTTCCCTTTGCACCATTTCCTCTTTATATATGACCATATTATCTCTTAAATAGTCAAATCCAAACTCATTATTTGTCCCATATACTATATCGCAGGCATAACTTTTACGCCTTTCACTAGATTTTAGATCATTTACTATAAGGCCCACAGAGAGCCCCAAAAATTTATATATCTTGCCCATCCATTCACTATCACGGCTAGCAAGATAGTCGTTTACAGTTACTATATGAACACCCTTACCATCTAAAGCGTTTAAATATGCAGGCAGGGTTGCTACAAGGGTCTTACCCTCACCTGTCTTCATCTCTGCAATGCGCCCCTGATGAAGGACAATTCCACCTAAAAGTTGTACCCTAAAATGGCGCATACCAAGCACCCTCACAGATGCCTCTCTGACAACTGCAAATGCCTCTATAAGAAGATCATCTAGGCTTTCGCCCTTTTCACCCTCAGTTTGTTTTAAACGCCTTTTAAATTCATCCGTCTTAGCTCTAAGCTCATCATCGCTTAACCTTTGCATCTCAGGCTCTAGAGCCTCTATCTCATCTACAATTTTAAATATACTCTTTAGCTCTCTCTCGTTACTGTCGCCAAATATTCCCCTTAGCCATCCCAGCATTCAATACACCTCTGAATCTTCATTGTCAATACCTATACAATTTTAACACCATACTACAAAAGATTCAAGATAAACCAGCCCCAAAAAAATAATAGAGGAGAAGGCAGGCCCTCCCCTCTTTAAATACTTAAAGGTACTCTGGCTCTATGAGCCCGTAGTTCCCATCATTTCGCTTATATACTACACTTACCTCGTTTGACTCTGCATCTGTAAATACAAAGAAGTTATGCCCTAGTAGCTCCATTTGAAGCACAGCCTCTTCTGCTAGCATAGGCTTTACTGCAAATCTTTTTGTTCTCACAATCCGAGGATAATCCTCCTCCTCTTGTTCATAAGGCTCTGTAAATATAGGTGCGTCATATTTAAATGCACCTGATTTCATCCTCTTATCCAATTTAGTCCTATACTTGTGTATCTGGCTTTCTAGCTTTTCTAGTATCAAATCCAATGTCTTATACATATCGTCTGTATAATCTTCGGCTCTAAGTACAACCCCATCAAATGGAATGGTTACCTCCATTATATGGCGATGCTTTTCTACAGACATGGTCACCTGTGCCTCGGTATTGTCATCAAAATACCTCTCTAGTTTGCTCACCTTTTTTGTGATCTGTTCTCTCAAAGCATCTGTCAAATCTACGTTTTTCCCGCTAATTACTATACGCATTGCGGTCAGCTCCTTTCGGCTATTGGATTTTGGATAAGATATATGTGTCTTACTCTATTTATACCCCATAACCCATACCGTAAACTACTTTATGACAAGAAATTTCATTTTAGAATCTATTTCTTCAACAGATTCCTCGTCTAAAATAGTAAATGATAATACCTTCCATTTGTTATCGCTGTTTTCCAGGCCTATTTCAATATATATTGCATCTTCATCCTGTATATACTTACAATACATATTTTCATTGTCCCCATTTTTATATATCCTTTCGCTTAAATGCATATCATAATCTTTTGTAAAGTCTAATTCATTTATAATCTCATCATATCCTGATATGGATATGTTTCCAGACACTAATTTCTTATCGTATAATAGTTTTTCAAACTCAGCTTGATCTTTATTATTTATTCCAGCCTCTATGAAAACCTGACTTACTCTTTCTGCTACCAATGGTGCTTCATATCCTATTGTAAATCTAAATAGGCTTATAATCATTAATATGATAACAATGGCTGAAATAGTCAAATAGATAAATTGCCTATTAGCATCGGCCTTCCGCTTAAGCCTTATAAATTCTCTGATCTTTTTTATTTGAGATGCAAATATGGGTATAAGTATCAAAATCGCTATTAGCGAATAGACAATTCTAGCAGCTTTCAAATATAACTCCCCCTCATAATATTTTGCTTAAGAATGCTCTAGTACGCTCTCTTTTTGAGTTTTCAAATATATCCTCTGGACTACCTTCCTCAGCTATAATGCCCTCATCCATAAACAGAATTCTATCGCCCATCTCCCTTGCAAAGCCCATTTCATGGGTCACCACTATCATGGTCATCCCCTCTATGGCGAGCTCTTTCATAACCTGCAACACTTCCCCCACCATTTCTGGATCCAAAGCCGATGTAGGTTCATCAAAGAGCATAATTTCAGGATCCATAGCAAGGGCTCTGGCTATAGCCACTCTCTGTTTTTGGCCGCCTGAGAGCTTGTTTGGATATTCATTGTCCTTATCTGAAAGCCCTACCTTCCTAAGCAGATCTATAGCTATCTCTTTAGCTTCATTTGTGGACATTCCTTTTAATTTTGAAGGCGCCAGCATTACATTATCTAATACAGTCATATGAGGAAAGAGATTAAATTGTTGAAATACCATCCCCACATTTTGTCTAAATTTATTTATGCCCTTTCCAAGCTCCATAATAGATACTCCATCTATATATATCTGACCATCTGTAGGCTCCTCTAGAAGGTTTAGACATCTTAAAAAGGTGCTCTTACCAGAGCCGCTGGCTCCTATTACGCATACTACCTCACCCTTTTTAACTGTAGTATTTACTCCCTTTAAAACTTCCAAGTCTCCAAAACTTTTATGAAGATCTATTACTTTAATCACTTAGACGCATCCTCCCCTCTAATTTGCCCAAGAAATAGGTAAGTATGGATGTAATATATAGATATATAAGTGCAACCACAATAAAGGGTGTATATGCATCAAATGTCCTACTCCTTACAATGTCTCCCATTCTAGTCAGATCGTCTAGAGCAATATATCCAGCAATTGCTGTCTCTTTTAAAAGCACTATCACTTCACTAGCCAAGGCTGGAAGGATGTTTTTTATTGCCTGTGGAATTATTATATATCTCATAGATTGGCCTCGGGATAATCCTAAAGATCTGCCCGCCTCCATTTGGCCCTTATCCACTGCCTGAATACCAGCCCTTATAAGCTCTGCCACATAGGCACCGCTATTTATGCCAAAAGCCACTGAAGCTACTGCAACTTTAGGCAAGGTACTACTGCCAAGTATGGCATAGTATATTATTACAAGCTGCACCACTGCCGGAGTCCCTCTTATAATATCTACATACAGAGAAGCTACCCTGTTTAAAGCTTTATTATTTGTCATTCTAGCAAAGGCTATTAAAAGTCCTATAATTACACCAATGGTGGCAGCATAAAGGGTAAGCCTTAAGGATATTCCAAGTCCTCTTATAAATAGCATATATCTATCTTCCCGTATTAAATTAAAATAAATTGCATCAGATAATCTTTTATATATCTCTATAAGAAAAGTCATCTATTCTCCCCTCTAACCATCTATTTCTAAAATATATCTCATAAAATAAGCTAGCATTTGGATTATACCATATGCTAGCTTAGATGTCTTACTCACCGATGGAATATCTATTGACAAGCTCTTCTAACTCTCCACTTGCCATCATCTCAGTTAATACCTCATCTATTACATCAATAAGCTCTTGATCTCCCTTTCTAACTGCAATGGCATACTTTTCTTCTTCCCCTGCAGGCTCGTCTAATAGCTTTATGCCATCGTGCTCTGATAGAAGAATTTCTGCTGGAAGAGCATCAATTACAACAGCATCCAAATTACCATTTTTAAGATCCATCACTGCCTCTAATCCATTATTATATCTTTGTACATCTGTGCCCTCTATATCATCTGTAACTAAAAAGTCACCTGTAGTCCCGTTTTGTACGCCTATTTTTTTATTTTTTAGATCTTCTGCACCTGTTATCTCTTCATTTTCTTCCTCAACTAGTATAGCCTGCACAGCTGTAAAATACTCTACACTAAATGTCATTTCTTCTTCTCTGTCAGGTCTTATACTGTAACCTGCAGCAATAAAGTCTATCTTTCCAGATTTTAAAGCAGCTGGAAGGGCATCAAATTTCATATCTTCTACCACCAGCTCTACACCAAGTTTATCTGCTATTTTTTCTGCTACATGAGAGTCAATGCCTATTACATCATCACCATCTCTCATTTCAAAGGGAGCAAATGCAGCATTTGTGCCCCAAACTACTTTCTCAGTCTTGTTTATGCGGGCCATAGTATCAATCTTTCCGCATGCTGCCATTGACACTAGCATGGCAAATATAATTGCCAAAAATAATACCTTTTTCAAACTCTTCATTATATATTACCTCCTGTTATTGCATTAATATATATTCATATTATGTGCATAATAATTATTATATACGAACAAATTCAAAATTGCAATACAAATTTTTAGCCCCTAACTCAAATGAGCTAGGGGCTAGTTTTTTATATCTATTGTTTTTTATCTATATATATTCCGCCATCTATTGGTCTATGGGGCCTATAGGCACTCTGCCCCTTTGCACCTCGCTGCACATTATGTATCTTCGATGCATATTCTCTTTGAATTTTCTTTAATAAATCTGAATTTTGCATATCTATGTCATAGGCTCTACTCAATATCTTATGATTTTCCTTAAAAGCCTTTTGCAGATCATCATATAGATTACTCTCCTTAAATGTCAAAATGTTGTTTTTACGCATACCCTTAATTTCCTCATATATATGCAGGAATTCTTCATCTAGATTATGTACATGCTCCGTATACTCTATCCACTCTTCAGTGGAATCAAGTAGACTATCTATATCTCCAGCTTCTATAAAGGTAGATTGTTTCTTTGCTATATCTAAAATTTTCGCTAGACTCTGACCCTTCTTATTTGCATAGTCTATTAAGCTTTTAAGCTTATTATATACATCTTTATTAGCCCTCATTGGCATATCTCTGTTGTCTATTTATTTTTATAGCCTCAGCCCAGGTATCCCGAAGATCTACCATTAGATCTATTATCTCATTGAGCGTCTCTATATCCTTAGAGATATTTGCATCCACCAGCCTACCTCCCATATAATCGTAGAGCTGCTCCATGGATTTAGATATCTCATAATCGGCGTCAAGTGTGAACATAAGCTCCTCTATAATGGCCTGCGCCCTTAAAATAGAATTGTGAGCCTTTTCTATTTCATTTCCCTGTATATATTCAATAGCTTGTCTTAAAAATCTAAGAAATCCATTATACAACATGAGGACCAATTCCCCGGCGCTTGCAGTCATCACATTTTGATTTTCATATTGTTTATATGGGTTATATATTGCCATAGATTACCACTCCTTGTTATCTTTTAGTACATATCCATATTAAGCTGTTGAAATAGCCACGCACTTTGTGCATTCATCGCCTGCAAGGCCTTCTCCATTGCAGTAAATTGTCTCCAATAGCTCTCTTCCCTCATGACTAACATCTCATTTAATGTATCTATCCTCTTATCAAATGCCTTTAGTTGATCATTTAATGCATTCTTAAACTCTGTTGTATCACCTTCAATACCAGCTCTCTCCAGCAATAGACCCTTATTATTATTCCTATCTCTATTAGTTCTTATATTATCATTTAGTATATCGGATATTCTATGGGCCAGTCCTACGTTTTTATATCTATCGGCACGAGCGCCAGCATCCATATCAGGGGAATATGATGAGCCATCTCTCTTTGAAAATAGCTCCATCACCTTTTCAGGATTTTCCGAAAGGAACTTTTTAAGTTTCCCTTCATCTATATATAGCTTTCCATGTTCATACCATTTCCCAGTGGTGATTCCGATTTCAGATAGGCTAACATCAGTACCCTCTACACTTTCAATAAGGGCCGATCTCATGTTCGTCACCATCTTTTGCAGCACTGGGTCATTTCTTAAAAGCCCACTCATGGCCTTTTCTTCCCATTTTTCTATTTCCTTTTCGCTCATATCATCCCTTTGCATTTCGGTCAATGGTGGAAAATCCCTGTACGCCTTTTCAAATAATTTGCCGTTTATATCCTCTATGAGCTTATTATAACTATCTACAAAGTTTTTTATCTTATCAAACGAAGCATCCACATCTTCTGTTACTCTTATTGTGATTTCTTCGTCTTTGCCTGTCACGTCATAGAGATTAAATGTCAGGCCATCTCTAGTAAAAGTATTTGATGGGGATGTAACTATACCCCCTTGACCATCTATATTTATATTTACTTCTGCATCCTTGCCTATATAATCATTACCCTCAGCTATGCCTATTTTGGCTAAAAAACTATTATCTTTATCAGGGTCCTCCAGATCGGACCTAATATCTAATGTAGCCTCGCTCCCAGTAGTTTTGGTCTGTAGCGTAAATTTCTTGGTTATGCTGCTGTACGTAAGCTTGGCATTGGCTTCTTTACTAGCATTTATCTCATTCATAACCTGTCGTATGGTCATATCCTTGGTTATTTCAATTTCGGCCCCATTTATATCTAGGGTCTCTCTCTCAAAACCGTGGATGAAATCTGATATCTTCTGGTTAAGATTAAGATCCTCATACGTCTTTCCACCTACTGCCTTAGCAGATTCAGCTAGGCCATCTACCTGGACTTTATATATACCAGATACAGCATCTGAGTTGGCGCTGACAGATAATATATTCTGATCTCCTATTATAGTGGTCTTGAAATTATTATATGTGTTGGGCGAGAGCATGTAATTGTCTGGCCTTATAATATCAAAGAACTCATCCTTAAAAGCCCTTAGCTTATTTGTAATATCTCTATAGGCATCTCTACGCCACTCTACTACTTGCCGATCTTGTCTTACTCTGTCTACTTTCATATTTTCGATACGCATCATATCGCGTATCATGGTCTCTGTATCTATGCCCGATGCAAGCCCACCAAACCTTATATTATTTATTGGATTTATATAGTTAGACATAGTACCAACTCCTTTAAATTTTCCTATCTATAATAATCCCAGCAAGTTCCCAAAGTGCGGCGGCCATATCCAGTATCTTCTCAGGGGGGATCTCCCTTATAATCTCATCTGTATTGGTATCTATAACTTTTACCATTATTGTACCTGTATGCTCATGTATAGATATATCAAACCTTCTATTATGCGTCTCAAGCGCATTATTCGAATCATCTACGGCCTTAACTAACATTTCATATCGCTCTTCGGGAGTTTTGATATCCAAGCTATGATCATTACCCTTATCTTCAATTTCGTTAGAAGGCATTCTTTTAACTGATGTCTTTTCTATAACCTCTATATTTTCAATCTTAGAAAAAGAAGAAACTCCATCTATTCGCATATACATATATCCCCTTTCGATATCTTGCTATATATTATATCGGCTGGAATATGTATTTACTTTAGGAGTTTCCATATAATTTCTATTATATAATAGCCACATCCATACCTGGCGCCTCTATATTCTCTTCTTTGATAATTTCTAAGTATATCCCTATCAGACTGTCAAGCTCCTGACTAATTTTTAATACATGTTTAGAACTTAACTCTTTTCCCAAAGATTCTACTACTAGTTTATTTAATCTACTTCGGAGTTCTTCTATATGCTCCCCTATAATCTTTAAAGCTGATGTCTCTAGAGTAGTTAATAGCCCGTTCTTTCTCCTCTTTCTCTCTAGCATCCTTAGATCAGCTATATTAGCCGTAGTATCGAGGTCCTCCGTCGCCTTTCCTATGGCATAACCAGCACTTACACTTATCTTTATATCGTCAAATATATCTACATTTCTTAGTTTTCCTTGTATTCTATATATTATATCTCTTATAAGCTTATCCTCATGCATATTGGGAATTAGGATCAAAAACTCGTCCCCGCCTATCCTAAAGGCCATATCTGCATCACGGATACAGCTTCTAATTATATCTGCAATACTAATTATGGCCTCATCACCGCCACCATGACCCTTTTGGCTATTTATGAGTTTTAGGTTATCCATATCAAGTATTATTATAGTATATTCACTGCATTCAGCAATAGTCACAACTCCAGATCTAATGTCCTCCCATAGGTTTCTATTATAAAGCCCTGTCAAAGAATCTCTATAGGCAAGCTTTTTATAATAATCTTCCTTTGGGCATTTATGTGATATATGCGCTATATTATAATGCTTGTCCCCAAGTTTTATTTGATCTACTGAGATGCTATAATCTTCATAGTCTTCAATATATATGGGGTCACTTATATCCATGTTCATAGCACCCGCTTTTTTGAGTATATCTATATATATATCCTCATTATCCGCATTGCAATATACAACCTCATTGGATGTATATAAAAGTGTTATATATCCCGTTTTAGCTTTCATTAAGATTCCTCCTGCGTCAATAGATAGTTCTATAGAATAGCAAGATGTACTAGTACCTTTATCCTATTATGTTATATATACCTCTATCTTTTGTAATTAAACACATTAATTAACTTCCAAAAATATACATGTACCATTCTATTATATGTCTACCTATTAATACGCTCAACGTTATGCCTATGGCTATATAGGGACCAAAGGGTATATAATCATCTCTTTTTATTTTCCCTATTACCATCAAAATTATAGATATAGATCCAGCTATATATATTGCAAGCAATAAAGAGAGAAGGGCTAGCTCCCAACCAATAAAAAGCCCCGCCATGGCCAAGAGCTTTACATCCCCTCCACCCATTCCAGGTTTTTTAAATATAAGAAATGATATATAGGATATAATGATTATAGTGATGCCTCCTATAAGCGCCCCTAAAAGTCCTTTAGATATGCCTATACCCCTACCTAAAACATTTAACAAAATAGCCCAAAAAGACCCTGCAATTATGTACTTATCCGGTATTTTCATGGTCTTTATGTCTGAAATAGATATGAGTATTAAAATAATAAGTAGGGGACCGTAATAGAGCATGTCCATTAGATCTCTGCACTATGAGTTGTTGTATCTACTACCACTGGAGTTATCTCTATATTCCCATCTTCTTTTATTGTGATAGTATAACCTTCAGCACTCTTATCATTCTCTCCAATATTAGTAGCCCCCTTTGGCAAATTAGGCCACTTATCTATATAATCTTCTGCCTTATGTGTATCATTTTCACTATTTGATTCCTTCGATGTCCATATTATATCCTTACCTACCGGTAGTCCCTCTGTAGCAATGGCAGTTAGGGCCGCCTCCTCTAGCCTCCTTACATTGGCTATATGAGCCCTATTGGATGCAGATTCTTGCACCTTCCCATAAGTAGGTATTGCTATGGCAGTTAATACGCCTATTATCACAATTACTACCATGAGCTCAATTAGAGTAAAGCCGCTGTCGTCAAAATAGCAAAGCTCCTTTAACAGTTTTCTCATTTAAAAAGCCCCCCTTAAATTTTGATATCCCTTACTAGATTATCTATTATCAACTCCTAGTATCCTACCATCTTTGTATCTATGATTTTGGATGCCAGGGGTTGTAACTACCCAATAAATATAGATACATTTATCTTTGACTAACTTGTCCATTGTAGAGAGGCCAGCGGGCTCAATTTGATTAAATTCTGCCACTACTGGCCTATAATATATACTTGCGAATCATTATAAGGATTTAATATAGCTCTAGGATATATTACCGCTGCAAGTGCGATTTATCTATTTTCACAGCACTTTCTCTTCCTAGGGTTGAATAGCCTTTCCGTGATATAACATAGGCATTAAGATATGTTTTATTATAGTCTTTTACACCTATAAATTCAACTATTTTTCTAGGCCTAAAGGCTCAATCCTAAGGCACTCTTTGCAAGGAATATCAAAAGCGGTATAGTTACCATGCTTATAAGGGTGGTTATCATTACAAGTTTAGATGCTAGGGTATAGTCTCTGTCAAAATTCCTAGACATTACTACAGTGGATGCAGCAGTTGGCATTGCAAATTCTAGTAATAGTACATATTTCACTATATCATCTATGGGTAGCTTCAATATAAGGGCACCAACTATAATTGGCAGTATTATAAGTTTTGAGAGTATAACCTTTGCCATACTCTTTAGCCCCTCAGCATCTAAGCTAAATCTGGAAAATCCAGACCCTACCATCATAAGGGCTAAGGGCATTGTAGCATCCCCTACACTAGAGAGTGCACTATCTAAAAATACAGGTAACTTTATATTTGCAAATAATATTATAATACCTATGACTATAGCTGCCATATTGGGATTTAGCATATTGGTAAATCTCTTTTTGCCTTTGCCACCGGTCATTATACTAACACCTGCCGACCAGAAAAATATATCTTGCATAGCAGAATATATAGAGGCATATAGTAGGCCTATTTTGCCAAACAGAGCATAACATAATGGAAAACCTAGAAAGCTAGCATTACCAAATACTATGGCAAATCTGTAGACCCTATTTGCATCTTCTATTTTGTCATCTTTCTTTATCATATATATGCTAAATATCCATGACAATACCAATACAAACAATGTAAGAAATGTAATTATTATAATATTTTTTATAATCTGAGGATCCAAATCCAATGTCATAGCAGATATTATAAGTGCAGGCGTAGTTACATTGACTATAAGGGAAGAGATTACCCTATCGCCATGATCGTCTAATATCTTAAAACGCTTTGCTATAATTCCTGTAATTATAATTGTAAGCATTATTAAAAGTTGTATTATCACTTCACTAAAATCAATCGTCATAAAGAATCTCCTTTATACTTTTCTCATATATATAGATACATATTATATCATAGAGAGGAAAGCTTTTACAAAATAGCCCCTGGACTAACATCTTAGATATTAATCCAGGGGCTATAGGTTTAATCTCTTATAATTTTGTTTAAATTATATATTTTGCACTATCTGGATCTGCATAGAGTATGGCCCTATCATGTCTTCTAAGTATTGTAGCGGGACAATCCTCTGTAATTGGACCCTCTACAGTGTCTCTTATGGCATTTGCCTTACTTGGTGCAGGAACTATGCAATATGCATACTCCGCCGCCATAAGGGCTGGTATTGTAAGTGTTATAGCATGAGTTGGCACATCATCTATTCTATCAAAACACCCATCATTTACCTGTTGCGTTCTACAGGCCATGTCTAAATCTACTACTTTGACCCATTTTTCATCATCAAAAAATGCCACATGAGGGTCGTTAAATGCAATATGCCCATTTTCTCCTATGCCCATGCATGCAATATCTATGGGGTTCTCCTTTAAGAGGTTTGTATATCTTTCACATTCGGCCTCAGGATCTTCTACATTCCCGTTTATATAATAAATGGCTTTAAATGATACCTTATCAAATATGTTTTCCTTTAAATAGTTTCCAAATCTTTGGGGTGCATCATCGCTAAGGCCTATGTACTCGTCCATATGAAAGGCATTTATCCTTCCCCAATCAATATCCTTATCAGCTAGTAGTGATGCTATAAAATCACTTTGAGAGGGCGCTGCAGCAAAAAGCATATTTATTTCTTCTCTTTCATTTAGAAGCTCCTTTATCTTTGGCCCTACATCATTAGCTGAACCCTTTCCCATCTCTTCTCTAGAGCTATATACCTTCACCTTTAGCTTATCGACTATTAACTCTTTAATAATAGACATGTTCCTGCCTCCTGTATTAAAATTAATTACCTTTTCCTTAATTCTAACATACGTACAAGGTTTTGTGTAGCCTGCTCTACCATTCTCTCTGTACTCTCTCTTGTATATGCACCTGTGTGAGGTGTCAAAACAAAGTTTGGCAGATCCAAAAGCTTATGTTTACCTGCCGGTTCTTTAGAAAATACATCCTGGGCAGCCCCTGCGATTGTTTTCCCTATCAGAGCTTTATATAGAGCCTCTTCATCAACTAGCTCTCCTCTTGATGTATTTATAAGATAGGCTGTAGTTTTCATAATAGATAAAGTATCTTCGTCTATAATATGCCTTGTTTCATCTGTAAGGGGACAGTGAAGGGAGATGAAATCAGCTGTTTTAAATAACTCATCTAATTCTACCATAGATATATCATATGTTCTTATAACGTCTTTATCCTTGAGATAGGGATCAAATGCAATTACATCCATACCTATGCCCTTTACCATTTTTGCAACTTCCTTGCCTATTGCTCCTAAGCCCACTATACCTGCTGTCTTACCCCTTAGTTCGCATCCTGCAACCTTAGCTCTCTCCCAAATGCCCCTCTTTACATTTATAGCAGTAGGCACTATATCCCTAGCTATTGTAAACATAAGTCCTACTGCAAGCTCTGCCACGGAAAGCGCATTGGCATTTGCAGCCCTATCTACCTCTATATTAAGCTTTTTAGTCATATCCAAATCTATATTATCTAGGCCTGCACCATACTTAGATATGGCCTTGAGCCTTTTTGCCCCCTTTAGCACCTTTACGCTCATAGGGTCTATACCAACTATTACTCCATCTATATCGCTACAAAGCTTAGCCATATTTTCCTCCGACAAAGTCTTACCCGTAGTATTTTCAACTATCTCTATCTGCTCGTAATTTGCCAGTATGTTATCAGCTACATGCCTTGCCTTAGAAAATGAACGGGGAGTTATGAGTATTTTCTTCATATCAATACCTCCTAAGACCTACTTAGCTACATGCATGGTAAGTGCACCTGTAGGACAAAGTGATACACATATTCCACAGCCTAAGCATTTATCCGGATATACCACTGCCTTCTTATCTATCATCTCAATGGCGTCACAATGGGCTGGTTTTGCACATATAGTACATCCATTACATTTGTCCACATCAACTACCGGCCACCCATCAAGCGCTTCTAATTTGCTAGAGGATCTCAAGTATTGTAATGATTTGCCGATGAAATCATAGTAGCTACCATATCCCATCTTTTTAAGATAATCTTCCATGCCCCTTACTTGCCTTTGTATTACCTCCCAGCCATACCACATTGCTGCGGTACATACAGTCACAAGATGTGCTCCCCACATCATCATCATGATGCAGTCCTCAGCACTTTCAAGGCCGCCTCCTCCAACTATTGGTATATTGGTCTTTTTAGCTATATTGGCCACATGTGAAAAGCACATAAGTTTTGTAGATGGGCCACCTAGGCTTCCATGGGAGACTCCATTTAGTAGATAATATTTAGGTCTTCCCTCATCATATATATCCACAAGTGGCAGTGATGTCTGGGCCCCTGCCAAACATACAGCATCGGCCCCACCCCTTTCTGCCGCCCTTGCCGTCACGCCAATATCGTCTACATTTGGAGTGAGCTTTACAACTACCGGTATATCCACGCTTTCTTTTAATGTCCTAGTTATGGCCTCTATTCTCTCAGGATTTTGCCCCGTAACTGCGCCTCCTTGCTCTGAGCCGCTTAGGGACTCTTCGCCAGCTATATTCTTAGTAGAAAGCCCTACATTTGGGCAGACCATATTGGCCTCTATTAAATCCGCGCCGGCATTTTCATGGGCCTTTGCAAGGTATGCCCATCCATCTAGGTCATAGTCATCATTTGTAATATTTGCAAATAATATAAGATCGGTTCTTTTCTTGCCCTCGTCTATAAGCTTCAAGCTCTCATCCATGTCTTTTCGTCTATCGTAGCAAATTATGCTAGAGTTTCTCCTATAGGTATGCATCCTAAGTTTTCCGTAAAAGGGCTGTTTTATAAATGCAAGCTTAGTGCTAGCTGCAGCAGCTCCGTGTCTATCGGCCTCTATTAGCCATTCTATCTTACTTGTAAGAGGGCTAGATGCTATTACCATAGGATTTTTAAAATTTACCCCGCAAAACTTTATCATATGCCCCATCTCCTTATATAGACCTACATGATACTTATTTGGCTACATCAAAGGTCTTATTTTAAAGCCTATCATTGACTATTCTCTTGCCCTCTCTTGCCGATTCGTATGCAAGATTTATAACCCTCAATGTCTCTAACCCATCTATTCCCCTAAGGCCCACCATGGCCTCTTTATCCTCTATTATGCATTCCATAAAATGTCTTATCTCATCTACATAGCCTAGATTATACTTCTCATCTACAGCCGGACGGGACCAACCAGTTGTAATTTCAGCCTTTTCAACGCTATACTCTACACCTGGTATGGAGAAGCATTTTACCGGGGATGACATGGTCAGATCTATCTGTATACGCCCCTTCGTTCCATAAAAATCTATAATATCCTCCATGCCGCCAAAGGTTATATAATGCGCCTCTACCATAGCCCTAGTACCATCCTCAAATTTTAATGTACACATGGCCCAATCTTCGCCCTCTAAGCCCTTATGTAGCATATTAGCATCTTCACCGCCTGATGTTACTGCGCTAAGCTCTGTCCATCTGTTTTCTTTGAGCGAGAGCACATATGCAAGTGGATGAGTCCCTAGATGTATAAGGCTTCCTCCGCCGCAATACTCTATTGTCTGAGCAAATGGCGAATGTGAGCCACTATGACATTCCCTGGCCCTTATGTAGAGTAGATCACCTATGGCGCCCTCATCTATTATCTCCTTAGCCCTTATAAGGGCCGGGGCAAATATCCAATCCTCCGCATAATAGACCCTCTTTCCTGCTTTTTCCGCCTCTTTTAATATCTTCTTACCGTATTCTAATTTAGTTGCTAAAGGCTTTTCTACTATTACATGACGGCCCCTTTGAAGCGCCTCTATGGCTACCTCATGGTGCAAAAAGTTTGGCAGGCATATATCCACCACATCGCAGCTTACATTTTCAATAGCTTCGCTGTAGTCTGTATATACCTCGTACTCTTCAAGACCATATTCTCTTGCCAAAGCCCTTACCTTAGATTCATCCTTATCGCAGATTGCTACAACTTTGGCAATATCTTTGCACCTGTCATAACCTGTCATATGGAGATCTCCGGCAAATGCGGCTCCTACTATTAATACCTTTACCTTCTTTCCATTTTCCATGGTATCCCCTCCAAGAAATGATAACTTACATTGGGTAAATAACCGTTTAGTTACTTAGCATTATATAGTAATATCCTATCAATTGCAACTAGAATATACAGTCCTTCCACCTACTATTGTATGGACTGATGTAATATTTGGTATCTCCTCTAATGGGCATGTAAAATAGTCTTTAGATAGGACTGAAAAATCAGCAAGCTTTCCAGCCTCTAGACTCCCCTTTACATCTTCATCAAATGTCACATATGAGGCTTTAGATGTATAAAATTTAAGTGCCTCATCTCTATCAACGCTATACTCCTCCCCTATTATATGCCCATCCATGGTTTTTGCAGTTATCATATTATACATCCCCCAAAATGGATTATAGGGGTTTTGTGATAGCAGAGAATCATATTTTACCATATGGTCACTTCCAGCTGCTGCGGCTATATTAAAATCTATATATTTTTTATACGGAAGGAAATTTTGAAATGTCTCCTCATCTAAGACCTTTTTTAATATGTATGCATCTTTAAAATGCCATGCAGGTTGAAACAATAGTGAAAGGCCTAATTTCTTTATAGCTATAAGTGCACTATCATCTGTAAAATCTCCATGTATTATAGAAAACCTTCTACCTCTTATATCATTTGTCTGTTGATAATTGCTATAGCTTTTAAGTAATATATCAAGAGCACCATCTCCAATACAATGGGCCGTCATTTGATATCCTTTTTTATATGCTATATCTATAAATTTCTCTATAGAAACTGTATCATAGTTAATAAGCCCTTTAAAGCCCTCGTCTATTTCAAATATATCTATATTATCTATATATGGATTTCGCATGTAGGAGGTGCCAGTAAGGATGCCCCCATCTAAGGTGATCTTTAAAAAGTCTAGCCTCCCCCATTTCTTTGGGATTTTAATAAAAGATTCTAATCTTTTTATATTCTCTACGGTATTTTCTTTATTCTCGGTCACATGTGTAAAGGATAGTCTTATATCTAATTGATCTTCATAATAGAGTTCATTTATAGCCTTTATGCCTATATCGCTGGATGATCCGTCTATAATACTTGTTATTCCAAATGCATTATATTTTCTTTGTATGTTTTTAATACCTTCTTTATGATCCTTCAAATCGAACTTTCTACTTACTATACTCTTTCTAACCTTATCTATAATCTTTCCTATAGATGCTTCCCTCTCAAGCCCTATATGTTTTAGGGCATAGCTATTCACCCTTCCTGCATAGGCCCCGTCTATAAATACCGGATGATTAGGTGATACTCTATCTAGTTCTTCTATTGTTGGGTATCTGTATTCCTTTAATCTAGTAGGGTATATATTTTTTAGATGTATCCACTCCCCTTTTGGAATCTCTCTCGCCTTTTTGTCTACATAGCTTAAAAGCTCCTCTATAGATCTTGGCACAAAAAGCTTTTCATATAATTCACTTACTCCAGCCCAAAATATATGTGCATGGGTATCTATTATGCCAGGTATTATAGCTTTTCCTTTAAGATCATATACATTGGTTCTATCTCCCTTAAGCTTTAATATTTCCCCACTACTGCCTACTTTTAATATGCTATCTTCCTTTATGGCCAACGCCTCTACAACCCTATAATCTTTATCCATTGTATGAATCCGCCCATTAAAAAATATTTTGTCTGCATATTTCATATATAGCCCCCCATATAAATATCTTTATATCAATTATACAATACTTAAGCCGAACTTTACCAAAATACAAAAATAATCACAGGACCTACATCCTGTGATTATCCCTTTTTCTTTATATATTCTCTGCCTTAGGGATTATACTCTCTGCTATAATACTGTTTATAGCATTTATATAGGCATAGGCGCTAGATCTTAGTATATTTGTATCAAAGGCCTTAGCTATAAACTTTTCCCCTTCATATTCTACCTGAATCTGCACTTTACCTAAAGCTTCCTTCCCTCTAGATACGCTTCTAATATCGTATTGGATGAGTTTTATATCTAAATCACATACATCTATAATTGCAGAATATAGTGCATCTATAGGCCCAGATCCAACCGCATTGCCCTTCATAAACTGATCACCCTTTTTAAGTTCTACACTGGCCGAAGGAAACTTTGTATTATCTATTACCTGAAGATCAAGTAGCTCATAGAAGTAATCACTATAGGAATTGGCCTTTTCACCTTCTTTATGCCGCTTTTTATAATAGTTTTCTACAATTACATATAGATCATGGCTATAAACTTCCTTTTTCACATCTGCAAGTTCTAAAAAGCTTTCAAATACCTCTTCAAACTCCGCATCTTCAAACTGGTTTATGCCAAGTCTCTCAAATGCTGCCCTTACAGCATGTCGACCGGAGCGGGCTGTAAGCACAAGCTCCATATCCTCTAGTCCAATGTCTTTTGGATCTATTATCTCATATGTGTCCCTGGATTTTAATAGCCCATCTTGATGTATACCAGATGAATGTGCAAATGCATTCTCGCCCGTTATAGCCTTATTAACCTGCACATCTAGACCCATAAACTCACTTACCATCCTAGATGTATTCATTATCTCTCTAGTTACTATATCTGTATGGGCGTTATAAGCGTCTGGCCGCGTCTTTATGGCCATTACTACTTCCTCTAAAGATGCATTCCCCGCTCTTTCACCTATCCCGTTTATAGTGCACTCTACCTTATTGGCACCATTTTTCACAGCGGCCAAGGTATTTGCCGTAGCCATTCCCAAATCATTATGACAGTGAACACTTAGTATAACGCTATCATTTAGGTTTCTTAGACGCTCGTTTATCCTATATATAAGATGGCCAAATTCTTCTGGATCAGCATATCCCACAGTGTCTGGAACATTTATCATAGTAGCCCCTGCCTTAACCACAGCTTCTATAGTTGACCAAAGATATTCAAAATCGGACCTAGATGCATCCTCTGTAGAGTATTGGACATCTGGCAGGAGAGTTTTAGCATATTTAACTGCCTCTACCCCAATATCCAATATCTGATCCTTAGATTTCCCAAATTTCTTCTCCACATGTACATTTGAGGTTCCAAGTACCATATGAATAAGCGGACGTTTTGCATACTTTATACTATTATATACTGCATCTATATCGGATTTTACTGCTCTGGCTAGCGCTGTAATCATAATATCATCTGTATTCCCCACTTTTTTTGCAACTTCTTTAACAGAGTTAAAATCGCCTGCTGACGAGGAGGGGAAGCCGGCTTCGATTATATCAACTTTAAGCCTTTTAAGCTGTCTTGCAATACCAAGTTTTTCTCGCAGATTTAGCTTCGCCCCT
Organism: Clostridiales bacterium; assembly: GCA_012799205.1. Taxonomy (GTDB): domain Bacteria; phylum Bacillota; class Clostridia; order Caldicoprobacterales; family Xylanivirgaceae; genus JAAZLT01. The sequence goes on from JAAZLT010000178.1 coordinate 31,389, forward strand.
GGAACCTGTTCTCCATCTCTCAAAGTCGTATCAAATACCCAGATCTTTCTAGTCATACAAAACACTCCTCCATTTTTTATTTAAAATATAAAATAAGCCCCGTCTCTATATAAAATATAGAGACGGGGCATTACCCGCGTTACCACTCTAATTAGCTAATTTCAATAATTAACTCCCTCAATTCGGCGGCCAACACCACCTATCCTTATAACGATGGAATTTCGACATCCCCTACTACAAGTTTTTCAGGGAGTAGCTCTTGGATGAGTTCAAAGGATATAACTTCCGATTTTCACCAACCATCGGCTCTCTAATTAAGATTATATGCCTCCTACTACTTCCAATCAACGCTCTTTTATGTGTAATTAAAAATAACCATATATCAACTTATTTGATTTGTCAAGTATAATTTTTAATTTTGTGTTGTTAAATTTATTTTTTCTATTCTTGCCTGCCATAGAGATGTGGTATATAATTATACAGTGATGTAAGCGATAAATTAAGCGGAGGAGGAAATACATATGAAACCACTAGATGAGAATGTCACATGGGTTGATTTTAAGCTATTAGAAGATTTTATGACGGATGTCTTTAAAGGACTAGGAGTCCCGGAAGATGAAGCAAAGATCTGCTCTGATATACTTATTACTGCAGATAAACACGGCATAGACTCTCATGGAGTGAGCAGATTAAAGCCTATATATTATGACAGAATAAACTTAGGTATACAAAATCCTATATCAAAGTTTGAAATAATCAAGGAAGGGCCTACCACTGCTGTAGTAGATGGACATGATGGCATGGGAAAGGTTATTTCTAAAAAAGCAATGGATCTTGCCATTGAAAAGGCTAAAAAGTACGGCCTTGGCATGGTGGCTGTTAGAAACTCTACACATTACGGCATAGCAGGTTATTATCCATTAATGGCTATAGAAGAAGGTATGATAGGAATTACAGGTACTAATGCTAGACCCTCTATTGCCCCCACATTTGGAGTTCAAAATATGCTTGGCACTAATCCTTTAACATTTGGAATGCCAACAGATGAAGAATTTCCCTTTATAATTGACTGCTCTACAGCAGTTACCCAAAGAGGAAAAATCGAAGTATATGCTAGAGTAAATAAAGATGTGCCTGAAGGATGGGTCATTGGCGATGATGGCAAGGCTAAGACAGATAGTAACCAAATACTGGAGGACCTAGTAGCCGGCACTGCTGCTTTAGTTCCACTAGGCGGTATGGGTGAAGAGACTAGTGGCTACAAGGGTTATGGATATGCTACGGTAGTTGAAATCCTATCAGCTGCACTGCAAGATGGAAGCTTCCTACATGATCTATCTGGTGTGGATGAAGACGGCAATAGAGTGCCCTATAGATTAGGACATTTCTTTATAGCCATAGACACAAATGCATTCTTAGGTGAGGATATATTTAAAAAAGTAGCAGGCAATATTGTTAGAGAGCTTAGAGCTTCTAAAAAGGCACCTGGTCAAGATAGAATCTATACTGCCTGGGAAAAAGAGTATTTAGAATGGCAATATAGAAAGGATAAAGGCGTACCTATAAATAAATCCATTGCAGATGAGCTTATACAGGTTAGAGACGAGTTAGGCTTAGATAATTATAAATTCCCCTTTGAAGATTAATATAAAAAGCCCCATATAGATAATAATTTATATGGGGTCTTTTTCTATGTTTAAAATGATACTGTTGGTGCTTGCCTGCTTGCCTCGTCTATTTCAAAGAATGTCTCTTCTTTGAAGTTAAACATGCCGGCAACAATGTTTCTCGGGAATCTTTGGATAGATGTATTATAGCCCATAACTATGTCATTATAAAACTGTCTAGAAAAACTTATCTTATCCTCTGTGGCTGAGAGCTCTCCCTGAAGCTGTATAAAGCCTTGGTTAGCTTTTAAATCAGGGTATCTTTCCACCACTACCATAAGCCTATCTAGTGTTCTTGTCAGTTCATTATTGGCCTCCATCCTATCCTCTGGTGTAGATGCAGATGTAAACTTATTTCTTGCCTCTACAACCCTCTCTAGAGTTTCTTTTTCATGCTCTGCATATCCCTTTACAGTATTTACGATATTCGGTATTAAATCAAATCTGCGCTTTAACTGCACATCTATCTGAGCCCAAGAGTTTTTCACCTTATTTCTCATACTGATCAATGAATTATAAACTCCAATTACATACAAAGCGATAATTACAATAACACCTAGTATTATCCATAAAGCCATTTCTTTCATCTCCTTTTGATTTTTTAAAACGCACCACCGCCACCGCCGCTACCTCCACCACCTCCGCCACCACCGCTAAAGCCGCCACCAGTTCCCATGGTAGAAGATTCTGTGCTACTGGCTATAGCAGTATTTATAGTTCGCTCCATAGTTCTAGTAGTATTTTCTATTCTATCCATGGCCATAAAATGCCTAGTCGCACTTGCCGTATATAGATAGGTTAAGGACGGATTTGTCAGCTCCTCAGGTGGTATAACAATCTTAAGCTGGCTAATTACCTCTTTTGCTACCCCAAGGGATATGGCATATACAAGGTAATGTTCCCATATCACTATGGATGGTGGTGTATATTCTTTTATATTGCTAAATTCTAATAAAAATCTTCTAAAGGCTTTCCACAAATTATACTGCTCTGCCCCATAGGGAGTCCGACGCTTAAATGCAATGCTATATATAAGCATCAAGATTCCCGATGTAAGAGATATAAATCCTAGACCATTGCCCAAAGACATAATGAATATAGATATGATTATCCCAAGTACTCCCGTCGTTCCCCCAATAAGCTTTCCTGTTCCTAAATTCTCATCAAAAAATTTCTCACTTTTAGCTTCTGCTCTGACCTTTGTTTGCCATGCCTGATAATTATTTTGGAAGCTTCGAGCCCCTGATGTGCTCTGTGTATAGCTCGTTAGTGCGTTAAGGGACATAGATGCACCATTTCCTATCTTGCCTATAAACCAATCTAAAAGGTAGCTTTCATGAGGTCTAAGCCCATCATCTTGCTTGTTTGTCCTTGTAAATATATAGTCTTCTTCCTTCTTTTTTACGAATAAGACCCGTCTTTCTATCTCTGCTGTATCTAGTTTTAAATATCCTCTTCGAACTAGATCCATCATAGTAGCTGTTATATCTTTGGTGCCTACAGAGCCAAAGCTATAAAGTACGCTCATTACTGCCGGTGAATAGTCTCCAGGCAGTTCCCTATAGTATCTTATATCCTTATTTACTCTATGTTCTTTATCATATTTTCTATACACATGTACAAATATTATGATGTATATAACTAATAGCAGGATAACTAGGGCATTAGTCAATGCATAATATGTTCTATGCCTCTCTCTTTCGATATTAGCCTCCTCTGCCCAGCCCCTCTCTTCATCCATTATATCCTCTTTTACATCCTCTCTTATAGTCTCCCTAACATCTGGGACAAGATCTGTAGGAAATAAAAGTCTTGCCTCTAGAAACTCCCCTGGCTCTATTTTAGGTGCTGTTAATAAAAGGTTTTGTCCATCTACCCGGGTGGACTCTCCAGTCAATGGGCCATGACCAAATATCTTCAAATCCTCTACACTGGCCCCTTTTGGTATATTTATATGAACGTCTACATTTTCTAGATCAAAATCCCAGCCTCCAGGTATAAACTGCCAGTAGAGTTCGGCTATATCCTCATATTTTGTAACTACATCCTTTAATATATAGGTTATAACAAATGTCTTTCTTTCGTTTTGTGATGGCGAGAATATGGTAAGTCCCTTTATACTACCCTGATCCTCTATTGTAAATACGCCATCATCTCCTCTGTTGGCTCCATCTACTTTAGTAAACTTTAACAATCTAGATGTATCTAATGTATCAGGGGCAATTTCAGCTGATACATAAATATTTATATCCTCTATACCCCCAGAGCCACTTACATCTATATCTCTTAAGGCACCATTAAAGCTACCCCTAAAATTATATGTCATAATTTCTTGAATAGTCATAGAGCCGTCTGTATCAACTTGTGCATATATAGTGTATTTGTCAATCTTTACAGATCCATCTGCAAAAGCAGTCGGTATAGCCATTACAATTAATAATAGGGTTATAATAATAACTGTATACATATGTTTGTAATTTCCCAAGACTCTCACCTCCCATATCTTTAGAGCTATCTATATTATACTAGAATCTCAAAGAAATAACATAGTATTTAACAAAGAATATAAAAAAAAGGGAGCCGCGCTCCCTCTCTCAACAATTTTATTATACAATCCTTCCAATCGATGACACCCTCACCTTATTTTTCTTAAAATGATTTCCTCATGTTTTGACACCTCTTCTTCTATACGTGCAAGGCTTTCAGTATTCTGTTTGTATCCGTCAAATAGAGCATCAATCTTAGGCTTTATATCATTTTCAATCTTTATATTAGTCTTTCTAATCTCTTTTTCCACATTGTTGAGCCTGCTATCCATACTATCGAGCCTGCTATCCATACTATCGAGCCTGCTATCCACACTATCGAGCCTGCTATCCACATTGTTGAGCCTGCTATCCACATTATCGAGCCTGCTATCCACATTATCGAGCCTGCTATCCACATTATCGAGCCTGCTATCCATACTATCGAGCCGTTTATCTACCTTTTGAAACCCCTCTTGCATCTCACCATATATCTTAGTTATCATCTGAAATAGTCTGTCTTCATCGCCCATTGTGGCTATCCTCCCCTCATACTTATTTGTATATAATAGGAGCTAATTTTGATATCTGAGAGAGTGTAATCATCCTTGCACTCTCTCAGATAAGCAATTACATTGCTAGTCTTGCTAATATCTTTATAAACTCTGCAGCCTATCTAGATCATTTTAATATAGTTTTCTAAGTTTTCCTTTCCTATTCTTATCCCTCTTATAGGATCCTCTATTCCTTCAAATTCTATGGATATCACTCCATCATATCCAGACTTGTCTAAAAGTCTTAGGCATTGGACTACTGGCACCACTCCATGGCCTACGATTGCACCTCTTATATAGTTTCCACCTCTAGTCATAAACCAGCCTTCACCTGGATTTGGGGTATCCCCAGATTTAAAGTGAAAATCTTTAGCATGTACATGAAATACATATGGAAGTAGCCTGCCAACAGCCTTTACAGGGTCTTCATCCACACATAAAAAGTTTCCTATATCTAAAAGCAGACCAAAGTTTGGATGCCCTACACCTGTGATAAGCCTTTCAATTCTGTCGCTATCTTGACAAAAGTATCCGTGATTTTCTACCATGGTCTTTATGCCAAGACTTTCGGCATATTCGGTTACCGCTGTATACCCTTCTATTAATACGGGTAGTGCCTGGTCAAAACCCTTTGCACCATCATCTCTTTTGCCGTAGCCGGCGCTTGCATCATGTCGCATCATAGGAGATCCTAGTGCCTTTGCCACATCTACCTCGCCTTTGAGCCTTTCTATCTCATCTTCCAAGCCCCTATTTATAAAATCCGCTCCAACTGGATAGTTGAGTATTGTGAGTCCTACTTTTGCACACTCTTCTCTGACCTGTTTTGCATAATCAATCATATTCACATTCTCTGGAGGATTTGGTAGACCAGAAAATTCAATATAGTCAATCCCCATTTCCTTTGCCTTATGTACTATCTCAATGGCATTAAGATTAAGCTTATTATAGCTATAGGAACTTACCCCTATTTTCATATATATCATTCCTTCCGGTTTTCTTCTATTATACCCAGTAATATTAGATGAATCAATTATATTTTAAGAAAGTAGGATCTTTTGCATTATCCGTCAACTCTTTTGGATAAAACTAACCCTTTTACGGACCTTTATTCCAATAAAAGATGCAATGTATGCTTTTCTGCATTTTCTGTCACTTTACCTACTATAAAGGCCGTCGCTGCAAATCCTAATAGATAGCCAAATGTGGGATGAAATATATATTGAGGCCCTCCCCCTTCTGTGAATATGGGTATTCCAATTAGCCCAAGAGCTATATATACAAGCTGGGAGAAAAGACCACCGCGTGCCCCCAGAAGTATCCCTGATAATATGACAAAAAATATCTGTAGGGTAAATGGCACTGGTGGCAAGGGTATTCTAATAAACGCCCCCACTGCTGTGAGGGCTGCAAATATAGATACTAAAATCATCTTATAGGTTCTATTTTTCAAATGTATTCCTCCAGTTAAACCCGTGAAGCTAGCTTATTTATATTTTATTACGTTCTATAGAGTTTATAGCCAAGTTTCTTTCTTCTCTAGATAGATCTGGCCCATTATCATAGCTTTCAATAAAGTCTAATAATTGATCTACCTTTATAACTTTCGTTGGAGAATACTGAGCACCTTCTATTATACTTTCTACATTTGCCCAAACAATTAAATCTACTATTGGAAATTTCCCTTCTAAGACACTGTCCAAAACCTTATGATGTCTTATAATTTGAAAGTTCACATTCTCTGTTCCTGTCTTTCTATCCCCTATTGTCCTATACCAATTTCCTTCTTCATCTATAGTAAGATCACCAATAAAGTTTTTAATTTCAATGTTAAATACTGCCTTATCTCCAACGATTACAGTATCAAATTGCTGGGATCTTCCATTGTATGGGAGTCTTATATCATTAAAAACTTTAAACCTATCTCTATCAAGCCACTCTAGTGCGTGTAAGACATCCTCTTCGCCTTTTTTTCCTGCCCTTCTTATCTTTACATCTTGTTCCTCTTTCGATATGTACGTTGACTTTTTAGGGTAATAGACTCCCCTTGTCCCTTTAACTTGCAATGCTTCAAATAATTGAAGTTTAAGATTATAATCTATATCATCTCGCTCTGAAACCTGTCTATATGTTTCCCGTAAATTCCCCCATATACTTGGAGAATTTGGAGTGGCCATCTTTTTTATAAACTTAATGTAAGCTTTTACTGTTCTATTTGTTGGATTCTTTCTTAATTTCTTGCCAAACTTTCTTACTCCATAATACATCTTTATATTTCTTGAAACTACTATTATGAAGAGCGTAATAAAGGCTCCTCCAAAAAAGATAGGAGCTGTATTGCCTGCCTTCTGAATGGCGCCTGCTATATATACAAGTCGAAGCCACATAAACAACCATACCCCAAATAAAATTTTAAGAATAATGCCGAATATAAAACCCATGCCTCTTAAAGCCTCCTCTTATTATAATTGTTTATATATATTCGACATATTACCACAGTTCTCCGCCTAATCCAATATCATCCCTAAGCTGTATTCTATTTTTATTAGAAATAGGAATTAAGACCCTTTCATTACATCCCTTCCCCGCATATTATAAAGATAATTAATTATCTTTTACTAGTCCTATATACGGCTATGAAGGGCTTTGTGTAATACAAAATGCCTAGCTTATATATTCCTGCTTCTACAGCTACATTTTAATATATTTACTTATTGACGTCTATAATCTGTTCAACAGTTTCCTTATCAATATCATTTAATCTGTTATAGGCTATTCCAGAATATTCATAAAACATACCTGATATTCCAGTATATTTTAATCCATCAATGGTACTTTTATTTGCCAAATTAAAAGTAAGATATCTACCTTGCCTTACCGATTCTACCATGCTTACATCGTTTGCTCCGTAGTCAATCATATCCCAATTATCATCACCATAGCATATCATAGTAGATATGATTTTATATATATCCCTTATATCGTCCGGATTTGTAACAGATAATGTCCCTATTTCATTTTGGATCTTTTTACCCGCATCAGTATTATCCATATCTGCCGGCTCTACAGTAATTGAAATTATGTCCTTCTCCGAATCTATCCCATATATCAATTTAAGCACATCACTATACGGGTATTCATCACATGCAAAGTTTTGAAATTTGAATAATTCGTACGTCCCATCGTCTGCTTTTTGGATGATATATTGTAAATCATTATGCCCTGAAATATGGAATGTATCTCTTAAATCCCCTACATTTTTTCCTTTGCTTTTGTCTAGATCTTCGCTTGATATCGCATCTACTTTAGAATAGATAGCTTCATATTTTTCAATCTTTATTCTGGTAGTAATCAATATTTCCTCTTTTGCATCAGATGAATCAACTATCAGGTCTGACGCATTTACATATGCTTCACCTAAGCCGACATCCTTTTCGTCTGGTCCCAATTCTTCGATATTTTTATTGTCCTCAGATATAATGGGATTTTCTAACCTATCGCCTATTAAATCATCTTGTTTTGGAACTAAAAATCTATGGGCTAAAAATGCTGATATAGCTAAAATACCAACGCAAGCAACCGATATTATCCTCTTAATAAATACATTTTTCATTCTCTTATTTTTTACTACAAGATATTCTTTCTCCTTTTTGGGTTCAGCCTCAATTATATATTTATCATCAATAGCGCCAATAAGATCCACAAGCTTTTTCTTTTTCATAATGCAATCCCTTCTTTCTCTAGTTTTCTCTTTAAGCCCTTTCTGAGCCTAAAGAGGATTGATTTTACCTTGCTTTCAGTGAAGCCATAGTCCTTCCCTATTGCCTTTATTTTACTCCCATACCAATAACGCCGTACAAATACTTTGCGCTGATCTTTACTTAATCCTTTGAGAAAATTATTAATCACATCTATCACGGCTCTTTCATTTAAAATTTCTTCTATATCCATTTGTATCGAGGGTATGCACTCCTCCAGTTCCGATAAGATAATATCAACCTGGTTTCCACCTCGCTTTAGAGCATTCATCTTCTCTAAATAATTTAAAGAAATGTTGCGAGTAATTCTACCAAGATAGGTACGCAGTATTGAGGGGCGTGCAGGCGGTATTGCATTCCAAGCCCTCAAAAAAGTTTCATTAACACATTCTTCTGCATCCTCTCTGTTTTGTAAAATTCTATAAGATATTGAATATAAATATCTTGAATATCTCGATTCTGCCCTAGCTATAGCTAATTCAGATCTTTGCCAAAATAGATCAACAATTTTTTCATCCTCTATTTTAAACACCTCCCTAGGGCTGATTTTAAAGGCCTTCATCTATATACACCAAAAGTATCACTTAAGGTTGCATTTTTCCGTTATTTCCCCCAAAAAAAATAATGACACCCTATTGTGTCATTATCATACGTTCTATTGTAAGATCTTTCTAATTTCTTATATATTTGATTATTTATCATATATTATTGGCCGTTTCCAAAATCAGAATATACCTTTGTAACTCTTCTTCCACATATCCTGTGAGCATTTTCGTTAGCATTATTGGATTAGACTCATTTTTATGATAATCTGTAAAGCAATCATAATATTTTCGTCTATCCTTAAATTTAATATTAATAGGAGGATAACCTTCTTTCATAAGCTCAAGGTTTATAATAAGTCTCCCTGTTCTGCCATTTCCATCTATAAATGGATGTATGAATTCGAATTGTAGATGAAACATAGCAATCCTTTCTATTAAATGCTTATTTTCTATGTTTTTCTCATATTCTTGCATTAACTGTCCCATCAATACTGGTACTAGGTATGGTTGAGGCGGTTCGTGTATGGCCCCTGAAATAGTGACCGGGATTCGCCTATATCTTCCTTTATCTTGAGGTTTGTCCATCAAAACTATGCTATGGATATCTTTAATTATCTTTTCAGATAGTATAGATTTACCTTTAACTAAATCTTCAATGTATAGAAAGGCCTCTTTATGCCCGATAGCTTCTAGATGCTCTCTTAAAGGTTTTTTATCTATTGTAATTCCCTCTTGGAGCACAAGGGCGGTTTCATGTAGTGTTAAAGTATTCCCTTCGATTGCATTGGAATTATATGTGAAATCTATTAAAAATTCATCCCTAATCCTTTTTACTTCACCCTCAGTTAAAGGCCTATGTTCATTTAATTTATTTAGTAAATCATCTACCTTTTTAAACATAAAGTTGCCTCCTGATTTTATTCTATTATATCCAGTTAGAGCTAATGAATCAATTGCATCTTTAGAAAGTATGAAATATTGTATTATCCGTCAATTTTTTTGCATAAAATTGACTCTCTTTCGAACCTCAATCCCAATAAATGATGCCACAAACATCTTGGCAATATCCCATGGCAAAAATACAATAAAACCACTTAAAAGTATCTTGGGCATAGACGTTGGGACTTTACTAATATATTTTAGAATTATATATAGGTGTCCCACACCAAATGCATAACTAACTACAAGGCCAACAAGTGTAGCCTTTAGATATTTTAAAAATGTATGATCTGCAATGCCCTCGGTCATCTTGCCTACTATGAAAGCTGCAAATGCAAATCCTATAAGATATCCAAATGTGGGATTAAGTACATATTGGGGCCCTCCACCCTCTGTAAATATGGGTATTCCAATTAGCCCAAGCACTATATATACAAGCTGTGACGCTAAGCCGCCGCGTGAGCCCAATAGGATGCCCGATAATACAACGAAGAATATTTGTAGTGTAAACGGTACTGGCGGCAATGGAATTTTAATAAATGCACCAACTGCAGTAAGGGCCGCAAATATAGATATTAAAATCATCATATAAGTTCTGTTTTTCACTAGAAATCACCTCTTTTAATCTTCAGATTTAAAACAGACTGCTTTACGCTTATAATAGATGAAATCTAAAACATCGTCAATATGATGATATGCCCATATATAATGCTACAACTAAAATTTCATACCTAATTAACAGGAAACTATGAATATTTCCATAGATCAATAATATGAATGATGCAAACCTTATAATCTAATTTCTACATACATTAAAGCTTTATCCACTAAACTGATTTCAGTATAATATTCTCTGTCTCATTTTCCCATATTTATTTTGAAAATTCCCTTATCTTATGCTAAGATAAGAAAAATAAGATTATTTGTCTAATTTAGAGATATCCTGACGACATAGGGGGTAAGATAGCGCCTATGAAAACTATCAATAGACAGTTTTTTATATGCATACTAATTGGCCTTTTGGCATTTGTAGTGTTCTTTGGCTTTCTATTTCATTTTCATATTTCAGATATTTTAATGGATACAAAACAAAAACAGGAAGATAGTGCATACAAAATGGCCATCCGATTAGAGGAAAAACTCCACCAATCCCGTGAATGCCTTGAGATGCTCGCCACAAATCCAGTAATAGGAGATGGCGATCCTCGATGTATAGAGGACTTGCTTACTAATATATCAAGCCGCTCTCCCTTATACAGAGGGCTAATTGTGACTAATCATGATGGATATTTAATTGCTGAGGCACCCCAAGATTTAAAATTTAGTTGCCCAGACATAAATAAATTACGCTCACTACTGACAAAATGCGATTTAGCCTACATAACCATTGCAGATAAAAAAGAACATGTATTTGTTAGTGCAGCGCAGGTATCTAACCCTAAAGATAAAGGACAGATAATTATCGCATTACTAGATTTAGATTATGTCGCAGAAACTGCCATATTGGAGAATAATTCTTCCGAGATATCTATATATACTGGCTCTGATACTGCAAAAATTTTGTACACTCCTGAATATAGCCCGGAATCTTATCCAATTCCCGCTATTTTAAATATAATTGGACGCACAATAAAGAAAAAGGCCTCCCCCTATCTCGTGGGGACAGCCTCTATGACAAAACCAAATTGGGACATTACTATTATAAAATCCTTTGAAGCTTTTTTATACGATAGTATGCAAACAGCTTCCTTGGGGTTTCGTTTTTTCTCGTTACTTTCATTTCCAATCCTTATTACGCTCTTATTTACGATACTAATAATTAATTTTTCTCGTAAACATTTAAAGGAATTAGCCATTAGAGATGGCCTAACAAATCTTTACAACCATAGATTTTTCCAAACCGAATTGCGCAATATCATAAGTAGCAATAAATACAAAGAAATATCGCTGCTCATGATAGATCTGGACAATTTTAAGCTTTATAATGATTGCCATGGGCATCTAGCGGGAGATGAGGTTTTAAAGGATATTTCCCGTATTTTCGTTCAAAATATTCGAAATACAGACATTGCAGCCCGCTATGGAGGTGAAGAATTCGCCATTATTTTACCAGATGTCGGTTTAGAAGAAGCCACGAAGATTGCAGAGCGCATAAGAAAGACTATAAAATCTAATTGTCCATGTACGATTTCCATAGGGATATCTTCATTCCCAAAATATGCCTCTACCGCAGAAGAATTAATTAGTAGGGCTGATGACGCACTTTATAGAGCCAAGAATATATCAAAAGATAGAGTAGAAAAATGCTAGGCATGGCTACTCTATTGTATATGCTAACATTTGCACTTTAGTAATATTCCCCAATAATCATTGATATAAGTTTCTAAATCGGAAAGTATAAGTATACATTAGGAGAATAACCTTCCTTCATAAGTTCAAGATTTATAATCAGTCTACCTGTTCTGCCTTTTCCATCTACGAATGGATGTATGGATTCGAATTGCAGGTGAAACATAGCAATCCTTTCTATTAAATGCTTATTTTCTATGTTTTTCTCATATTCTTGCATTAACTGTTCCATCAATACTGGTACTAGGTATGGTTGAGGCGGCTCATGTATGGCTTCTGAAATAGTGACCGGGAGTCGCCTATATCTTCCCTTATCTTAAGGTTTGTCCACCAAAACTATGCTCCGATAGCTTCTAGATGTTCTCTCAAAGATTTTTTATCTATTGTAACTCCCTTTTGGAACACAAGGGTGGTTTCATATAGTGTTAGGGTATTGCCCTCGATTGCATTGAAGTAATATGTAAAGTCTATTAGAAATTCATCCCTAATCCTTTTTACTTCACCCTCAGTTAAAAGATTGTAGTCGGTCAGTTCGTTGAGCAGGTTATTTTTTTCTCAAACATAAAGCTCCTCCAATTCATACATGTAAATTATCGTCAAATTATCCAAACTTTATACCTATGTTTCATTATGAAATACCTTTTAATAGCCCAGAGTTTATCAAAACAATAACAACTGATTCTAATATCATTATAGCATGCTTAAAAGAACTATCCTGTTAAAATGGTATAAAGAATAGATTAGGAAGCTCATTCCCTGACTTTACAGGCAATATGTGATATAATGATACTAGTCTAGACATACAGTTCTAGAGATTTTAGTCATATACCTTTATTATTTCTGTATTAGGCAATCTAAAACCAATTTAAATTTATGATTTTAGCCTTATATAAAATTATATACTATTTTTATTGCAAGTCATACTATATTTAAAATCCAAAAAGGAGGCTTGCCTTTTGGAAAAAGCAAATGAACAAATTAAATCAAGACAAAGGGTTACAGACCATGGAGAAGTTTTTACTGCCGAAAGAGAGGTCAATGCCATGCTGGATTTAGTCAAGCAAGAAACGGAAAGAATAGATAGCCGATTTCTAGAGCCAGCGTGTGGAACAGGCAATTTCCTTGAGGAAATCCTACGGAGAAAGTTAAATGTGGTAAAAAGTAGATATTCAAAGAGTAAATCAGATTATGAAAGATATTCCATAGTGGCTGTTACTAGTATTTATGGAGTTGATATTTTAGAAGATAATATTTTAGAATGTCGTAATCGAATGTATTCCATCCTAGAAAAACAATATAAAAAATTATGGAAAGAAGACATGGGAAAAGAATATAGTGAAGCTGTAAAATATATATTAACCAAAAATATTTTACATGGCGATGCTCTATCTATGAAAACTCTTGACAAAAATCCAATTATATTTTCTGAATGGACTCTAGTAAGCGGGAATATGATAAAGCGTAGGGATTATCGCTTTGATGAACTATTAGAAGGAAACCAAGATCAACGATCAGTTTTTACTATGGAGTGGGAGTATGATGAAGAGATACAAGCCTTTATCCCAGCACCCATAAAAGAATATCCTCTTGTGGACTATAGGAGGGTACAATATGCTGAATAAGGATTTATATTCAAACGTGTATAATCCAGATGTTTTATCAACTTTAGCAAATTTATCAAGTGATGAGGTATTTACACCTCCCGAGATAGTAAACCAGATGTTAGACTTATTGCCAGAAGATTTATGGTCTAACCCAGAGACAACTTTTCTTGATCCCGCATGTAAATCAGGCGTGTTTTTAAGGGAAATTGCCAAACGGTTAATTAAAAGTTTAGAGGATCAGATCCCTGAACTGCAAGAGAGATTAGACCATATTTTCCATAAACAACTCTATGGTATTGCAATTACCGAGATTACAAGTCTACTTTCTAGACTCAGTGCATATGGTTCAAAATATGCCAATAGCATATTTTCTTTTAGCGAATTTGATAATCCCATAGGTAATATAAAGTTTAATATTATTCCACATACTTGGGAACGTAATAAGTGTAAATACTGTGGTGCCTCAAAAGCAGAATACAAAAGAGATGACGAGTTGGAGACTCATGCATATGAGTTTATACATATAGAAAAACCAGAGGAGATATTTAAAATGAGATTTGATGTAATAATAGGTAATCCACCATATCAACTAAGTGATGGTGGAGCTGGCGCTAGCGCTAAACCGATATATCATTTGTTTGTCGAACAGGCTATAAAGATGAACCCGAGATATTTAAGTATGATTATACCTGCAAGATGGTATGCAGGCGGTAAGGGGCTAAATGATTTCAGGAGATTTATGTTAAATAATAATCATATTACATACTTAGTAGATTATGCTGATTCCTCTGATTGCTTCACAGGTGTTAATATAGCTGGAGGTGTATGCTATTTTTTATGGGAAAGAGATAATGCCGGTGACTGTGAAATTATAAATATTAAAAAGAATAAAGAAAATAGAATGAAAAGGAAATTAAATGAGTTTCCCATGCTAGTCAGAGATAATATATCTGTAAAAATAATACGAAAGGTTTTAAAGTCAACAGGTGCAGATATGACAGATATTGTTAAAGCAAGAAATCCATTTGGAATTCCTACGAATTTTATTAATAAGAATTCCAAGAAAGAGATTAAGGTATTTACCTCAAGAGGGGAAACATGGATAAAAGAAGCAGATATTCATGATAGAGATAACATTCTAAATCGTTATAAGGTGATTACCACAAGAGCTATGTCAGGTGGCCACAAGCCTAGCTCCGATGGCGATTACATGGTATTGTCATCTTTAAGTATAATTAAACCTAAAGAGGCCTTCTCTGAAACATATTTATGTATAGGTGATTTTGAAAAAAAACAACATGCTAATAACTTGTTATCTTATGCAAGTACAAAATTTTTTAGATTTCTTTTACTGCAGGCATTAACGTCAATAAATATTACTAGACAAAGATTTGTATTTGTTCCCCAACAAGATTTTTCCAAGTCTTGGACAGATCAAGAGCTGTATAAAAAGTATAATCTAAATCAGGAAGAGATTAGTTTTATTGAATCAATGATTAGGCCAATGGAATAGGGGTGATATTAATGACAGATAGCCAATTCTTTCCTCAACGACCAAAATATAAACCTATGATTTATGCTTATAAAGATAGAAATTATCCCGGGCTGTTAAAAATAGGATATACAACTATAGACGTCAAAAAACGGGTAGAGCAACAATACCCTGTAATTTTACCGGATACAAAGCCTTATAAGATAGTTTTCGCCAAGCCTGCCATTCGGAATGATGGCTCTAGCTTTATGGACCATGAAATTCATAATAGGCTAAAGAAATCCAAGTTTGAAAATCCCGATGGAGAATGGTTTAAATGTAATGTAGATGAATTAAATGCAGCCTATATTTCTGTTAGAGATAGAGTAGAAAATATAGAAAATAGAACTAGAGATTTTCAAATGAGGCCAGAGCAAAAAGATGCAGTGGATAAGACCATCTCTTTCTATAGGAGTGCAAAAAGAGAATATCCTGATAGGGCCCCAAAATTTCTATGGAATGCTAAGATGAGATTTGGCAAGACTTTTGCTGCCTATCAGCTGGCTAAAAAGATAAATTTGAAGAAAATCTTAGTACTCACATTTAAACCTGCGGTTGAAAGTGCCTGGGAAGAAGACCTAATGACTCATATAGACTTTGAGGGCTGGCAGTTTATTAGTAAGAAAAACGAGTTTAGCGTAACAGATTTAGATGAATCTAGGCCTATGGTGTGTTTTGGTTCTTTTCAAGATTTACTGGGAGTAGATAGGAATACTGGCGGAATTAAAGCAAAAAACGAGTGGATTCACACTACTCACTGGGATATGGTTATATTCGATGAATACCATTTTGGTGCTTGGCGTGATAGTGCGCAAAAATTATTCGAAAAAGAAGATGAGGATGAATATGACTCCCTCGATATAGAAGAATATAAAGAAAGGGAAGCAGACAATGCCTATAATGAGACATTCTTGCCTATAACCACATCATATTATCTGTTTTTATCCGGAACACCTTTTAGAGCTATAAATTCGGGGGAATTTATAGAAGATCAGATTTTCAATTGGACGTATTCTGATGAACAAGATGCAAAAGAAAAATGGGGCAATAGGCCCGACAATCCCTACAAATCGTTGCCTAGAATGGTTATGATGACCTATAGAATGCCAGATGATATCAGGAAGATTGCTCTACAGGGAGAGTTTGATGAATTTGATTTAAATGTGTTTTTCTCTGCAGAAGGAGAAGAGGATAATGCAAAATTCATATATGAAAATGAAGTTCAAAAATGGCTAGACTTAATAAGGGGAGCTCATCTTCCTGCAAATATTGATGATTTGAGATTGGGTAGAGATAGAAGGCCCCCTATGCCATATTCCGATGAAAGATTATTAAGTGTATTAACCCACACATTGTGGTTTATGCCATCTGTAGCATCTGCTTATGCAATGAAAAACTTGTTACTTAAAAAACATAATACATTTTTTCATGATTACAATATAAATGTGGCCGCTGGACCTAGGGCAGGGATTGGATTAGATGCCTTGGCTCCTGTTCAAAAATCTATGGGCAACCCTTTAGAAACCAAAACTATTACATTATCTTGTGGGAAATTAACTACAGGTGTAACTATTAGGCCCTGGACAGGTATATTTATGCTGAGAAACTTATCTAGTCCCGAAACTTATTTTCAAGCTGCATTTAGAGTGCAGAGCCCTTGGGTTGTAGATGGAGAAATGGGTAAAAAGGAAATCATGAAAGAAGAATGTTATGTATTTGATTTTGCTTTAGACAGAGCCTTGAGGCAAATAGCCGATTATAGTACAAGGTTGAATGTAGAAGAATCTGATCCCGAGATAAAGGTGGGAGAGTTTATAAAATTCCTTCCGGTGCTTGCTTACGATGGCAGTACTATGAAACAGGTAAATGCTACAGATATATTAGATATTGCCATGGCAGGAACATCAGCAACATTATTAGCTAGAAGATGGGAAAGTGCTCTTTTGGTCAATGTTGATAATGATACCCTTACACGACTTATGGAAAATGAAGAAGCTATGAATGCTTTAATGAGTATAGAAGGGTTTAGAAGCCTGAATAGTGATATAGAAACCATTATCAATAAGTCTAATTCTGTAAAAAAGGCGCGTAAAGAAGGAGAGGATTTAAGTACTAAGGAAAAAAGGGAGCTTACTAAAGAGGAGAGAGAATATAAAACCCTACGTAAAGAAGTCCAGGAAAAGCTTATTAAGTTTGCTACAAGGATCCCTATTTTCATGTATCTTACTGATTATAGGGAGAAGTCTTTGAGAGATGTAATAACTCAGTTAGAACCTGGATTATTTAAAAAAGTAACAGGCTTAAATGTTAGAGATTTCGAACTTTTAGTATCTCTAGGTGTATTTAATGGTCCCTTGATGAATGATGCAGTTTATAAATTTAAAAGGTATGAGGATGCGAGTCTAGAATATACAGGTATCAATAAGCACAAGGACATGGATATAGGTCTTTGGGATACAGTAATAAGTCCCGACGATTACGAGAATATGTTTAGGATGCAACAGGCCTCTCTGGGGGTCTCAGTTATGAGATCGGAAATAGATAATGAAATACGCAAAACCATAGAAGACAAAGAAGAAATAAAAAATGGAAAAGGTCATAATGCAAAAATCCACGATATCAAAATTAAGGATACTATCAGTATAAATAGAAACAATAAACATAAGCAAAATATGGGCCAATTAAAAGCTGCGGAAGATTCGGAAAAAGAATTATCTAATAAAAAGACTAAAGCAAGATTAGGGAATGACACAATAGATTATACTGAAATTATCAGCAACGGTGATACAGTAGAGCACAATAAGTTTGGAAAAGGAATAGTTATGGCTATAGACAAAGAAAATAACCGCATTACAATTAAGTTTAAATTCGGAGAGAAGATGTTTATATTTCCCAAGACTTTTGAAAATGGTTTCTTAATGGTAAAATAGGTTATCCATATATTGTCTCATATATATTCTATAGAGGGGCAATTTGGCTATTATCATGAATTAGTATAATAACTACCCTATCAAAATACGCCAATACACAAAATTATTTGCACACCCTGTTTTTACTGAGTAAGACAAGATGCCAGTTAAAAGATGTTTGTCTTGATTTTCACAGGGTGAATATCAAGAAATAAAAATCATGAAATCTCGATTATGTTCTCATGATATTTCATGATTTTTTTCGCCTTTGAGATAACATGCAACTATTTTTTCTCTAGCGTCTACTCTTTTATTGCTTTCCCAGTAAGATTATTTCTGATTTTATTCATATCTTTGGGGTTAGATGACCCTTGTCTAATGCACCCGAAGTTTTTCTATACCATAAAAGAGCTCGCCCGTTCGCCCATACTTTATAGGTTTCAAATAATCATTCTACTTCACTAAAATCTACTCCCATAATTACCTCCTCGGTAATTACTGCCATATCATCCTAGGCATCCATGAAATCTTCAACTGTGCTGTATTTTGTTCCTGATATGATTTTAGTCAAAGGATCTAATGCACTGTATGTTACCTATATAAATATTCCCATCTGTTATTATATCTCATCCCCATCTATACCTAATTCTTTCAATAATTCTTTCTGCTAATAAATCACTATCAAATGCTACTAGTGTCTGATATCATTCATCATCTATTATAAGTCCATGGATACAATTATCATATATAAAACTATCTATCTCACTGTAATTCCCCGTATTGTAAAACTTACTTAGGCGTATGTTAAATTCTTGTATATATTTTTCGGGTATGCTTAAGACTCCCTTGCCCCTGCTTATTAAAATCTTATTAGCTCCTAAAGTAGAAATCCTTTTATTCCCATTCCAAAATAGCCGACTTCTCATTCCCCATAAAAAATATCTGATAGCTCTCTCTGTGACATTTTCAATATCAAGAATGTTGTTTATCTCTTCTAAAACATATTCTCTCTTAGGAACAGGTGGAACATAATCTACGCCTGATATGGATATTCTTCCATTTCTCAACACGCCCCATTCGAGGCTCCCATTTCTTGATACATAGTAATTGAGCTTGCATATAAATTCTAGATTGAATTCTTTTTCTATATTAGAAAAGAGATATCTCCAAGCATCCCTTAAGTTTAATATAACTTCCACGTCATCCATCTTAAGATTTGCCACACTTACTCCATCAAGAATAGTTTTTGTATCTGAAAAGGTTACATTACACCCCTCTAGCCTAGCACTATTATATATACTCTCTACAATCAGTTTTTTGGCCAAGAATATATTTTGCTCAGTGTTAAATTATATTTATCCTTAAACAATGGCTGCACCTCTCTCCAATCAATTCCTATATTATTCATTCAAAATTCAATTCTTAGCTCTAATCCTCCAAAAACTTCAATATATCCATGGCAGAGGGAGGACATCCCGGTACATGCTTTACAAATCCTCTTGTACACTGCCCTACGCCAAGCCCTGTATCTTTAACTTTCCCCTTAAAATATTGACCTATATATACCTTTTCATCAATTTTACCTAACTCTCCCCTGGTCCTTAGTCTATCCATAGCATGTATTAAACTACCATAGCAGGCAGAACATGCATCTCTTTCTTCAATATATTTAGCAAACAGTCCTACCTTATCTATTCCCCTATCTATCTTTACACTCTCACTAGTATTTAGCTCTATAATACTATCTTCTGACCAATTGCTACTTCCTACACCTATATCCTCTGCAATTGCTATATAGGGAATGTCCTCTATATCAAATCCTAAGAGATTAGCTGCATAGCTATCCATCATGACTGGGTCTGTACCTGCCAATATGCGGTTCATTCTAACAGGGTTTCCACCTTCCTCAAAGTTTAAATCTCCCATTATGCCATCTACAATGATAAGGTCTTGCCTTATGGCCTTGTTTAAATAGCCAATAGGCTTGTGCAGCCCCATGGTGTGATATCTTCTCTTTTCTGAATTTGGTATGCAGCCTTTCATATTCTTAAGGGCGCATGTAATTTTTGTCTGGCAATGCCCCTTTAGTACTGGCACATTTATTAGATAGTCTATTTTGTCCATCTCACTGCATATATCTAGCTTTAAGCCATTAACATTTCGCTCTAATGGGCTATCCTTTTGTAGATCTATAAGTGGCACATCATAGCGCCTTGAAATATCTTCATAACCACATACTTTAAAGGCTCTAGAGGTTCTATCCCCAATCCAGGAGCCCTCCATAATACTTATATCTTCATAGCCTTTTCCCTTAAAATATTCTATAATCCCCTCTACAATCTCTGGCGATGTTGTGGCGCCGCTAGTTGAAGGTCTTGCTAGAACTAGGTTAGGCTTTATCCCAATCTTTGCGGTCTTTGGAATTCCCCTTTCCGGCTTCATCTCGTTTAAGGTCTCAATGACCATAGACTTTGGTTTATCACCATAGATTATATATATATTATTATTCTGCATATAGATCACTTCCTTTTTTTAAGCTCTGATAGCGGAATATGAAGAAACGGTAGACAGTCCTTCTGCGATTCTAGGACGAGTTTATATTAACTTTGTAAATCCTTCCTTTAATATGTTCTGTTTTTCGAGGGAGAAACCCTCTTTATCCAATAGATTTACTATATCCTTAGAGTCAAGTCCATCTAAACATCTCCTTTTATAATATTATCAATATCCATTTCGCACTCTTTCTCTATTAATATATAATTTAGTCCATACCTTTCACAGAGCATAAAATTATTATCATAATTATATCATAAAAAAGACCGCAAATTGACATTTAATCAATTGCGGCCCCTTCCACCCCTGAATCTACGCCTATTTCTATAGCATCTGCCACATCTTTCATCTTCCTCTAACTGGTTACATAATCTATAATGCCCACCCTCTATTTTAAGCACCTTTCCATTTACAATGCTATCTGCAATCTTTTGCCTTGCAATCTCATAGAGCCTTTGCACTGTAGATCTTCCTATCTCCATAAATTCGGCACACTCTGCCTGGGTAAACCCCTCATGGTCGATATGCCTTATGGTTTCATATTCCTCTACAGTCATATTTATATAATCATCTGTAATATCGTCCATATAGGGCCCAAAAGCATCTATAGCCGGCATACTACAAACCCTTTTATGTTTTCTTGGTCTAGCCATACAATCACCATACTTTCTAGTACAAATTTAAAGCAAAATATATAGGGGATCTCTCCCCTATATATTCTCTGTACTACTCAATTTATCCTTCTAGTTCTTTCTCTATGGCTTCGAGCTCTGCCTCTAAGAGTTCCTTTTCCCTTAAGAGGATCTCTTTTTCTTCCTCGGGACTTATTCTATATGCTCTAGGGGCTACATCATAGCCGTATCCATATGGAACTCTCCCATAGCCATACCCTCGGCCAAAGCCTCTTCCAAATCCTAGCCCCATTCCTCTGCGTCCATAAAACCTGCGTCCACCTCTATAATCTCCACAATAACCAAAACCTCTCCCAGTCATAGGGCCCATTCCCATTGGACCTGTTCCGTCAAATCTGGGCATGAAATCAACCTCCTAAATGATTTCGGGCATATACCCGTTATGATTAGTCTATAACGATTATGGGTATATGTCAATAATTATTATAACCCATAATCACATTTTTTATGCCTATATGCACCATTTCTACAAACTAGCAGAGCTTTCCTAATTTTTTCATTAATTTAGTCCATGTATTTCCCATTTTGTTTTATTTTTGATCTAGATAGTGTTCATGACATATACTTTCCGTAGATTTCAGTTGGCCTTTTATATATTTTTCTATTACATCATCACATAAACCCTGCGCTCCCACAACCACTTCGATTCCGTTTTTATCAAATATTGTCTGTGCATTTGAACCCATACCATCTGCTATTATTATATCTACGCCGCCTTCTTTTAAAAAATTTGGTAAAAAGCCAGGTCTATGTCCAGGGTTTTCTACAAATTTTTTATCTTCTATATTCCCCTCTTTAACATCATATATCATAAACCCCTCACAATATCCAAAATGTTGGCTTACTCTTTTATCTTCACATGCAATGGCTATTTTCATATTATTCATCTCCTAAAATATAATATTTTCTATATTTCTCCACATAGTCTCTATAGCCTTAGCTGCTTTGCTACCTTTATAATATGTTATTGGCTTTAGATTATATATGGACTCCATTATTGTTTCATCATATGGAATCTTACCTACGAGCTTTAGGTTTTCGGTTTGTGCGAACTCTAATATTTTATTGCTCATATTTTCATTTATATCAAACTTGTTTATACATACCATAGGATCTATATCAAACTGCCTAGACAGCTCTACCACTCTTTTAAGATCCAATAACCCCGATTGGGTAGGTTCTGTGACTGCCAAAACTGCATCGCTTCCAGTGACAGATGCAATTACTGGGCAGCCTATACCAGGCGATGCATCTATTATGGTAAGCTTATCTCTTTTTATATCTTTCTGCTTTTGTCCATGTTCTATTGCATTTTCCCTAAGACGTGTTATAAGTAGGCCAGATCCATCGCTCCCTATCCCCATATCGGCTCTTGATAGGATTCCATCCTCTAGCTTTGTTATCATGGCATCAGCGGCCTTTTCATCCTTTAGTAAAATTGCATCCTCAGGGCATACCAATACACAAGCTCCGCAGCCCTCGCAGGCAATTTCATCTATAGTAAAGTTTTCTATTGCATCAAATCTACATACTCTTTCGCATTTTCCACATCTTGTACATCTTTCATTATCTATAATAGCTACTTTCCCGCCAAAAAAGTCCTCCCTGTATATATCTTTTCCCGGGTAATAAAGGTATAGATTGGAGGCATCCACATCGCAATCAACTCGCACAACATCTTTTGCAAGCTCTGAAATGGCCGCTGCAATGGTGGTCTTTCCGGTTCCGCCCTTGCCACTTAGAATTACTAAATCCATCTGAATACCTCCTCTATCTTTGACACTATATCATCAAATATAACCTTTGTCTTGGGTAGCTCATATAATATGTCCCCGTTTGAATATGCTAAGGCTATATCGCTACTATAAGGAATGGAGCCAAGTATAGGAATATCTCTATCTTTGCAGTACTCGGTTATCATATTATCTTTACTGCTCCCCTTATTTATTATAATGCTAAAGGGAATGTTAAATATATTTACCAATTTAACGGCCCTATCTAAATCGTGAAGCCCAAATTTGGTAGGCTCTGTTACAAGTATTGCACTATCTGCAAATCTTAAAGAGGTTACCACATTGCAAGATGTCCCAGGGGGGCAATCTATAATATTTATTCCGCTCTTTGTACCTTTAAGTAGCTCTCTTATAACTGTCACAGCTATTGGCTCTCCAATATCAAGCACACCCCTACTTGAATCTATATCATAGCCTATGCCCCTTTCAATAAGACCAACTTTTCTATTAGCATAGTGCAGCGCGTCATATTTACATGCAATCTCACATGCACCGCAGCTATGACAGAGCTTATTAAACACCACAATATCTTCCCCTACCTTGGCTAGGGCATTAAATTGACATGCATCTACGCAGTCGCCACATAGCGTACATTTTTCTTTATCTATCATAGGGTATTCTGACATTACCTCGACCTTTTCATATATATCTGGCTTTAAAAACACAAATCCATTTGGCTCCTCCACATCGCAGTCTATGTAATTTGCTTCCATTGCCAACGCCAGATTCGTAGAAATGGTGGTCTTGCCAGTCCCTCCCTTTCCGCTCAAAACCGCTATATTCATATTACAGACATCCATAAAACTAAAATCCTCCATGTGAAGCTGGACCTGCTTTTTTAATCTCTGGTAGCTTCCCGTCGTTAAATCTGTCTAATGCATCCTGTATTACTATTTCATCGCTTTTGTAGGCCTTAATATCTGCCTTGTCAATTAGATGAAATGCATTAGGTCCTAGATTGCCTGTTATCACTACATCCACCTTTCGATCAATTATCTGCTGGGTTGCTGTTATAGCTGCACCACTTTCAGATTTTACGCCTTCATTTTTTATCACCTCTACCTCATTTGTATCGGTGTCCTTAATTAAAAAGTATTTACACCTTCCAAACCTCTTATCTAGTGTACTCTCTAAAGTCTCGCCCTTTGAAGAAATAGCTATTTTCATAAAAATACCTCCCTAAATAATATAAAATTATTGGCAAATGCCAATAACTTTATATTATACTTTCTTATGGTTATTGTCAAATACCCATAACCACAATTATACATTATTGTCTTAAATTCTGGCTATCCTTCACATAATTTTTGAGAGTTCCTACGCCTTCTAATGTGATCTCTACTATATCTCCATCTTTTAGGGGCTCTACACCGCTAGGTGTTCCTGTAGTAATCATATCTCCCGGGCGTAGCGGGATCACATTTGATATGAACTCTATAAGTTCCTCTACATTCCATATGAGATTCTTTGTATTAGAGCTTTGTTTTATCTCACCATTTAGCTTAAGCTCAATATCTAGATTATTATAGGCTAAATCCGTGACTATATGGGGCCCTATGGGACAGAAGGTCTCAAAGTTTTTGCCTCTAGTCCACTGCCCATCCCCCCTTTGGATATCCCTAGCAGTCACATCGTTTAAGCATGTCACACCTAGTATATAGTCCTTTGCATCTTCCTTTTTTACCCTGCTGCAAAATTTCTTTATGACAACTGCCATCTCTGCCTCATAGTCTACTCTATTTGACTCTTTTGGCAAAAATATTGTATCCTCTGGGCCTATTATGGTATGTGGCAGCTTTATAAATAGGGTTGGAGTCTTTGGCACATCCCTATCACCAAATTCTTTTATATGATCCATATAATTAAGCCCCACAGCCACTATCTTTGTAGGTTTAATATTCTCTAAGCTTATCCTTTGCATATGTTCACTCTCCAATTAATTTCTATCAAGGTCTTGTATATTTCATCTTTATCAAATGGACGACCATCTTTTTTTAATACCCTATGACTACATGCTATGAGGCCTTGTTCTCTAATAGGGCCCTCGAGCTGTGCGGTTGCATTTTGCTCCATATCTATTATGTTTTTCTCCTGCCAGCTAAGTCTTTTAGCATCTTAATTGGCAACGGCCAAATATCTCCAAATACCAATACTCCTGTAGACACCCCTTCATCCACTAATCTCTCTACAATCCTCTTTACTGCTCCATAAGTAGATCCCCAAAAAAATATCAAGTATTCAGGATTATTAGCTCTTATTAATATTGGCTCTTCTATTTCTCCTTTTATGCCTTCTAGATTTTTCATACGCTTGTTGACCATAGCCACTCTCATGGTGCTGCTTTCTGTTATATGACCCTTCTCATCATGTTCATCGCTAGATACTAATACAGTTTGCCCTTTTACCTTTCCTAGTATGAGCCTTGGAGATATTTCATCCTCTGTAAGTTTAAACCTTTTATATCCCCCATTCCCTAAGGCATCCTCATCTGCCAAATACCTATCTATGCTTATTCTACTAAAATCAAAGGACTCTACGACCATATTATAATCTGCTAAATGCTTGTCTATTAAGAGTATCATCGGCATCTGGTACTTATCTGCCAAGTTAAATGCCTTGCTTTAATTTTGCGTTGTTAAACCTAGTTTTCATTAATAGGTCCCATTACAATACCTCCAAATTTTAAATTTACTCTTATATAGATATTGTAACGGTCAAGGCATACTTACTTCAAAGGTACTTTTTGTCCTGGAGGATATATGTTCATCAAAAATCATTTATGCACCCCTTAAGGTACTAGGCATAGTAATGGCTAATTTAGCACTGAGCCTTTTAGCCGATATCAGCGCAGTGAGCAGACACTAGTACTTGCCATGATGGAGATAGTAATAGTTAGGAAATATATATCCACATTTTGCACTATTCCTTTATATCCAGTCTCGTCTTCATTAGGCAGCTTTCTCATGATAACCTAAATCTAGAGCCAGCCAAGAAGTCAGCTAACTTATGCAAGTCATAGGCTACTACGATATTCACCAGGTGTTATACCTTCAATATTTTTAAAAACTTTTATAAAATAGGAAGGATAATCGAAACCGGCCCTCTCAGCAACTTCTTTAACAGTTAACCGTTCATCCTGCAATATTTGTTTAGCATGATCTATTCTCCTGTAGTTAATATAATCCGTATAATTCCTTCCAGTCATCTCATTTATAATATTGCTAATATAATTGCGATTTAGATTGAAAATATCTGCTACTTTATTAAGGTTAATATCAGTCTGCGTATAATGTTTATCTATATAATCTAAAATTTCATTGTGTAGTTTGGCCTTTTCATCTTTGCTATTTTTTATTACCTTTAGGCAGGCTTCTTCTAATATTTTCAAAATATAGGTCTTAATATTTTCTATACTCTGAGCAGTTGATATATTAATATCTATAGGGTATTCTACTAATATAGACATTTTATTAATCTCCTTAAGTATCGAAGTTTCAAGACGATAAATACTATCTTTTGCGATGTTGTCATCTATGCTTAAATCGGGATTCATAAGATGTAGAAAGAAATCATCTAAAATCGATTTGCAAGATTCATAGCATCCTCCGGAGAGGGAATTTAGTATTTGTCTTTCAAAATGGCTAGGATAGCTATAGGTCTCCTTCCTATTTTCTATATCTACGAAATATAGTATATTAGAATCGGATATAAGCCTATACTCGAATGTTTCAACACATTCCTTATATAGAGATGGGAGTAAATTAAAATGATCTCCTATAGTACTTATACCTAAATATATTTCTCCATAAGATTTACCATCCATCTCTTCATATAACATACTTGCAATTTTCATATGTTGTTTGTAGCAGGCTGAATCAGAATGGTCATTTGCATAACAGATGGCGATGGCGGTCAAATTTTTACCAGTTGTTATAATTTTCATTTCCAGATCTTCCTGCTCCATAATAGAATTAATATTATTATATAATGCTGTTTTATAATTGCCGAAGGCATCATTTTCTATTGCATCACTTACTTTGCTTGATAGCAATACAATCATTCCAAATTTTGCATTGCCCCTTTTAATCCATTCGTCTGCAAGCCCCTTTTTTATATCATCAGTAAAATATGCATCATCTGTTATGAAGTCCTCCCATAATTTCTCATCATATTTTGTCTCCATTCTGTTTATTGGAATTGTAAAAAATATAATAGCTATTAGGCTAAAGATCAACCAAAAAACTGATATCTTCAATAGCTGAGACAAATTTTTGATATAATTGTTTGGAACCTCAACACCAAAATTGGTTTCAAGAATAAACGTTAGTTTAAGAGGTTTTGAATCATAGACCGAAGTGACAATTATATCGTTATTTTTTAGCCCACTCCAAGAGTTTTTAAATAAGACTCTCGCACTTTTTGCTAGCGTTTCGTCAAAGTTATCATTGGCTTCGTCTAAAGGAGTATTAGCACTCTGCATATTATCTACATAAAAGCGCATATTTGCAGTTTTACCAAACTTAGTTAGCATGTCATATCGTAAACGGTCTAAATCCACGTTCATCACCAAAAATGCAGTATTCTTTTGAGCATGAAGGGGTAATGAAGACACGATTGATAAAACTTGTTTTTTACTATTATCGTTTTCTACATTTCTAGGCCCGAGCGTATAATGTCCTATCTCTTTGATTTTACTGAAAACAACCTGATCAGAGAATTTATCATATGATGATAGTTTATTAATATTATTAGAAGTACTGAAAACTTGGTTATAAGCTGGTATATATAAGTATGCCGACTGTATATATGAGCTGGCAAGCACAATATTATACAATTCCTGAAAAACATTATTTTTATCATCGAAACTATTTTCATAGCCTTGAACCTGTCCCGTAAAACTTGTATCGGCTAAAGTTGTTTTATATAGAGTAGTTTTTACATTTTTAATAACCGTCTCGTACGAAAATCCGATTTGGTTAATTAAATTGTCATTTGAGATTTTAAGTTGCTCAATATGGTTTTTCTGAACAAATGTAGAAAACAATAGAAAATTAGATATAGCGAACACCAAAATAAAGAAATAAATAGAAATAATTAATTTTCTTCTAATATTTCTCATTTTTAATAAATCTGTAATACTATCATATCGCTTATTAGAAAAATGCATTTAAAACCTTCCTTATATTATGCTAATTTCGATATTTAAACAATCCATACCCCATTTAAATTTGAAGACTTTATTTAGCTACGTCCGAACTATAATTTATGTCACTACTCCAATGGCTACGCTATGCTCAGCTAGGCTTGAGGATATAAATGATATCAATCTAAGGAGTATAATTATTATAGCAGTGAAGTTTGTGCAAGTCAACGGATTGAGTTGTTTGGCAGTTATTTCATATAAGTATATAGCCTCATAAATATAAAGATGCCCACCAAATACTAGGATGCTTTTAAATAGTGTTCGGTGGGCTATGCCTTTTGTCCTATGCAGTATATTCAAGTCTGTCTAGGCATTAAATGAAACTTACTTGTTTATGGCAGATTCCTTGATTATATTAATATATTCTTCATATGCAGGTATATATTCATTGTTTATAAAATCCATAAACTGATCACGAGTGATTTCATTACAAATGTATTTTGTTTCGTACTCGTCATATTTTGTATCTATACCCTCATCAGTAATTTTAACTAGAGCCTCACTGATACCAGGTACTGCATTAGCACTTAGATAACTAATTCTGTTGGTCAATCCCCCTACTTCTTCTTCAGCCTGCAAGAATCGGTTAAGTTCCTCTTCAGTGTCACCTTTGGATACTAGCAAACCTTTATCTTCACGTTGGAAGTTAATTGAAGCGAAGTTTGATACAAAGTCTGCATTTTCTTTATTCTCTTCTGTCCTAGTAACAAATCTTCTTACAGGATCAAAGCTTTCATAAGTTATCCCTTCCATTCCTATAACCAGTAACTCATTACATTCGTCTGTATATCCATAGTCGAGAAATGCAATAGCATGATCTATATTTTCACTTTCTGCATTTACGGCATAATTCCCCCATACTTGTGGATTATAATATACATCTGCAACTGATTGACCTTCTTGTCTTAATGGCGGTCCAACGGTTAGCTTTGCTTCCGTGTCTACATCCTTGATCTTTTGGGTTCCGCCACCTACTAAATGATCATTAATTTTATTGGCATATACGGCGCCTAATTTTCCTGCATTCCATTTATCGTCATCTTCATACGTAGTCGTAAGGTACCACTCCGGATCTAGCGCACCATTTTTATACATGTCACGTAGCCAATCTATAAATACCATGTACCCTTCTTGTGCTTGCATTATTTCATAATCCCCGTCTTCATTCGGTACGGATT
Source organism: Clostridiales bacterium (assembly GCA_012799205.1). Classification (GTDB taxonomy): domain Bacteria; phylum Bacillota; class Clostridia; order Caldicoprobacterales; family Xylanivirgaceae; genus JAAZLT01. The sequence continues at coordinate 61,189 of JAAZLT010000178.1, forward strand.
CTGGCCTTATATTGAATCCGGAAACTAGACTTCGATATAAAGGACCCATGGCTCTATTATAGGACCATCCAAATGTATCATCTTTGCCATTTCCATCTGGGTCTTCCTTTGCAAATGCTAACATAGTCTTTGCAAATTCTTCGGGAGTCTCAGGCACTTTCATATCTAAGGCTTTGAGCCAATCTTCACGATAGATAATGCTATCATATGATTTTGTCTGAACTCGTGGTAATGAATATAAACCATTCTCTAAGCTTGGAACACGCACTACAGATAGTTCATCATCTGTTAGCACTTTGCTTGCATTGGGCATAGAGTCATTAAAATAATCATCTAATTCTAGCAATAATCCATCTTTAGCCCAGCCATGATAAAGTGCCCCAGTATTATTCAAGAATATAATATCAGGAAGATCACCCGATGCCATTACAATATTTAGACGGTCACCGTAATTATTTACAGGTGGTGCCTCTATCTCTATGATTGTGTTCGTCCTTTTGCCCCATTCCTCAATAATAGGATTATCCTCTACAACATAAGTAGCGTTTAAACGCTGGATCATTCTAAGAGTCACAGGTTCCTGTTCAATCGGGTCCTTATCTTTTGATTCACCCTTGTCTTTTTCGATGCCACCTGCCCCTTCTTTTTGTTCATTGTCTTTGTCATCAGCCTTCTCTACTGTATCCTTACAAGCTATTACAGTAAAGATCATTATAATAACAAGCCCAATCAACACTGATTTTTTGAAAAGTTTATTCATTTTCTAAGTCCTCCTTATAAATTAATGATTTCATATTGAAAGTGCATAATTATGTTTGAATTTAATGCACATAGCAATATCGTTTTAAAATAATGCTTCCCCACGGAGCCTATTGGCAATTCGGTTAGTAGAGAAAAGCATTATCGCTGCTACAAGGGATTTAAACAATCCGACCGCTGTCGAATAGGAGTATCTGCCCCCCACTATTCCAATTCTATAAGTATAAGTCTCAAATACCTCAGACACTGAAATATTTAATCCATTCTGAAAAAGGTATATTTGTTCAAACCCATTATTCATGAGGCCACCTACAGCTAAAATCAGCGTTACCACTATAGTGCTAGCAAGACTAGGTAAAGTTATATACAACAGCTGCTGATACCGATTTGCGCCATCCATAATTGCGGCCTCATAGTATTCCGGATTTATAGATGATAATGCAGCAAGATAGATAATTGTCCCCCACCCTGCTTCCTTCCATATATTCCCGGCTATAATCACAGTTCTAAACCACTCAGCAGATCCCAAAAAATTAATTTTCTGACCTATCAAACTATCCATAAGTATGTTTATTAGGCCGTCATTAACTGATAGGAAATTTGTTAAGATTCCACCTAAAACAACCCAAGATATGAAATGCGGTAGATACATAAGTGTCTGGAACATACGCTTAAACTTTTCAGCCCTAATCTCATTTAATAACAAAGCCAATATAATGGGTATGGGAAACGTAATTACAAGCCTTGCAACACTCAACAACAATGAATTTTGTAAAACAGCATAAAACTTTTCGCTCCCGAATAATTGCCTAAAGTTAGCAAAGTTATTTAATGGACTCTTTAAAATTCCTAACTTGAAACTAAAATCTTTAAAAGCCAAAGTTATACCATATAGGGGTATATATTTAAAAATCAAAAGGTATATAAGTCCTGGTATACACATCAGGTACTGGTAGCGGTTTCTAAATATATAGGATTTTAAACTGCCCGATCTTCGGGAAAAATCTTTATTTATTTTAGATGTTAATCCCTTCATACTTTTCCTCCTTGATATTTTGTTTAATACAATAACCTAAGACCTATTCTTTGACGCCACCCAAAACTAATCCAGTCATGAAGTATTTCTGAAGAAATGGATAGACACACATAATAGGCAAAGTAGCTATAACAATCGAAGACATTTTCAAAGTAAATGGCTGTGTAATGCGCTCCTCAGCTGCCATTCCATGTTGCATCTCAGCAGCAGCCGATTCAAAAACAATCTCACGCAACACCAATTGTAGAGGCCATTTATCCCGCTTTGTCAAATATATAATAGCTGTAAAATAGGTATTCCAATAGCCCACTACAGTGAACAACCCCAATGTAGCCAATATAGGCAAACATAATGGCAATATTATCTTAAAAAGAGTCTGCACGTCATTCGCGCCATCAATTAGTGCAGCCTCTTCTATAGATGTTGGTAGACCCGAAATGTAGTTTATCATCAATATTAGATTATAAGTCCCCAATAAACTAGGTAAAATGATAGACCATAGATTATTCAAAAGTCCAAGATTGCGTATTAAAAAATAATTTGGTATCATCCCTCCGCCAAAAAACATCGTTATGATCCAAAGAACCATTATCATTTTGCGCCCTTTTAAATTTCTTTTAGTTAATGGATAAGCAGTCATTACAAGCAAAGCCATTGAGCATATTGTACCAATCAAAGCTATGAATAATGTGTTTTTATAGCCAGTCCAAATATATCTATAATCCATTGCCATTTTATAAGCATTTAAAGTTGGATTTTTTAGTATTAAACTAAATGGATTCTGTAGATATTCTTCATAAGGAGTAATGGAATATTTTATTACATAAATAAATGGTGTTACACAAATAATAGCAAATAATCCCGCTATTATAAATGATATACCTGATATGGTTATATCATCCCAACTTGCATTGTCAGCCTTAAAGAAATTAATCATTTTAGTTTTTCTATTTGCATACCTGGTTCCCATATAAATAATTATCCTCCATTTCGCATCTGTCAATTCATCAATTCATATCTATAAAGATAGTGCTAACGAACATTCATTTCAGCGGTTTATATTCTAGCTGACTTTATATAAAATGTAAATAATCATTCCTCCAAAAGTAACAAAAATGCCTCCAATGATACATTGTAGCATTTTTGTTATCCTAACCAATATTGGTATGCTATGCAAATTATCTACTCTAAACCCCATCTATTTCTGCAGTACCTGCCACTTCTTTTACCTTCATCTCACTTGTTGCATAGTCTATAATATTTATAATATCTGCATCATTCTCTATCAAAATAATGATCCTGACATATACTGCCTGTAGACCTTACTCCACCATTGATATACTTTTTTATCGCATCATCACAGGCACTCTGGGTCCCTGCCACCACTCCAATTTCATTTTCATTAAATATACCCTGTCATCTGATTCGTAGTGTCAAATATATTGACTATTAAATCTATATAATTATTGGTAGCAGCAGGGTATAGTGACCTCTCATCTACATTCCTCCCCTGAAGATACCAAAATAACTGCTATAGCTATAAAAAACATCGTAATTAATATTATGGAGCTTATGGTAAAGTTTATTTAGGATTGGTAATGCTTGTTGGCCACAGTTCGAAACTTAGTATTACCTGCATAAATAGACTTTACCATTAAATCCATAATAATACTTATTTGCTCTGACGCTTAGAAATTTAAATAAAATTGACAATGATCACCCGCACATTATATGGTATAGGTGTAAGTCCCGCCATAAAATATACGAGGTGACCACTGTAAAACTTATTATACCGTCTTTATTAAATTCAATTAAGTTCCTAATCGATATCTTTTTTAAAAACCAATGTTTCCTCACAAATAAATATATGAAAAATTCTCCATGAGTTATAGGACTTTATTTAAACATCTATATTCAGTAGCTTACATGCATTTTCATACAGAATTAGCCTAAGCTCCTCTTCAGATAGTCCTAAGCTCAATATATTTTCCAATTCCCCTTCATGTGTCCACATGGGATAGTCCACACCAAATAATATCTTATCAGCTCCATGGGTCCTTATCATATCCACCATCTTTTGTTTATCTAAAAACTCCATAGTGCTCGAAGTATCAAAGTAAACATCCCTGCCTACAAGAAAATCCCCAGACTCTCCCCATCTCATATAGCCCCCCATATGAGCTGCAATAATAGTTAGATCGGGAAATATATCAAGCACTCTGGCAAGTCTTCTAGGTGTAGAATATGTCTTATTCTCATCTCCCATATGCATAAGTATGGGAAGTCTATCTCCTATAATCCTATATATAGGTATCATATTCTCCCCGTCTATATTAAATCTTTGAAAATCTGGATGGAGTTTTATACCCTTAAATCCAAGAGATATAAGCCTTTCTATTTCCCCTGGTATATCTTCCAAATCTGGGTGCACAGTTCCAAACCCTATAAATCTACTATCTGCCTCTTTCACTGATGCAATAAAATTATTTACAGACACTACTTGATCAGCTCTGGTGGCTGTTGAATGTATTACATATCTTTTAGTGCCTATTTTCTCTCCCTTTTCTAAAAGATCTTGTACTGTACCGTCTCCATACATCTCAATGCCGTAATAGTCTCCGGTAGATGAAGATGCTTTCTTGGCGATCTTCTCTGGAAATACATGTGCATGTATGTCTATTATACTTCTATCCATATATCCTTCACCTTCGTTATAATTTCAAATTATTTGCACTCTCGTATAAGCTTATCAAAATTAAGGTATAGCTCTTTACCTTCATGAGATATGTATATCTCCTCTGGCTTTCTTGGGACCTTACCATATGGTGATTCAAGCCTATCGTAGTTAGTTTTCACTACTTCCCCATTTAATGTAAACTCACCCTTGTATGTTAGGCTATAGGTATCTTTCCCCTTATATTTTAGCTGACTCTTACTAAATTCTACTTCCCTAGTTTTTATATCATCTATAAATTTATCAAAAGATGAATAAGAATCAGATGTACCAATTTCACATATCCAATAAGTCACCTTTCCCCCTTGTATTATATCCGCCGAATCCTTGGGGTTTATATTCAATCCATTGCGGCCTATTAGTGCTATAAATACATTTCCCAAAGCTCCGAATATATAATTATTGTCAAGCTTAAACTTGTCAAACTTTTCAGTGGGAAAGTATGCATGGGTGAATTGCGCCCGCTTTGTTTCCATAAATCCTTTGCGCCCTCTAAGATCATATATACTCATATGCACATTTTTATGCTGCACTGAATGGGGTAAAATGCCACTGCCAACCCAGTAGCTAGGAGAGAAGTTTCTATCATCGTCTGAAAAGGCTGAAACGCTAGGATGGGTTGTAAATACGGTGACAGAGTCAGACAGTGTTGCCTGCCATATATGTTGCTGATCGGCAAATTCACCTGGGTGGTAGCCTTGAGCTGTGGATAACATATAATCCTTTGTCTTATATGTATACGTATTTGCCCTTTGGATAGCTATACCTTGGGTTACAGGATTTAAAAGTCTTATTATAAAGGGTAAAAGCCCACTTTTTCTAAGTATCTTATAATTTATCATCTTAAGGTCTGCAAGAAAATTATTTTCATACAGGTTCCATTCATTAAATATCTTTAGTGCCATATCAATAGACTCTGGATTTGTAAAACTCTCCATAGCCCATAGAAACATTCCTGTAGTATCTATATCTTCTAATTCTTCAAATTCATATTGTATTTCGTCTAAGTTTAACCCCATAGAACCCTTAATTTCTACATCTCTAGTATCTTGTCCTATCTTTTTTATCACCTCTGGTATATCATATTCTTTCATAAGAAGGAAGCTTGCAGAGGTTCTGCTATAGTCATATGTCTCTAAGTTGCCATGCTGCCATACGGCCTCGGCTATTTGCAATGTGCCGTGTCTCAATGGGTTCTTTTTTTGCATTTCATAGCACCTACCGCTAGTTGCACAAAACAGCCCTTTCCAGGAATGCATAGCCATATCCAGTAGCAAAAGATCCATTATCATCTTAGATCTTTGAACGATTTTCTCATCCTCACAAAAATCTATTAATATAGATAGAGCCGCCACATCCTCTTCATAATATGTATTAGAATGCCACTCTATAAATCCATATGTGAATCTATCATATAGCCAACGCTCTATTCTTTGCTTTGCCTTCTCTATATGTTCTTTTCCTGTCATATCTGCATTTGTAAATATCTCCTCGGGATAGAGTTGTCCTGCAAGATATTCAACCGCCGCAAAAAGTATCTGATGATTTTCAGACCAATAGCACATGCTATCTATACCTGGTTCATCCATCCAATATTTAAAATTTAGTATAGCATCTTTCATATATTCTATTGTTTCTTTACTAATAAGATTAGTATAATCATATAGTGTCCGGATGATTGCCACCAGTCGAAAATCTGCACAATCGTATCTTCTATCTATATAATCGCATATAAGCCTTATCTGAGCTTCATCTATAGTCTTACCCTCATCTAACTGCTTAATACCAGAAAAACACGCCGGTCCCATCTTAATAGTCATATCAGGTTGCATATATTCTCCTCCTCGTATATTTTCCTTATATGAGCGATTTCTTCATGTTCTCTAGCTCATCCTTTGTCAGGGGATTCTCTGCTAATTTACCATTTTTATAATCTAAATATATCATTAATCTTTTTTGAAGCTGCCTATTTAGTGGATATTTCATAGCACCCCGGAATGTGAAAAAAAGTAGAACAAAGGGAAATAGTATCACAATCACTTTTAAAGCTGTTATAACTGCCTCAGGTTGATCTTGCATTATCACCTGTACTCCATCTTCAATTGGCTCAATATATCCGGCAATATCGAGTATGTAGGATACTATAAATATCCCAACTGCAGAAGAAAACTTTCGCATGAATGTCATTATGCCACTAAAAGATCCCGAGCTTCGCCTGCCAAAGGCCAGTTCACCTACATCTGTAATATCAGGATACATGGTCCAGGGCATCACTACACAACCTATAATGCCAAGTCCCATTATAACTGCATCTACATATATGACCCACGCAGGCCATGTAGGCTGAATTTGCGACATTAGCAATATACCTACTGCCCATATTGCAATTGAAACCATCACTGTCTTTGCTTTACCTATTTTATTTGCTAGCTTTATTACTGCAAACACCATAATTACCTGAGTGATAAGCATAGCACCCAATACATAGTTGAGCTCACCAGGCCTTTTTAAATAATAGTTCATATAATAGGCAAATACGGTAGATACAATATCCATAGCCAAAAATGCGGATAGATAGATCATAATTAGGTTTCTAAAAGCTTTTACTTTAAAAGGCTTTAGAAAAAAACTTATATCAAACTTAGAATCCTCTTTTGTGCCCTCAACTCTCTCTTTTGTGAAAAAGAACATGAGTAAAAAAGGTATAGCAAAGAAGAATCCAAAGGATATAGCCATAGCTATATAACCTGCCCTCTCATCCGCAAAGAGCTTAACTATCTCCATAGGCACTACGGCACAAATTAAACTAGAGAGCTGAGAGAAAAATAGACGAGTACCATTTACAATATTTCTCTCTTCATAATCCTGGCTAATCTCACTACTCATGGCAGAGTAGGGTACCATAACCATAGTGGATACGCTGGAATATAGTAGATATGCAAATAACATATACAGAAATTTTATCATTTGGCTGTCATTTGATATTGGATACCAAAGTAAAAAGAATGCTGCTACTATCCCAAAAAATCCGATCAGAAAATAAGGCTTGCGTCTTCCCCATCGGGTGTTGGTATTATCCGTTATAAGGCCCATGAGAGGATCTGAGATGGCATCCCATACCTTGCTAAATAATATGACCACACCTGCCAAAGCTGGACGGATCTTAATTATATCTGTCAAAAATATCAGGTAGTAGAAACTGATTATAAGTTGGGCTCCACCTCCAAATAGATCCCCTGCGCCAAATATTAGGATTTCCCCTTTAGAAACTTTATCTTGTTTTTTCATAGTAAATCCCCCTCCCTATTGCTATAATTTCACTTTCTCAACTTCTCCGGTTTTCGCAGATTCGTAGATAGAAAGAATACTAGAGAGTACTGAAATTGCCTCTCTTCCCGTAATATGATATTTTATATCGCCCTTTAAAACCCATCTAGTAAATGCCCTTAGACTTCTATCCAGGGCATGTAGGCCAAATACATTGAGTCTATGGCGAGACACCTTAGCACTTTTAAATTTCACCCTAGGAAAACTTGGCCCCCTATATATGGCAGTTCCCTTTGAGCCATATAGATTTATTGTAACAGATTGCTCCGGAAGAGCTGCCATAGAGCTTGTGACCTGTAACACTGTACCATTTTCAAGTTCTATAATTCCCATTGCTAAATCTTCCACTTCTACATCTCTAAACTTCATATTTTTTATCATGCCTTGTGCTTTAACCGGCTTTGAATTGCATGCCCAAAGAAGTATATCAAGTGCATGGGAGCCCTGGGTCAAGAGCGTACCACCTCCTGATGATTCGATATTTTTATGCCAACTGCTATTTTTAAAATAGCTATCATCTCTATACCAAGGTATATTACATATGCCATAATATATTTCGCCTAGCTCTCCTTTTTGTGCTGCCATTGCTAATCTATAGCAGGCTTTATCATATCTGTATTGATAATTTATGCCGATCTTTACATCCTTAGATTCTGCAAAATCTACTATATATATGGCTTCTTCTAAAGATATAGTAATTGGCTTTTCGCATAGTATATGTATATTTTTTTCTATGAGATCTTTCATTATTGGAAAATGTAGATTATGAGGCACTGCCAGGTACGCGGCATCTAGATCAAGCTCTGAAATCATCTTTATATAATCATCATACGCCCTAGCCCCTTTAAACCAAGAGGCATACCTATTGGCCCTTTCAAAGTCTATATCTGCGCAACCCACTACCTGGATATGTCTATTAAGCCTTGCAAATAGGAGCACATATTTTGAAATATCCCCACATCCTATAACCCCAAGCCTTAATCTTTTCATGTTTACACCTCCCGAGTGCTAATCCAATTTAAGACTTTCTCTATTATAGACTTCACTTCATTTTGTTCAAATACAGCCTTTCGATGACCCAAAGATAAATATGCCACTTTCCCATTTCCATAGCATTTAATCCAGAGGATAGGCTCTTCAATACCGTTTTGCACACCTTCTAGTAATATATCATTATCGCTATCATAATCATGTATATACAGCTCGTCCTTTATTGAAAATGATATAGATTTAAGACCAATATCAATCTTACTGGGAACATTTCTAATAGCTATATCATCTATCGGTCCATGACCTGTAAATCTACCACCTAAAATTTTTTGGTATCTACTGCTAGTCTTAAATGATGCCATTGCAGAGTGAATTGCGAATACTCCGCCACCTTTAGATGCAAAAGCCTCTAGCCCGCTGAGTGCACTCTCCTTTATTCTCTTTTTATGAAAGTATAATATAACTGCACTGTAGGCCTTCTCCCTCAAGGCACTCAATACATTTATATTCTTTGTAAACTCAAAATGGAAGTCTTCATCCAAATCTGTTAATAATCTTTTAAATGCATATCGACATATTAACGAAGGATGAAAAAAGCCATCGGAGATAACTAATATCCTATGCATAATAATCCCCCCAAAAAAATCCCTAGACTATAATATTTTCTTCATAAACCGTATATCATCATATTCAATGCCAAGCGCCTCAAAGCAATCAACTGGCACATATTGACCGATATTCCCAACTCCGGCTACAAATCCATGTAGATCGCTTCCCGGCACCAAATCTACGCCCTCGTCCAATATTACTCCAAGAGCTGCCCATAGTATTTGAAGTGCAGCGGGAAGGTTGGATGAACGCGTCCTATACTGAGTATTCCCATTTATCTCTATGGGAATATCCAATTTGCGTGATGCTTTAGCCACCCTTTTAATATCCAGCATGAAAAAGTCTCTTATCTCCTCATAGCTAAAATCTCCCCAATGATCTCTATATACTATCCTAGTCACCCAGGGTTCTATCTTTCTTTTTATTAGTCTATGATTTATAGCGGAGCGAAAAGGATGAGCCGTATAGATTGGTTTGCCTGTAGCTTGCATAAAGTCTGAGATTTCATAGAGTCTACTTATAAAGCTATTTGTATTATCATCTATACTTCCCTCTGTATGTAGCGGTTCCGCTATAAAATAGTCAGACATATCTATGACCTGGGAAGGCATAGACTTAAGATCATCCCTTGGTCCAATCTCAGGTGCAAATAGTATTGTAATGTCTGGAAAAGAGCTCTTAAGTGCTTCCACATCTTCTCTATACTCAATTAACCCATCTAGACTATTTTTATACATACATCTTCTAGTAATTTCTCTTTGGGGGAAATATAGTCCATAGTGATCAGTTACCCCAAGGATTTTGCGTCCAGTCTTTTGAGCGTAGTCAAAATATTGTCCTAAAGTCACATCAGGCTGTCTCTCTTGCCCAGCATGAAAATGTAAATCTACATTATGGATAAACATTTTTGTTACTTCCCTTCCCCATTTTTATTTATAAACAACAATCTTTACCTGTCAATATAGTGTTATCTATATTGATATATTCTCTAATCTACAAACTTAACGGCAGTTCCATATACTATTACCTCTGCAGCGCCGCTCATAACAGTAGATGATGCATAGCGAATATTTACCACTGCATCTGCATTTAAACTCTCGGCTTCCTCCACCATTCTCTTTGTAGCAAGTGCCCTAGCATCGTTCATCATCTCATTATATTCCCTTAGCTCTCCTCCTACTAGGTGTTTAAATGCTTGAGAGATGTCCTTCCCTAGATGTTTAGTCTGAATTGTACTCCCCTTTACTATACTTATCATCTCCAACTCTTTACCTGTTATATAGTCAGTATTTACTAAGATCATCTTCTTCACCACCCCTTATCTCTTTTACTCTCTCTACAAGCACATATACACTAACCCCCATTAATATCAAGGGAACTACACTCCCTACTATCTTAACCCAAAGAGGATCAATAATATTGACAGCAACTACTAAAAATCCTGTGAAGTATAAAACAAGTACAATTGTCACCACAACGGGCGCTAATATTCTTTTATCCATCATATTCAACTCCTTTTTTATCTATCATCTGGAGCTAGGATTTTGATAGTCCTTAACATAATCTACAAAGCGTTTAGGATAGTCTACAGCAAACCATCTTATGCCGATGTCTAGTAGAGTGTATATATCTTCTCTACTAAATTCAAACGGCAATACTTCAAGATCTATGCCATAGTCTTCGGCTATATCATAGCAATATCTAATAAAGTCTAAATCCAAATCGTATCTCCAACCCTCATGCGGCGTGCTTTTATCATTTAGGTGAAGCTGTACCTGCGTCAGACCTTTGAAATTTGATGCCCTAGCCCTTTCAAACTTCTCTTTTATAGCATCCGCCTTGCCACCTATCCAGAGCATAGTGCCTATGCCATCTAACATACTCTTTACTTTTATGCAATTGTCATGGCTATTGTGCGCAAATATGATTCTATTTCCGATATCGTATTCTTCTATTAAATTCACCAATTCTTCCAAAACTACATCTTTAAAGTCTAAATATAAGAGTCTGTCGTCTGACTGTTTCATAGCTTTAAACACATCTCTAAGAGCAGGAATTCCCTCGCCCTTATATTGCTTGCCATATTTACTGCCTACATCTATTTGCCTTAAATCCTCAAAATTAAGCAGCGATGCATCTACATCTTTATAGCTATCTGGCACCTCATATCCTGTTCTCATAAGAGCACTGTCATGAAGACATATTATGACCCTATCCTTAGTAGTTCGGATATCTGCCTCTGGGATCCCTCCCAGATTCCAAGCATATTCAAAGGCCGCCATTGTGTTTTCTGGAACCTCTGTAGTGGAACTTTGATGTGCCTGCCAAGAGACTTTGCCGCCTCTTGTAAGATCTATAGCTAAATCTTCCAATAGCCCTAGATCCCATAATAGCTGAAGGATTGTATACCTTTGTCTTACCTCTTTTGCATATAATATGGTATCTAATATTAGATTCCTATCAAATCCTACATCTATTGGTCTTGTGGCTACATTCCTACCAACTGTCTTATAAAGCTTCTCTATTTGCCTTGACTCTGGCCCTTTCTTTAAAGTCCTTAATATTTCATTCCAGTTATCTCTTATAGAAATTACCCTTTTTTTACGCTCGCTTATCATTTCATGCAAGGGCTTTTTATTTAGTTTAATGGTCTCTTGCGCAGCATCCTTATATACCCTGCCAATTTCATCTTCCCATCTATCAATATCAATAGATGCTACACTATCTAGTATATTATCAAAATCTACATCCATATCTATCAGCTTTTTTGCAAGGCCAGTGGTGATGAGTGTAGCTATGCCTACCTGTATGCCATGTGCTACAGGTGTCCTTTGTTCCATGAGAGATATGAGCTCCCAAAAATGGGACATATGATGCTCTGAACCAGATGCAGGTCTTGAGTTTCCTATAAAGCTCATGGCAATCCCGGCCAAGACAAGTCCTTCCATGAGATGGCCTATGGCAGCTTCATCTCTCCTTGCATAGCCCTCTATATTTTCGATGCATTTTTCTAAAGACGAGCGAACCATATATTCTACAATACTACAGTGATATTCTCCAGTCACTATATTAGAGAGCTTCCAATCCCTCAGAGAAGAATATTTACCTAACATGTCTCCAAGGCCCGCCACAATCATGTCCATAGGCGCCCGTCTTAGCACGTCTATATCGCCTATAATTATATTAGGCGGCATTGAATTTAATGATATCTTTGTACTTTTTAGTATAAATGCAGATCCAACAGATGCATATCCATCCATAGAGGGCGCTGTAGCTACCATTATAGATGGAATATCCAGCATATGACTTATATATTTTGATATATCACTCAATACCCCTGAGCCGACAACTATTAATACGTCCACATCCTTATGATAGTAAGCCATAAATTCCCCAAGGGCCCTCTCATCAGGAACTAGATGGCCCTTCCTCTCATATATAAGGGACCTAGTATTATACTTGTTATCTCTAAGTATGCCCTCTACCTTTTTTCCAGCCGCTAAATATGTATTATTATCTGAAACTACAAATGCCTTCTTATATCCATTTTCCTTCATAATCTGAGGTAGCCTATTAATCGCTCCGCTTTCTATTATTACATCCTCTATACCTACACCATGTTTTCTGCCACACTTACAATCAAATTTCTTACCCAAATAATCTTTAATTTCAAATACATCAACATCTTCTCTAGTTAGCTGCATATTGGCCTCCTCATATGGCTTATATCCAATTTTATACTAGCCTAATTATAATATGGAAAACTTTTAAAGTAAAGAAAATCTAGGGTATTTGTATGTTCCAATCTCTTGTGATTTTCTAAGTAACATGCTATACTATGGGTACACAGCCCTATGCGAATCTAGCATTTGTGTAGGAGTATTGTCCCAATATAATCAATCTAATATTGTTGAGCTTGATAAAGGCACACTTATCGAAAGGTAAGGTCGCAAAGCCATGGGTCTAAGGATTCTTCTATGACTGCCAGGCCGCCGAGGTCGTCTTTTATTCTGGCAAGGCGCCTATGGGCTGCCCTTGCCTTTTTTATTAACGGGAGGTAATATTTATGTATGAGTTTATTGATATAGAGGGATTTGAGAGAAACCTACATAGTGAACTAAAATGTTCGGCGGCTACTCTATGTGAATATTTAGGTTTTGATAATTGGAAAATGATAAGATTTAACAAAGATGGTCTATATGGTACAGTACAATATTCATCTAATAATAATGAAGTATCCGATAAACAGTATAGACTATACCTGAGTAGATCAGGTCAAACTTCATACCTAGATGCAATTTATAATGAAAAAAAGGCTATACTTCATAGGTTTGGAGATGGTGCTAAATTCAAATATAAACCCCTGTGTGAAAATGCCAAAGTTGAATTATACTTTCCTATATTTTCTGTACGCTCTGCAGACAATAGGGTCATAGGATGTCTGTATCTGTCAAAAGCTCTTGATCTTAAAGATAACATCTACACCCTCTTAACGGATACAAATATAATAAAAACACTTAGAGACATCCAGCTTATATTCGAAGCAATATACATGGAACATGTGGAGGATTCTAATCTTTTCAATCTAATACATTTATTCTCCGGTATCATACAGGCTAGAGAGCCCTTTATGAAGAGCCATCCCTATAATGTTGCCCTTTTATGTAGTCTTATGGGACTAGAACTTAAATTTTCAAGTGAAAGGCTGCATAGGTTGTACATAGCTGCGGTGCTCCACGATATAGGCAAGGTCTATATTCCAGAGGCGATAGCTAGTAAAAAGGGAGATTATACTGAACATGAAAGGGATATTATGAAAAGGCATCCTATCTATAGCTATAATATTGTAAAAGATTTATTCTACAGAACTAAGCGACTATATGGTATAGGTGAGATTGTACTCAGGCATCATGAAAATTATAATGGAACTGGATATCCAGATGGTTTAAAAGGTGATGATATTCCCCTAGAAAGTAGAATAATTGCAATTTGTGACGCTGTGGATGCCATGTTATCAGGGAGAAGTTATAAGGGGGCAAAGCCCATAAATGCTATAATCCGCGAACTTGTATCTAATAAAGGTAGGCAATTTGACCCTCAGCTTGTAGATATAATGGTAAATATATTAATGACCAAACAAAAGAATCAACAGGTCATATTACAAAGCCCTGCTATATTAGGCACACTAGAGATATGCACAAAAGAAAATGTATGCCAGGCGCAAGGTACTTTGATTAGGTCTAATCTAGGTTATAGATTTAAGATAGATTCTGGCGAATGTCTATGTGTAAGATGCAACTGCCCTGTGGATAAGATTATAAAGGCTACATTCCATACAGTGGATAATGGCAAAATTCATGAATATGATGCCCAAGTAATATATAGAGGTGATGGGGAGATGTATATAGATAAACTAACTCCCAACTCATCTACAGATTACTTTAGTCTCCTTTGGGAATTAGAGGGCAATATCATTATAAAAAATACCCTACCAACTAGAGTCACTATAAATAGAATTGGCGGCGACTTTTTAAGTTTCTATATAAAAGCGGATCAACTAGAGAACATGAATACTATTAAAAATGCTAATATAATCACCATCCGCTTTGATGATGGCAATACGGTAATCATTCCGGGAATAGTAATCAGCGCAGTGGAAGTGGGGCTCAACACATATTGTAATTTTAAATATATTAATATATTAGAGGGCACTAGAGATGAAATATTTAGACAGATCTTTAAAAAACAGGTTGAGTTCCGCAAAAGTCTGTTTGAACTAGTAGATAGTAAAAGATAAGAGATGATCTATAAATACATCAGCTCTTATCTTTTATATTATTTATTCGGTTTAATATTTTAAATTATATTATATCTAAAGCCTGTCTTAAGGCCTTTGCATCCTCTATCAGCTGTGCCGGCTCATCCCCTTTTACAAACTCTATAAGTGCATAGCAGTTCTTATCTGCCTTTTTGACAATATCAAAATATCCTCTCCATTCGTCTATGCCTTCACTTAGCTCTAGCCTTTCCCTTATATCCCACTGAAATGTGTGTATATGAGCTAAATAGGGAAGTACAGAGGTAAGCCCCTCAATTCTGCTGGGAATATCAAGGCCCACAGGTGGCTGCCAATAGCTTTTTATATTTGGATGGTCCACCTCTTTGAGAAGCCTCATAGCAGCTTTATCAGTATCCGTTAGGGTGTTTCCGTGATATTCAAATGCTACGCTAATACCTTCCTTTTCTGCCATTGAAGCTACCCTCTGTGAATCTTGTATTACATTCTTCCACCAAGCTTCGTCAGCCTTATCAGAGCCAAGGTTTCCCGCCCAGATGCGTATGCAATCTGTTTCAAGCGCTAGTGCACTTTCGAGTACTGCCTCAAATTTCGGGTTTTTAGGGTCGTCTACACCTGCTCTATAATAGGAACCATATGCGGGGATCTCTATTCCTGCATCATATGTTAGCTTTGCCACCTCTTTTGCTCTTTTGATATCTCCATGGGGTACATGTATATCGCCGCCCCACTCAACTCCCTCTAGCTTTGCCTCTAGCATTAAATCTATTACTTCTCTAGGCGATAACTGCCTAAATGTTATTGAGACAAGTCCTGTTGAAATCATATGTATCCCTCCAATTTATAGTTATTTAATCCCTTATACGTCCTATGAATACGCGTCTATCCGCAAATATACATAAAAGCATCCCTACTACTAGTGGTGGTATGCTAATAATCATGCCCAATTTCATAACCGATATGCTATACTGACCTACATATTCTATAATCATAGATTTAAATGTGGCTATGGGTGAATATATTGTACCTGTTTTTGTATATATATCATGGCCTATGTAATAGGAGTTCCACATTTTTACAAACTGAAAACCTGCAAAGGCGATTATATATTTATATTGCCTTGCAAGATACCTTCCTATTCCCGAAAAGGAGTATTTACTATTATATATCCCTGCAAGTATAATAACATGGCTTATAGAAAACAGTCCATTTAACATATAGGGATATATAGTCTCCTCTATACCCAGCCTCTTATAATACATAAATTCATGTACTCCACCTTGCCCCGCTACGAGTAATATGAGTAAAAACATTTCGTAGGTAATTTGGCCTACAGAATAGGACATTGTAAGAGGGTATGAAAGTAATAATGTCAATATTGAATTAAATAATACAGCTATAAAGACTAAAGATAAATATCTAGTCCCAGTAGATATAATATCCATATTTATAATATTTTCATTGACCGTTAAAGTAGCTGGCTCCCCTTTTATCCCCATGAAAATCATCACAAAGGGAACACATAATATTGCTATATATATAAGACTCATCAGCATACTCAGACTCTTAGAATAAAAGCTTTCTTTTGATTCTTCGCAGGTTTGTACATGCTCATATCTATCTAAATATTCCTGTATATATATATTTTTCATAGCATAGTATATGCCTACGGTTATTGGGAACTGTACTATAAACTTCATAAACCAGATAGGGGTGACCTGATTTATATCCCCTTCAAATATTCCTATTCTATACATATATGTATCTACCGTATCTGCAACATTATAAACAAGAGGATTTATGAGCTCGCTTAGGGTTTCGAAATCCAATGTTAAAATAGATGAGAGCTGGACTAACAAAAATATAGATATACCCTTTATCGCTATTACCAGTTTACTGTTTTTGCTGATATCTCTATATTCTATGAATGAGTATATAATTATAGAGAATACCCCAGCCTTTTTTAACGTCTCTACAATCATATATACTATTCTAAACTTATCTGATTGTACAAACCATCTGGTGGAAAATGCCTTAAACATTAGGTAGCTAAATACAGAAGAGGGAATAAAAAAGGGAATTGTAAAAAATATTATAAATATATCTCTAATCTTTCTTTGCTTTATATAACTTAGAGATAGACCGAGTAAAAATGCCATTAGGGCAGAAAGAGAAATTGATCCAAGTTTTAATATTAAAGTATTGGATACAAGTCGCCTATAATAGTATGTAGAAAATAATCTAGCAAAGTTATGAAAACCTACATATGGGCTCCCTTCTGTTCCGGCTGATAGGCTAAAATCCATAAAGGGAAGTTTTATGGCATCTAATAGGGGTATTATTTTTAGAACCAATCCCAAAAGTATTGCTGGCATAGCTATTAAATAGGCATTTCTCTCATCTCGTCTATCGTCCATCGATAACCACCCTTTTACCCTATTATTTTCTTCACATATTCTACAGAGATCTTAGATGATTCTTCTTTTGGGCTTAAGTGGGTCTCAACTATTATATTCTCTGAATAACCGTCTGCTTTGAGGTCTCTAAGCTGTCCTGCCCAGTCTATATCACCCTGGCCTACGGGAACATATATATTTTCATTATCTGTTTTTTTGACATCCTTTACATGTACATGCCCAATAAATTCTTTTAATAGTTCGTAACCCTTCTTATAATCCTCTTCTCCAGCGTTAAATAGGTTGCCTGGATCCCAGTTTAGTTTAAGTCCAGTGTCTCTTAGACTATCTAGCACTTTATAAGTGTTTTTACTAGTATCTGCCCACCAACCTGGTTCATTTTCAACTAGTAGCTGAAACCCTCTAGATTTAGCCTTTAAAGTGGCCTCACCTAATATATCTATAACTCTAGTTATATCCTCCTCTGTATCATCCGGGGACCTTTGTATGCCAAATATTATAATTTTCTTTACTTCAAGTTCTTCTGCCATGGCTAAACTATTTTGAAGTAAAGAGGTTTTATGATAGTCTAAGTTCTCTGATGATAATGTTGTTTTGAATATGCCAGGAGATACGGATGTTATTTCAATTCCATAATTATCTCTTATTTCTTTTATTTCATTTAGCTCATCTATATCAAAGTTTGGAAATCTCTTACCCCAGGCCTGCCTTATCTCAAATCTCTTTACTCCCCACATGGTACATAGCTCAATAGCTCTTTCAAAGTCCATATTCACTTCATCTGTGACTATGCCTAAATGCATTATATCACCCCCTATATACTAATTAGTTCTATTTAAAAAGATTAAATTCGGTATACCCTCCTAAATCAAATACTTCCGTCTTCTTTGCCCACTCTATACCTAGTTCTGAGAAGAGCTTTTCCTCTTTTAGAGCAGTAGCTACTATATCTTCTATATCTTTGATATATGTGGATATGGTATCTCCCTCTTTTTTTCTCACTAGATACTCATCACCTATTTTCATAGTCTCTTTACTAGATTCAAAGGCTCCATTTGAAGCCAATACAAAACTCTTGCAGGCTTTTATAGATGCTAATAGCCTTTTTTCATTGCTATTTAATACATCTATAAGATTATAGTATATATTCTCTATGGGTAGCTCCTTATCGTAAGTAAGCTCCCTTTTTTCGCCATCATTGTATTCAAGCACGAGATCATTGTTATATGTCCATGTTGCCTTTCCCTTATCTCCCTTGACTATTATATATGGTATCTCTTGAACAAGGCTACAAAGGGTCGTATAAAAGAGCACTTTTATATTATTTTGTGTATGTACTCTTAGGCAAGCAGTATCCTCGCCCCCTATATTATGTCCTTTATATAGCTCACCTTGCACCTTTACGGGAAGCGCATCCTCAGCATTTCCCTTCCCTGCTACAATGAGACAGTTATTTAAAAGATGGGCCAGCGGATTATTTACTGTACCGTCTAATACATATTCGCCATTGTGTATGAGTTCTCCTGCCCAAGGGGTTCTTTCATAATAAGCGTCAGTTCTCTTCCAAAGCCCTACTCCTATTACGCTCTTTATTTCACCGAGCTCTCCATCTGCCACCATTCTATTTAGCTCTAGAAAGGATTTAAACGATGTGTTTTGAAAGTTCACTGTGCATATATTCCCTGTCCTCTCACTTGCCTCTATTATCTTATCTATATCCTGCACAGTTACTGCTGGTGGCTTTTCTAAGAGAACATTAAATCCTCTTTCCAATGCCTCCACGGCCATAGGGGCGTGGAGGGGAATTGGAGTGGATATTACCACAAAGTCTAAATCTTTGTTATCTTCTAACATTTCAATATAATCTATATAGTGTTTTGCACCGACTTTTATAAGCCTTTTATATCCTTCTGATTCAGGGTCTACTTTTACGTCTGCAAAGGCTGTACATTCTAGATCACCTTTTTTAACTAGATCAAGTATTACCCCTACATGGGTAGCACCAAATCCATTTATGCCTATTATTCCTACCTTAGGTGTCATGTCTATCTCCCCTTTGCTCTATTTTATAATATCGCCTTGCATATATTGATTCCATACATTCTCAAACCAATTATCCTCTGTAGGTATTGGCCTTACGGGTTTCCATTCTATATTGCATCTAAGATCATCCTTACTAAATCCAATCTCCTGAGTCTTTTCAGTTAATTCGCCATCATCTAATAAGAACCTGAACTCATTCGGCAATGAATCTATAGGAAGTTGACCTTTATCATCATAGACTAGATAAGAGCCCCTACTTCTTCCACCCTCTTCTATATATGATTTGATCGCATTGAGATATACATATTGGGTTAGAAGAATATCTCTATTTCTAAATACATCCGGAAGCTCATCTATAGAGGCAAG